>JBEKDV010000203.1:0-13620 GCA_050014175.1 Candidatus Solibacter sp. | reverse complement strand
GTGGCCGTTGGGTAGAGGATGAACTCCATCCTGGTTCCCCGCGACAGGGTACTGTTCCCCCAACACGGCCTTCACTCTCGCCATGGTGTCCATCATTTGAGCATGGACATCCGCGAAAATCTCTCCCTCGGAAAGCGCGAGTTGCCTGCCACTGTCTCCCAGGCGTCCCAGCGTTCGATTGTAGTCGCCCGCGGTCACGTCGCTGTGTTTGGGATTCTTAAAATAGTACGAATCCACCACGCCTGGCGAACTGATGAGAACCGTGCGCACGCCGCTCTCCTTGAACTTAGCGATCGCTTTCGCCAAAGAATCGCGATAGCCTTTCCCCATCTCTTCCCGGAAGAGATCATATCCACCGTCGTTCATGCCGAAATTGACCGTTGCCACGGTCGGAGCAAATGCGAGCACGACGGGCTCCCAGAAATCGGCAAAGTGCCTGGCCGTCTCGCCACCCCAGCCGACCTGGATCGTCTTGACGTCGCGCACGGGTTGCGACATCAGGATGTAGTCCTCGATAAAAGCGGAATACTGCTTCTGTTCCGTGATCGAGTCGCCGCAAATCAGCAGCACATCCCCCGGCTTGAGCACCGATTGAGCGCGCAGAGCGCAAAGAGTGGGGAGAAGGCCTAGGATGAGCGCCACTGCAACCGGACGAGTTCTCATAAGATTAGTTCCGCATAACCGAAGTTGAGATCACTGTTTGTCCCGATCGAGGGAGCGACACCAGATGTTACGAAAGCGCATGAAGGTTTGGCGCACTTCGGGAACGATGTGGTCCTGAAGCATAAGCGCGCCGTCCGCGCACGGATCGTCCTTGGCGCCTCCGGAGGTGATGCCTTTGATGGTCACGTGGTCCTGGATCAGAACGCCGTTGTGCAACACGGTCAGTGTTCCCGGTTGAGTCACGGTTCCGCCCGCATTGCACGCCGGGGCGTGGAAGACGATGTCGTAAGCCTGCCATTCCTCGGGAGGCCGTGACGCGTTCACAAGCGGTGCGTACTGCCCGTACAGCGCGCCGCCGGAACCATCCGCGTAAGTCGGGTTCTTGTACGAATCCAGCACCTGGATCTCATAGCGGCCTTGCAGATAGACGCCGCTATTGCCGCGCGCCTGATCCTTGGCCTGAGGCATGTAGGGAATCGCGAACTCGACGTGGATCTGCGCGCTGCCGAATTTTTCCCGGCTGTACACATTGCCGGTTCCGGTATTGCATACCATGGCACCATCCTTCACGGTCCATTCTGCCGGGCGGCCGTCTTTATGGACCCAATGCAAGAGATCCTTTCCATCGAAGAGCACGACCGCGTCCGAAGGCGGCAGCCGGTCCAACCCGGGAGTGACTACACGAGGTTGGGTTTGGGCGCCGGCGCCACAAGTCAGCATCGCGGCAGCCGCGCTCACGATCATCCATTTCTGCACTGTAATCACGAAGTTCTCCAACCTCACGAGCGAGGCGCCATGTCAATCTCCAGCAGGCCATCTTGAAAGGCCCGGTCCAGGTACACAAGAAAGCCGCCACTTGCCTGTTGCGCGCTCGCATAGCGGGTCTTCACGGAGTTCCATTTCACGCTCACTACCGGCAGTGGCGCGAAGACCCGGAAATGGCCGCTATGCTGCTGGTTGGACGCCACTTTGAGGGTAACCGTTCGCTTAGCCGAATCGTAGAGGTGGCTGTATTCGAGGAAGCCGTTATGCGGCAGCGTCACACGAACGGTGGAAGTCTGGTCCGCCCACTTCGCCGGCAGATTCGGCCGGATATTGATTTCGCCGAAACCGATCTTCGCCGGCGTAATCCCAAACAACCCTTCGATGATGGCCGAAACGTGGGCCGCCGCCGAGATGCCGTACCGGTCGCGGCCGCGGCCGATGCCTTTGGTCTGCGTGTACCACTCGATGCATTGGCCATCGCGCGCATGCGCCTCGCTACGGCGCCGGACGGCCTCGTACAACGCCTCCAGCATCCCACATTCGGACCAGGCGCGTACACAGTTGTAATAGCTTTCCTCCCAGCAGCCTCCTTCGATGAACGTGTCCGCTCCCGCGTAATTCGGACTATCCCAGGAATAAGGGGGATACTGCAGGGGCATGGGGAAGATGCCGTCTTCCAGCAGCACCTTTCGCGCATATTCGGCCACTTTCAAGGCGCGAGAATGATTGCCGCTACGCAGCGACGCATAGTATGGCGTGGCATCCAGCTCCCGGCTGTCTTCGTTGATGCGAAGAATGCTATGTTGCCACTTCTTCTCGGGCCGCCGGTACAGCAGGTAATAGTAGCCGGCATCGGGATCCCAGGCCGACGTCTCGATCGCTTCGTGCGTTTGAGCGGCGTGCGATTGCAGCCACTCGCTGCCGGTAAGTCCTTGCGCGGAGGAGTGCGCCGCCATCACCTGGAGAAGTTCGCACACATCCATGCTGGCGACGCTCACCACGTCCTGGCTGCAGTTGTTTACTACCGGGAAGTTGAACGCCTCGCCGACCAGGAGCGCCCAGAAATTATTCGGCACCTTTACGCCGTGTTCGAGTAAGCCGTCGCTGTTGGAGTCGTAGGTCGCCATGCCCCACTTGATGGTCTGGAGCACGCGCCCCCAGTTCTGGGCCACTGTCGCGTCTTGTTCCGTGTAACTCACATAGTCCGACCAATACTTGGCGGTTTGCGCGAAGTGGATGGCTGTCTGGCCCTTGGAATCCCACGTCAATCGGCCATCCGACGGATCGGACTGTTCCAGAAAAATCCGCCGGCCCATCTCGAGGGAGAACTGCTCGTCATGCCCGTATAGGTATGCCGCGCATTTCGGACCGAAGTGGAAGTCGCGCGGATCGTAGCCGTGCTGCGGACCGTTCTTGCCATCGGAAACAGCCAGCAAACCGTCCTTGCCGTAATGCCCATAAGCGAGGCGGCGCATGTCTTCGACCAGCCGGACCGCAATCCGGAAGGACTCCTCGATCGACTTCTCCGGAACTGCAACCTTGATCTCTTTACTGGCCTCGAAGCTGGGAGTATCGGCCCCGGTCGCCAGCGCCGCCGCGGCCGCAGCGCTGATGAAGACTCTGCGTGTCGGTTCGAAGTTTCCCGATAGAGGTGTTCCCGAGGGTTTCATAAGCTACTGGTCCGCCAGGCGTCCTGCTTCAGCAACTCGCCATCCACCACTGCGAACTTCACAACGCCGGAAATCACGCCGTGCGTCATTCCCAATTGCGTTCCGGGCCGTGTGTAACTGGCAATCCTTTGTCCGGCTCCGACCGTGTCCGTCACCTGGCCCGCGAGCACGTGCGCACGGAAGCGGTCGTAGGAACCGAATTCGCTCTTGCTGCCGACCTCCGCCACGAAGCCGTTCAATGTGCCCAGCAATTCCTTGCGTGTGAAGCGGCGCGGCTTGCCTTCATAGTTGTAGAACGAAATCGTGGCGTATCCGTGATCCTGAGTGATGGAGACGGCGTGACGGCGGCCGTGGTTGGTCTGGATCATCGGCCGGAACGCGGCGTACAAGTATTCGTCCTCGATCCAGACGATCTCCGGGTTAGTTGAGGTCGACGCCGTGCCGTCGCCGATGGCCAACCGCTTCAATCCGCGCCCGAACAGCGGCAACACGAGGGCGAGGCGCAGGACGGTGTAGTCTTGGATAAACTGCCCCTTGGATTGATAAAGCGCGAGTACGGCGCCGTCCTTCTGCACCGTGTAGACCCGGCCGGATTCGCCCAATAAGTCGAGAGATCGCTCGCCGGTCTGGTTGCGCGGGTCGTGCCACTCCAAACCGGGCGCCTCGTCATTGCAGATGTAGCGGCAGAAGATCGTGCCAACGTCCTGAAGCGACGCCGGAACCGCCGCCCGCCGGTAGCTTACGTGGAAAACATCGGTCTGGTTTCCGTCGCCGCACGGTGAAGTGACGCTGCCTACGGCGTAATCTCCGGTCATATAGGTAGTGCTGAGCGCACTGGTGCAGGGATAGAAGGAGAGTTCGTCTGACTTCTTGAATTCGCCGGAGCCATCCTGAATCAGGACGGCGGCGTCGGATTCGCCGCATTCTGTCGTGGCGGAGACCCGGAATGGCAGAGGCTTTTGGAACAGCATCCGCTCCATCGCCGCCGTGGGATGATAAGTCCCACTCGCCATCCAGACGTTCGACACCTGCATGAAGGCTACATCGCCGTCGTGGTGAATTACCTGATGCGCCGCGGGAGGAAATAGGAAGCGGCGGGGGTGGAGCCAGAGCTTGTCCCCAAAGGCCTGATACAGCGTCATGTGGATCTGACCCAGGTGCCCGACGCTATCCACGTTATAGGCCCGGGAGTGAGGACCAGCCAGCAGGTTGGTGGGGGGATGAAAGTGCGCCGCCGCATCCATCCACACGCGGCGCTCGATCTCTAATGCAAGCTCGCGGGCCTGTGGGTCCGTTGAGTGCTCCGCGATATCGGCGTAACACAGAAGCGTAACCGAAGTGTAGGTCGGGCTCGTGTACTCCGAAATCAGACCCCGGCGGTGGAGCAGTTCGAGCATGTGATGCAGTCCGTCCAGGCCGCGCTGCCTGGCGGCTGCCTCTCCGGATAGCTCGCCACCGAGCGTCGCCAGAACATTCTCCATGGCGGGGAAGTTGTCGTTGTAACCGCGAAACTCGATCGACCCCTGATGCGCCAGGCCTTCCCGCAGGAGACCGGACAGCAGTTGGCGGGTTTCGGGTTGCAGTTGCGCGTGGTTCTTGACCAGGAGTTGCGCCGCCCCGCAGAACTCAAAATGCGAGAAGGTGAACTGAAACGTGGCCCGGTCCGTAAAGCACTTGCGGAGGATGCGGTTCGCCTTCTCGTTGGTCTCGGGTGCGGCCAGCAGAGACATCGCATGCCAAAACCGGATGCGAGCGGTGCTTTCCGTGTGGGGACCGACCCAGGCGCCTTCGGAGTCGAATAGTCCGGCACAGGCTTTGCGGTGCAATGCGCCGATCTCGGCTCGGCGCCTCTGTTGGCCGATGGCGTCCCAAGGTTCGGCGGACGCCGCGGCTAAAGGCAGCGCCAGAGAAGTTGCAAGAAAGGTCCGACGTTTCATCCGGGTGGGTATCCTTCTGCTTCGATCGCGCCGTCCCTGTCAAGCCCGCGAAACAGCCTCTCGATGAGCGGAACGCACCTGCCACAAAACAAACCACCGAGATCACGGAATCCCTATCGGTGCGGCTACATAGGAATGTTAATGCCGACCCGCCGGATTTGTCAAGCTAGTTAATCATCGGTGGCTCTTTGTCATTGGCAGAGTCTGCGTTGGCCGTAGGGTGCGGCTCGTCCCGCGCCCACGCTACAGCCCGGCGAAACCATTCCCACCAGGAACTCCGGTGGAACCACGTGGCAACCCGGGGCCCGGCATTTCATTGCTTCCGAGCGACTGGGGTGGGTTGGGAACAAGGATAGCTGCCCTGGCGATCCCGCGGAAACGTCCGGCACATTGAGCCGATCTGATCCACCCAGGGTATCGGATGAGTTGGAGAGCCACGGCGTTGTGCCACACGCCAGCGCAGGCAGGTTGGAGCGTGACCAAAGCAGCCTCAGCGATCCAGCCGGGACTCTCTTGCTCCTCAATGAACGGTTGGCGGGAATGAGGGCGGTGGTTTGCCAGGATCGTGGCTCGGTTCCGCGCTGAGCGAAAAGTCGAGCTTCGATGCCTTGGCGAGACGCTCCCACTCTATCCACCAGTTCCGGACCGGTTTACCGTCGAGCGTGATACGCCTCACGTAGAGCCGGGAAGGCGCCCCCGGGGCGGTGATGCGCAATTGGCGCTGCCCGAGGCGCAACGTGACTTCGGGAAACGTCGGGCTATTGAGTGTCACTCCGCTCACTCCCGGGATTTCCGGGTAGATACCTAGTTGCGCCAACACGACCCACGACGATGTCGCGCCGAGATCGTCGTTGCCTGGCAGTCCTTCCGGCCCGGCTGTGAAGAGATCCTTGAGCACATTGCGAACGACTTCCTGTGTACGCCAGGGATGGCCCGACCAGTTGTATATCCACGGGTTGCCGAAACACGGCTCGTTGCCAATAAAGAAATAGGGCCCCTGTGTACGAAGGTCGTAGTTCTGGCTAAAGAAGGAATCCAGCCGCTTCCTCGCCGCTTCGGGTCCGCCGATCCCCTCGATCACCGCCGCCAGATCATACGGAACCATCCACGTGTATTGGGCAGCATTGCCTTCCACAAACCCGGTTCCCGATGCCGGGTCAAAGCCGGGAAGAAAAGCGTCATCCGGGCCCCGCGGGCGGATGTACTTCGTTTCGGGATCGAATAGCTTACGCCATTGGGCTGAGCGGAGCAGAAAAGTGCGCGCGTTGGCGGAGTCGCCCAGCGCATCGGCCATCCGCGAAATCGCAAAGTCCGCGTTTTGGTACTCCATCGATACCGACGCGGCGCCGTATACACTTCTCCCTGACATGCGTACATACCCGTGTTGTAAGTATTCCGCCAGATACGGGCGCGCGAGAACCGCGTGGAAGCGTAATTGAGGGTCGTTTGCTCCGCACAGCATGGCTGCCAGGGCGGCCTTGGTATCGAAGTCGCGGGCGCCAAACGCGTACATGCTGGCCAGAATGCCGTCCGACGGATCGCCGACCATCGACCCGGAGTCGTCATTTGCCGTCGCCCAGCGTGGCAGCGCGCCGCCCTGCTCGGCATCCCGGACCAGGGACTGGGCCATATCGCTCGCCTCCTTGGGAAAGAGCATGGCCAGCAACTGCACCTGGCTCCGATAGATGTCCCAGCCGGAGAAGCTCGAGTATTGCGGATGACCGCCGTCAGTGTGAACCTTGCCATCGAATCCGAGGTACTCTCCGTTCCCGTCGCTGAACACAGTCGGATGGATTAGCGAGTGGTAGAGCGCGGTGTAGAACACTTTGCGATCATTTTCCGCGCCGTCCTTCACCTGCACCCGCCCCAACGCCTCATTCCAGGCCGCTCGCGCGTCCTTCCTGACCTTCTCAAAATCCCATTCCGGGATCTCACGCCTCAGGTTCGCCTGAGCATTCGCGACGCTCACGAAAGAGATTCCAACCCGGATTCGGACGACCCTGGTGGTAGGGGCAAAACCGAAATACCCGCCGGCGTGCGGACCGCTCGCGCCGCGACTCCCCGGCGTGACGCGATCGTCGTCGAAGGTCCCGTAGGTTGCCAGATCTTGATCCGCTTCGATTGCGAAGAAGACTTGATACCGATTGGTGGGGCGGCCACAAATCCCTCCGCTCGAGACCGAGCCGGTGATCATGCGGTTCTGGAACTGGATTTCGGCCATGGTCACGCGGGTCAGATTCCTGCCCAAGTCTATCCGCAGCGTGGGGTTGCCGGGGCCTGACGGGAAGTGGAATTCCGCGATTCCGGCGCGCATTTGCGCGGCCAACCGCACGTCGACGCCGGAGTCCAGAGTTACCTGATAGTAGCCAGGCTCCGCGTGTTCGGCGGCATGGTCGATCGTCGCCTGGTAGAGCGTGGATTTGGTGGACGATGGCTCCTGCGGCCCGCCAAGCACGGGGAAGATTGGCGCATCGCCGAATAGCCCGCACCCCGGACCGCTGATGTGGGTGAGGCTAAAACCGCGGGTAACCGGCTTGTCGTAGGTGTAGAAGACTTCGTCCGCCATATCCGGACTCCAGTACAGGAGGCCGAATGGCCTGACGGCGCCGGGCACGGTCTTGCCGTAGTCGTGCACGGACGATAGTCGCGAGCCGATGAAGGGGTTCACCAGCGCCGCTGCATCCGGAACCGTCTGCCCGGCACCGATCATCGGAATCAGCAGGGCAAGCATCAGATGGGCGGTCCAGGTGATTCGCGCCGGGCACATTGGGGGCATCTTCTGTGGAGTCCCTTTCCCAGGCGCCCTTCGGTGCCGGCCACTCTCAGTTCCTGATGCATTGGATCGCGGCGCCGCCACCAGGTGGGGGCGCCCTGCCGTGCCTGATCTCCTGGTGGCGCTCATAGTTGGTCTCCTTCCAGCAGTTCCGCCATTCACCGAAAGCCCATTACTGCTTCGGCGCGAACTTGAGCTTCGCAATCTGAATCCCCTTCAAGTTAGGCAGAAGCGACGCAATATACAACTGCCCTCCATAATCCACAATCTCGGGAGCGGCGATCGGAAGCGTGCCAACCAGGTACCGGTCGTCGTTGACGCCAAAATTCATCGGGTTCCGGGACCGATAGATGGTGCTCTGGGCTTTCTCGCCGTAATGTTGCGTGCGGAACAGATAGTAGTAGCCGGAGGCCCGGTGATAGTAGACAAAGGGGCACTCCGCGGAACTACCTCCCGTACCGGCCGCGCCGCCAAAAGCGACCTTCTTCGACGCACTCCAGGTTTTCAGGTCCTTTGAAGTACGCACGAAGTCGGCGCCCACATTTTCCGAACTGGCTGTGTAGTAGGCGTGGTATAGGCTGCCGATGCGGATCACCATGACATCACGGGCGTTGTTTTCCGGCCCTTCCTTGAACATCTCCGTAAACATCCCCGCCTTGCCGTTGGACCCCAGTTGCCGGGCGAAGGTCTTACCGTCCACGCCCTTGGCCTTGCAGATGTTTTTCCAATCGCCGTAGAACATGATGTACTCAGAGCCGATCTTCATCACATAGGGAGCCTGAAGACCACCCGGCGTCTCGCCAAAATTGGCGTCGGCCTCCATCGCGATGCCCATCGGCTGCCAGTCGCGATCGGTGATCTTAGCGCCCTGCCACCGGTAGAGAAGTCTGGTATTGCCGCCACACTTCGTACCGCGGATGCAAGACCAGATCTGCCATGTTCCGTCAGCCGCCTGCCAGATGGCGAAGTCCACCGGTTGCTGCCTGGGATCTGTGTACTTGCCCAGATCCGGATCGCCAGCCACCTGCCACGAATCGCCGTCGACGTGCGGGATGAGCACAGTTTCCTGAGCGCCGATCCCGGTTCCGGAGAGAATCGCCAGCGCCGCCGTCAGGGCGGCGACGGCCCCTATTCCAGAATGCAATCCGTTCATACGTTTCTCCAATAGCTCTGTCTTAAGTAACGCCTACAAGCCTAGTTGCAGTCCAAATCGGAAAGTTCTCTCGTCCCTGCCTGGGGGCTGAGGACATCCTCGATTCCATCCATCAGGCAATGCATCAGGAACTGATGTCCTTCCTGCACTCGTGCGGTATCCGCGTGTCGAACCAGTAACACGCCGTCCGAAAGATCCCTGGCTTTTCCTCCGTCGCGGCCCAGAAAAGCAATCGATTTCAGACCCCTTTCCCGGCCGGCAATCAGGGCATTCAACACGGAAGGAGAATTGCCGCTCGTCGTGAAGACCACCAGGATGTCGCCGGGGCGGCCCAAGGCGTGTATCTGCCGCGCGAAAATATCTTCGAAGCGATAGTCGTTTCCGATACAGGTCAGAATCGCCGAGTCCGCGGTCAGGGCCACCGCGGGCAAGGCTGGGCGCTCGCGCTTGTATCTGCCCACCAGTTCTCCGGCGAGGTGCTGTGCTTCGGCAGCGCTGCCGCCGTTTCCGCAAATCAGAATCTGGCCTCCGGACTGAAACGCCGCTACGCACCATTCGGTTGCGGCCCGCAGCGGGGCAGCGATGTCGTTCAGCGATTCAAAGACCGCGATTGCTTCCCGCAGGCTCTGGAAATACATCTTCCTCCTTCACCTCAACATTCATGGCCACGCAAAGCGCCGCAAGGTCTCCAATCCGTTCATCGAGAACCGCCGGCACAATGCGGCACGCGGAGACTGCGGGCGCCAGGCTTTCCAACTGCACCATGCGGCGGGCCGGCTCCAGGATCGCCTCCCCCAGGCGCATCGCCAGGCCGCCCACGACGATCACTTCCGGATTGAGAATGTCAATCAGAATCGCCATGACTGAGCCGAGCTTTTCTCCCACTGTTTCGATGATGCTCTTGGCAAGCGCGTCGCCACCCTGCGCCGCCCGAGCGACATCGTGAGCGGTAAGAGCCATTTTATCGCGGGAGAATTCCCGCAATGTCGTGAATCGTCCGTCCCTTTCGGCGGCGGCGACCGCAGTTCTGGCGTACTCGGCCATCCCCGCGCCGCTCGCCCAACCTTCCGCCGAGCCCGCCTTGTTGTGCCCGACTGGTCCGGTGCGCGTGAGCCGCACGTGTCCGACCTCGCCGGCTAAATCGGATGCCCCGTGGTAGAGTTGCCCATTCGCGATAATTCCGGCGCCCAGTCCCGTTCCCATCGTCAGGAACACCATGTGCTGCGTTCCTCGTCCCGCCCCGAAACGATGCTCGGCCAGGGCCCCGGCGTTGGCATCGTTCTCCAGCCCGGCGGGTACGCCGAACTCATCGCTGAGGATGGAGGTGATCGGCACGTCGACCCACGTCGAGAGGTTCGGCGGCGATTGAATCACTCCGTTGATCCGGTCCAGCGGACTCCCGCAACTGACGCCGATCGCCACCAGATCCTGCGCGCCAATACCCGGTGCGGAGAGCAACTGCCGCAGGCTCTTCCGGATCTTTTCGATGGCCTGCTCCGCGCCCTGAGACGCCAGCGTTGGGAACTCGATGCGGGAAAGAACTTCGGGTGGCTCGCAGGATAGCAGGACCGCTGTCTTGGTTCCGCCGATATCGACACCTGCCCTGTATCTGTTTTTCATTTTGGGATCGACGGTGGGGTGCTCTCCATAGCGGAACCCCACGATGGGTTCGGCCGCGACCCCATCTTTAAAGACAACGTAGCGCCGCGCACAATGTCTTGGTGAGTCACCCAGGGTTTCAGGTAAGGCTTTCCGTCTAGCGTCGCCGATTGTATGTACACATGGCTCGCGGAGACGCCTTCGGCTCGAATGCGAAAGGTCTTTCCGTTCGACAGATGCACTGCCGCTTCGCGGAATAGCGGGCTACCGATTTCGTAGGAAGGAAAGCCGGGGCACACCGGGTAGATTCCCAGCGCGCTGAGCACATACCACGCCGACATTTGCCCGGCGTCATCGTTTCCGCTGAGTCCGGCGGGGCCCGAAGTGTATTCGGATTCGAGAATCTTCCGCACCCTTTCCTGAGTCTTCCAGGGTGCCCCCGCATAGTCGTACAGGTAGGCGATGTGGTGGCTGGGCTCATTGCCATGCTCGTAGTAGTTCTTGGCAAACAGGGTGTCCAATCGCTCCACCAGCGCTTGCCTGCCGCCCATCAACTCGATCAGCCCGGGCATGTCGTGAGGCGCAAACAGGGAATACTGCCACGACGTTCCCTCGGTAAAACCCGAAGAGGGTTTGGCGGGGTCGAACGGCGTCTCGAAACTCCCATCCTCGTGGCGAGGGCGTGCAAATCCGATCGACCGGTCGAACACGTTGCGGTAGTTCCGCGCCCTTTGCAGGAACATCTGTTCATCCTCGCGCTTGCCCAGCGCCCCAGCCATTTGCGCAATGTTGAAGTCGTCGTAGGCGTATTCCACGGTGCGAGAGACCTGGTCCTTCGTGTGAAAGGCCTCTTTTACCGGGTCTTCGACGGGAATGAAACCGAACTTCAGATAGCTAGCTAATGCGCGGCGGCCTTTTCCGTCCACGTACTCGGCGAACGAAGACGGCGTTTCCGTCGCGTTCTTGCGCATCAACCGGTACGCTTCGGCCGCATCGAAACCTCGAATGCCCTTCATGTAAGCATCTACAATGATGGGCACGCCGTGATCGCCGATCATGGCCGCAGTATAGTTATTCCAGCCGGGAAAAGCAGGCAGCCATCCGCCCTGCTGCCCTTTGACCACCAGCGATTGCGCCATGTCTTTACTGCGCTCGGGATCCAGAACCGTCAGCAGCGGGTGCAATGCGCGGAACGTGTCCCAGGTCGAATAGTCGTCGTAGTATTCGAATCCGCGCGCCGTTTCGATCCGCCCGTCCATGCTGGCGAACCGCGGATAGGAGCCGTCCGCATCGCTGTAAAGGCTCGGCATCAAAAGCGCATGGTATAGCGCGGTGTAGAAAATCTGTCGCTGCGTTTCCGAGGCGCCCTGAATCTCGATGCGCGACAACGCGGCTTCCCAGGCGGCGCGAGCGGTATCGCGGACCTGTTCGAAGGATTGCGAACCAATTTCGCTCTCCAAGTTCTTGCGGGCTTCCTCCACGCTGGTAAAGGACGTTCCGACTCGGACTTCCACGCGGTCTCCGGTGTGGGTGGCGAACCGAATGTATGCCCCAGGCTGTCCGGCGTCGCCGGATTGTTCGGGCGAGCCCGCGTGGCGCTCCCCGCCGGCCCATGTGCCGTATGACGAAATGGGCCGGCTGAAACGGGCGACGAAGTAACCGCTGATGCCGGCGAGCTTGCCGTTGCCCGCGTAAATCCGGTGCACCGGATTGAAGCCGGAAATCTCGTTTCGCCGTGGATCGATTTGGACGTGTCCTTCAGCGGCCAGCGAGTTGGGATGCACCAGAATATAGGCTTCCTCCGCCTCCGGAAAACTGAAACGGAGCACTCCGGCGCGCCGGCCGGCGGTGACTTCCGCCTCAATCCCGTAATCCTCGAGAAGCACCGAATACGCCCAGGGCGTCGCCGACTCGCGCTCCCGGCGGAAGGATGAAGCTCGCGCGACAGCGTCGGTCTTCAGCGGACCAGTCTCCGCCATGATCGTCACACTGCCGAAATCGTGACTGCAGGAACCGCTCCACCAATGCGAACCGCGAAAGCCCTGGATCCTGGAATCCTTGTAATAATACGGCGACACGCATTTGTCTTCGGTAGCTCGGGTTTGCGGTGTCCAGTGCGTCATGCCGAACGGCATTCCGGCGGCGGGAAAGGTCTGACCGTCGTGATCGGTCCCGATCATTGGGTCGACCGCGGTTCCCGGTGACGTCGGGTCCGCTGACAGACCCAGCGAGCCGGCCAACATCGCCAACAAAGCCGCCCTATGCATCTTGATGGCGCCAGCCTTTCATCCCGTAGAAGATGACGTACAGATAGCAGAGCGCCGGCAGGATGAACGCCGTGTGAACTCCGATACGGTCCGACAACAGTCCCTGTATCACCGGAATCACGGCGGGCCCCAGGCAGGCCATAATCAGGATGCTCGATGCCTGGCTAGTCAGGGAACCCAAGCCGTCGATCGCCAAAGCGAAGATGTTGGGGAACATGATCGAGTTAAACAGCCCGACGGTGATGATGGCCCACAGCGCGGTATAGCCCGTCGACAGCACCGTCAGCCAGACCAATGCGGATGCAATCATCGCGCATCCGGCCAATACCTTGTGAGCGGGAATACGCGATAGCAGCGCCGCTCCCGCGAAGCGTCCGATCATGGCGCCGCTCCAGTAGTAGGAAACGTAGTGAGACGCATTGCGCTGGGTCAAACCCGCAATGTCCGGCTGGGTGAAGAAACTGACCAAAAAGCTGCCAATCGCCACTTCGGCGCCGCAGTAGAGGAAGATGGCCCCCGCGCCCAACATCAGGTGTCTCGCTTGCCAGGCGCTGTGCAGCGTACGCCCGCCGACCACCGGTAGAGCGCCATGGGATTCGATGGCGGAGAGAACCGGCAGCCGGAACTGTCCAACCACTCCGGCCAAAACAAACAAGGTGCCGGCAAAAACGAGATAGGGTAGCTTGATGGATGAAGCGCTCCTCGCCCCCGCAGTGAAGATCAACATGCCGCCGATCCACGGCGCGAGCGTCGTGCCCAGGGAGTTAAACGCCTGCGCGAGATTGAGCCGGCT
>JBEKDV010000202.1:0-13857 GCA_050014175.1 Candidatus Solibacter sp. | reverse complement strand
CACTCCGCTCGGCGCGGGCGGATCTCTCCGCTCGGCTGGAGTCTGCTACCGGGCGCTCCGGCGCTTACCCGGACAGGACTTCCACCTGCTAGAACAACGCGTCTTTCAGGACGCACCATACTCCCAGTGTAGAGTAGGCTTTCAGCCTGCCACGACGGCTTTCGAGCCGGCGTAGGCGCTGGACCAGCGATACCCTTCCGCTCTCGATGCCAGTCCGGCGCGCACGGGGTTCTCTTCGATGTATGCCGCAATCTTCCGGAACTCCCTCTCATTTCTGACCCAATGATCGTAAGATTCCTGTTGCCAGAAAGGTTCGCCCGTCCTCCCGAGAATCTTGTTCGCTTCCCTCGCCGAGAAGCCTTTCACCGATTGCATCAACTTGGCGGGTGCGACGATCGGCGTCAACAGCACGTGCACGTGATTGGGCATTACGACAGCGGCGTGCAAGTCGAATTGCCGCAGATTGTCGGCGGCGTAGTGCAGGCAATCGAAGACACTTCGCGCGATGTCCTCCCGCTTGAGCCAGGTCGGGCCGAACCGTGCTTGATCGAGATAGCGATCCATCCAGACGAAGGCTTGGCCGGCGGTGGCGCTGGGGGGCGGGAAGCGATTGCGCGGGAGACTGCCGTGGAGACGCCAGGTGACGAAAAGAGGTGCGCCTTCCGGCTGCCAGTGAGGGAGATGGCGAGAGTGGAAGGACATACACACTGGTAGCGGGGAGCCGCCGGAATTCTCAAGAAAAGGCAAGAATGCCCCCATGAATGGGGTCATGGCAGCCTTGAAAGGCTACGCTACGCTGCGCCGCGCTACAGTAGAAAAGGAGGGCGAGATCCGATATGACGCAGATGGAAAATGTACAAGACTTTTTAGCGCAGAAGCGGTTTGCGTTTGTCGGCGTCTCCAGCCATCCGAAGGACTTCTCGCGAATGCTCTTCCGCGAATTTCAGGCACGGAATTACCAGCCCGTGCCGGTGCACCCCGAAGCCGCGGAAATCGAGGGCGCCCGCTGCTTCGCTCATTTGCGGGACATCCAGCCACCCGTCGATAGCGTCCTGTTGATGACTTCCCCGTCCGTGACCAACCTGCTGGTGCGGGAGTGCGTGGAAGCGGGCATCAAGCGGATTTGGTTCTACCGCGGCGCCGGCCAGGGCGCGGTCACCACGACCGCCCTACAGGTCTGCGAGGCCAACGGGATCCGCACGATTCCGGGCGAATGCCCCTTCATGTTTTTTGGCGGCGCACCGTGGTTTCACCGGTTTCACGGGTTGGTGAAGAAGATCACGGGCGCGTACCCAAGGTAGAGCAGGAAGAGTTGGCAGGCGAAAGCGCCTGCCCCACCTCATCGCGGGATCTCGTACTTTTTGATTTTCTCGTAGAGCGTGGAGCGATCGATACCCAGCACGGACGCGGCCTCTTTGATATTGCCCTGGGTGCGCTGGAGGGTGGTGGAGATCAGCACCTTCTCCATATCCTGCATGGTCATGCCGGCGGGGACCGTCCAGGAGGCGGCGGGCGCCGCCGTCTGCGCCAGAAAAGCGAAGTCGCTCTCGGTCAGCACGCTTCCGCGGCACGTCACCATGGCGCGTTCCACGGCGTTCTCCAGTTCGCGCACATTACCCGGCCAGTTGTGATCGAGCAGCAGGCGGAGGGCGCCCTCGCTCACCTCGCTCACGTCTTTGCCCAACTCGTGGGAGAGGCGCTCCACGAAATGGTCGGCCAGCAGCGGAATGTCCTCGCGGCGCGCGCGCAGCGGGGGAATGCGAATCTCAATCACGTTCAAGCGGTAGTAAAGATCGTCGCGGAATCTGCCTTCCGCCACCGCCTGCTGGAGATTGACATGGGTCGCCGCCACCACGCGCACATCCACGCGCACTTCTTCGCTGCCGCCGACGCGGTAAAAGGCGCGATCCTGCAGGACGCGCAGCAGGTCCACCTGCAGCTTGGGTGAAATGTCGCCGATCTCATCCAGGAAGATGGTGCCGGTGTCGGCCATCTCGAACTTGCCGCGCTTCTGCTGATTGGCGCCGGTGAAAGAGCCCTTCTCGTGGCCGAAGAGCTCGCTTTCGAGCAGCGTTTCGGCGAGCGCCGCGCAACTCACCGCCACGAAGGGCTTGGACGCGCGGTCGCCGGCGTTGTGGATGGCGCGCGCCACCAGCTCCTTGCCGGTGCCGCTCTCGCCCTGGATCAAAACGGTGCTGCGCAGGCTGGCGATTTCGGAGCACAACGCCATGATCTCCAGCATGCGCGGGTTCTTGCTGACGACATCGTGCACCGAGTACTGCCGCGTCAGTTTCTTGCGCAGGATGGTGTTTTCGCGCTGCAGGTTTTTCACCTTGATGATGCGGTTGACCAGCAGCGAGATTTCCTCGGGATTGCACGGCTTGACGATGTACTCCTGGGCGCCTTCCTTCATGGCGGTGATGGCCGTGTCCACGGTGGCATAGGCGGTAATGATGATGATGGAGGCCTCGGGGTGGAGGTTGCGGACCTGCATCATGGTTTCGATGCCATCCATGCCGCCGGGCATCTTGAGATCGACGAAGTAGATGGCATAGTCGCGCAGGCGCGCCTTCTCGACGGCATGGTGGCCGGAGGACGCCGTGTCCACGACGTAGCCGTCCTCGCGGAGCCATGCGGCGAGAGACTCGCACATCACCTCTTCGTCGTCCACTACCAGAATCTGCCAGTGAGTTTTCATACTTGTACTCCCTCGGAATGGCGGCGCCATCGCGCGCCGCAGGCGGCGCAGAATGCGTCGTCCTTCAAATCGATCTGGCGGACGGTAGTGGCGAGCGACATCGCGCACTTGCGTTCCGCGCAGTGCACCAGGCCGAACAGATGGCCGGTCTCGTGGAGGGCTTCTTTGTAAGCGCGCTCCAGAAAAATCTCGTGGTTGGCCGGGAGGCCATAGAATTCCTGCCGCAGCCGGGCGAAGGAAACCACCCCGACGCGGCCGCCCAGTTGCGCCTGTCCGAATACGAAGGTCAGCACCGGGATGAAGAGATCGCGCTCTGTCACCGCAAGCACCTTGACGGCGTCCTGGGGGCACCGGCGGAGCAGCATATCGAGCACGGGGATGGAGCCGTACTGCCGGCGCTCGGCGTCGAAGGCGAAATCCACGCTGCCCAGTTCCATGTTGCGGACCGGATAAGCAAACTCGGCCGCCACCCTGCCGGTGACCGCTGCGAGCGCCTCGCGCTCGACCTCAACGGTAGCGGCGACATACAGGTACTTCATTCCCTGCGCGCCAGAACCGCCGGGGGCGGCTCCGTCCGCGCGGCTGGCGGCGACAGGGGCAGCGATACGGTAAACGTAGTGCCCTCGCCCACGGTGCTCTTGACCTCGATATCGCCGCCGTGGGCTTCGATGATTCCGTAGGACACCGCGAGGCCCAAGCCTACGCCTTTGCCCTCCGGCTTGGTGGTGAAGAACGGGTCGAAGATCTTGGCCAGGTTCTCCGGAAGGATGCCTTCGCCGTTATCGGAGACATGGAGGAGTACGGCGCCGTCTCCCTTGGCCGTGGAAACGGTCACACGCCGTTCCGTCTTGCTGTGCGTCGCCTCCGTCGCGTTGAGTAACAGGTTGAGCACCACCTGCTGGATCTGCGAGGAGTCGCAGGGCGCCGGCGGAAGGTCCTCGCACAACGTGGTCTCCACGGCCACGTTGCTCAGCTTCATTTTGTGTTCCACCAGGGAGAGCGTCATGCGCAGGATCTTGTTGAGATCGGCGGGCGCGCGCTGCGGCTTGCCGCGCCGGGAAAAAGCCAGGAGGTCGCTGACAATGCGCCCGACGCGCGCGGTTTCGCTGGTGACCTGGCCAAGATAGCGGCGGAATTCGGGGATGCGGTTCTGCGGGATGCCATCGTCCTTGAGCATGCGCTGCAGCAGCATGGAGAGGTTGAGCACGCCGGAGATCGGGTTGTTGATTTCGTGCGCCACGCTGGCGGAGAGCTGTCCGAGGGAGGCCAGGCGGTCGCTCTGCAACAGCTTTTTCTGCGCGGCCTTGAGTTGCAGGGTGCGCTCTTCGACCTTGGTCTCCAGTTTCTGGGTGAACTCGTTGATTTCGCCGAGCGCGGTGCGCAAGCGGTCGCGCATGACGTCGAAGGAGCGCGCCAGCTCGTCGAGCTCCTCGCTGCTGCCGACGATGTCCAGCGGCTTGTCGAGTTCCATCTGGCTCACCGCCTTGGTGCCTTCGATCAGCTTGTCGATGGGCCGGCTGAGGAAGCGGCGGGTGAAATAGATGATGAACAGGCTGATCAGGGTGATTTCCACCGCGGTGACCAGCAGGACGCGGAACTTCATGCCGGCCACTTCGTGGTCCACGCTTTCCAGGTTGAGGCGCAGTTCGAGGACGCCGAGCACCTTCATCTCCGCCGGGTGGGCGTGGCACTCCGCCTGGCTGCACGAGGGCTCGTTGTAGATGGGTGTGGCCATGGCGAGGCGGCGGCCGCCATTGGCCCCGCGGAAAATGCGCACGCGCGTAGGCAGGTCGGGAGGGTTGCCGGCCGCCGGCGTCTCCCTGGCGCCGGCGCGGTCCTCGGGATTGGTGGAGAACATCACCTGGCCGGCGCGATTGAACATGCGGATGCGGTCGATGCCCTGTTTGAGAGCGATGGTCTGCATCACCTGGTAGGCAGCCTCGCGATGGTCGTCCAACATGGCATGCCAGGTGGCGCTGGTGATGGCTTTGGAGAGCTGATCGGCGCCAAGGAAGATGGTGTTGAGGAGCTGCTGTTCCTCGGTGGTGACATTGACGAGCCCGGAGACCGCCGCCACGATGATCACGATGACGGTGATCGAGAGCATCAATTTCCGGGCGAGACGCCGTGGCATAGTCGCTAATCAGGCCTGGAAGTATTGTAGCTGGTAGCCGGGGTGTGTGGGGCAGAAGTCTACACCGGTGGCGGAATTACCGGCACGGGCGGCGAAGACGGGCCAGATCTGGCCCGCTTTCGCAAACTTGGTTGTTGATAATACGGGAGTTACGTCGGAAAGAGGGTAAAAAGCGGGCCAGAATTGGCCCGTTGACTCCGATTCCAGCGAGTCGGGCGGGACGGAGCGTGCGTGTCCCCGCTGATTCCATGTTACGGCATGGGGGTGCGTGTTTCCGGGTGGGGGAAGTGGGGGAATCCGGGTAAGAGATTGTTGGGGAATGGGTTAGGGGAGAAGGAAAATATTTTATGTTGGTGGCACCGGCTTGCGAAGCAACCGTAGCTGGTGGGGAAGCCTCCTCGAGATATGCATCAATCATCTATACTGATGCATATGAGGACTACCTTGAATTTGGACGATGATCTGATCCGGCAGGCTCGCGAAATCACCGGCCTTCAGGAGAAGACCGCCCTGATTCATGCGGGGCTGCGCGAACTGATTTCGCGGGGAGCCGCTCGCCGCCTCGCCGCCCTCGGCGGCACCATGCCCAACTTCCGGACCGGCCGCCGGCGCCGGCCGGCGGATGCCCGATGACGCTGGTCGACACTTCCGTCTGGGCCAACCACTTCCGCTCGGCGCAACCGGCCCTGGTGCAACTGCTCGACGAGGGGCTCGCCGGGATCCATCCGTTTGTGATCGGAGAGATTGCCGCCGGGAATCTCAGGAATCGTTCCGTTACGCTCGCCGACCTCGCGGCATTGCCGCGGGCGCAGATCGCCAGTGAGGCCGAGGTCCATCACTTGCTGGAGATCCATCGGCTGTGGGGCACGGGCCTGGGCTGGATCGACCTCCACCTGCTGGCGTCGGCATCCCTTTCCGGGTGGACGTTGCTTACGGCGGACCGCGTCATGAATCAGACGGCCCAGTCGCTGAAACTCGCCTGGTAGCCTCGGCCTCTGAAGAAGCGTCTTCATGCGGGGATGAGACGGCGGATGCGCTACAGATTGGGTGGGTGAATAATGAGGAATGGCCTCGCGGCGGCCACGGCGGTATATCCTGAAGTCGCCCAAGCCGGTGGTGATCACGGGATGCCTGGGATGCAGTTCGCTCAGCCTGATCAGACACAGGTCCGCAAGATCGGGTGCCCGGTCAGCGTATCGTGCCGCCAGTTCCGCGAGCCGCGAGAGATGGTCGGCCACGACGAATGCCGGCCGGACCAACCCGTCTTGCACGAAGCCCAGGACCAGGCTGGCACTGCGCAAGTGAAACGCAGTTTCCGCAAGGACCGCTTCGCAGGTCAACAACGGTTCGGTGACGCGTTGCGCGATCTCCAAGGCCCAATTATGATGGATGTCTCTTCGGTTCCCGAATGCCACCAGAAAGCCGGTGTCCGCGATGGCCTTCATTTTCGGGAAAAGCCTCTGCGCGTGGAGAGGCCAGGCGGCCCTTCGACCGCACCCGCCAAGCGCAGGAATGGCCGTTTGGACGATTTTCGGGCTCTCTCGAGTTCCATCCGCACGATGCCGCCGCGCGACACGCCGGAGTTTCGAGCAGCCTGATCCAACCACTCCGCGAGGTCCTGTGAGAGCCGCACCGTGAGTGTATTACTCATTTGCTTCAAATGTAACACACGCTGGACTTGAAGCCGGAGCCTGCACCGTTTTCCGTATGTTGCACCATTCAGTTGACTTCTAAACCAGGGCGGCGGTAGGTTGGGTACTGAAGGGCGACATGACGATCACCGTTGACATCAGACCCGAGGTTCAGGCCGAGCTCGCCCGGCAGGCGGCGTCTCGCGGTCGAGCGATCGAAGACTATGCCGCGAGCTTGCTCGAAAACGCTGTCGATGTTCCCGCTGGCACGACGCGGTCTTCGCAGGGTAAAAGTCTGCGGGAGGTGTTCGAAGCAGTAAGGGGTCTCGCGGATGACATTGATTTCAGCCGTAATCCTGCCACTGGACGCCCGGTAGACCTGTCGTGAGCGGTTTTCTGCTCGACACCAACATCGCCTCAGAACTGATCCGCACTCGTCCCGAGCCACGTGTGGCAAATTGGGTTTACGCCAAAGACGAGCAATCGCTTTACTTGAGCGCCGTATCCATCGGCGAACTGCGGCGAGGTTTTGTCATTCTCCCGGCAAGCAGGCGGCGCACCGAGTTGGAGCAGTGGTTTGAAAATGACCTGGTGCCGCGGTTTCGCGGACGCATTCTGCCGGTCACTTTTTCCATAGCCAACCGTTGGGGCATTCTGGATGGTGAATGCCAATTAAGAGGAACCCCTCTCAACACGGCCGATGGCATGATCGCCGCGACGGCCCTGGAACGCGACCTCACGGTCGTGACGCGGAACGTGTAGGACTTTGCCAGTCTTGGCGTCACGGTCTTCAACCCCTGGGACGCTGTATGAATCTTCAGGCAACAGCGCTCGTGCGGACGACACTGTCCACGGAGCTACGCCTGCCGGTGCTGATCGCCGGGGCAGGGGAGTTGACCGCGGTGCGCTTCATCGAGCTCTTCACCGAGAATATCCGCCCGGAACACGCAGGCGGCGCGTGCGCGGGCGGCAGCCTTCCCTCTCTGGTGCTCAGTTCTTGAGCGGATTCCCTCTCCGCAACAATGCGTTGATTTGAGCCCCAAAGTTATCAGACCACTCATGGCCAGAAGACACGCCCCGAGCAGACGTCTTCAGTCTCGCTAATTCATCCAAATCAAGATGAAACTGATGAACTCCCCTGATTTCCTGCTCTTGCAGAGCGAGCGGTATAGATGCGAGCAAAGCTGTCCAAGTAGCATGCTTGAATGTTGGCAACAGGGCAGTGGCAAATTGGTCTCGCCGCTGCATTTCCGCCAAAGGTGAAGCCGTGAGAGTCACATGACTCTGGGCTGCGGACAAAAAGGCACGAAGCGCAGCCAAATTTTCATCCACCTCGATTGACAGCATGGTCCGAATGCGAGTTCTGGTTTTGTGCCCCGAATATAGGAGCCAGAGCCAATTGAACAGCCATACTACCAAGCCACCTGCCGCTCCTATCAGCGCGGCAAGCAATGTCCGCTCCATAAAACCCGTCTTGACCGCTGTCCCTTCTACGAGGCATTGGCTTTCTGCGTAAGCCCCAAATGCCTTCAATTCTCATTAATCCTCACACAGGCTTCTGAAACTTGCAAGCCACTGCAAACACGAACAACAAGAGGGGTAGTGTAATCTAACCGAAGTGGTGATAAATTCTGGACCATGGCCAAGAAAACTGCTTTATTCGGCGCATTATGGAAACTCGCCCTCGGCGTGTTGCTGCTTGCTGTTGAGGTAGAGATTTTGTGGGCTGCTTTCGCCGGAGACGGATGGTTACAAATGAGTGCTAGCGCTGTCGGCTGCTGGGCGTGGTGGGCGTTCATGGTCTGGTTGAGTTTGTTTCTGCTTAACCGTGGCATCCGCGATGTCCGCACTGCACGACGTTGAAGGCCCTGCTCGGCACAAGGCCCACGGCTACAGATCGTGCACGCGCGAAACACGGCGGGGGGCAGATGTCACGCACTGATGGCTGGCGTCCGTGCAGGTCGCCGGCTGAAAGCCGGCGGCAGCCAAGATTGGCTGCTCCGCGGAGCTTATTTCTCCAACGCCAGCCCCGATTCTCTCAACGCGCGCCAGCCGCCATCGAGGGAGATGGCTTGCGTGTAGCCCATCTGGCGGAGATTGTCGGCTACGAGGGCGGAGCGGAAGCCGCCGCCGCAGTACAAGATCAGTTTCGTGTCCTTGCCCGGCACTTTGGTTTCGATATCGCGTTCGATGATGCCCTTGCCCAGGTGCACGGCGCCGGAGACGTGGCCGGCGGCCCACTCGCTTTCCTCGCGCGTGTCCACCAGGATGTGCGCTTCGCCGGCCTCGCGCATCTTCCGGTACGCCGCGAGATCGATCTCTTGGACGCGCGCCTTGGCGTCGTTTACCAGCTTCAGAAATCCAGGATTGTGTGCCATTGTTGGTTACTCCACCCGCCGGATCTTGGCTCCCACGGAGGCCAGTTTCGCCTCGATTTTCTCATAGCCGCGATCGATGTGGTAGACGCGGTCGATGACCGTCTCGCCCTTCGCTACCAGGGCGCCGAGCACCAGGGAGGCGCTGGCCCGGAGATCGCTGGCGATGACGCCGGCGCCGGTCAGCTCGCGCGGTCCGGCGACGATAGCCTGTTTGCCATCGAGGCGGATGTTGGCGCCCATGCGCGCCAGTTCCTGGGCGTGCATGAAGCGGTTCTCGAAAATGGTCTCCACCACGATGGCGATGCCCTCGGCCTGGGTCATCAGGGCCATGTACTGCGCCTGGAGGTCGGTGGCGAAGCCGGGATATTCTTCGGTGGTCATATCGACGCTGCGCAGGCGTCCCGTGCCGCGGACCCGCAAGGAGGTGTCATCGGGCTGTGTCACTTCCACCCCGCATTGTTGCAGCTTGGACACGAGCGCGCCCACGTGTTCGGGAATGCAACGGGTGACGGTGAGATCGCCACCGGTGATGGCGCCGGCCACCAGGAAGGTGCCGGCCTCGATGCGGTCGGCGATGATGGTGTGCTCCGCGCCGCCCAGGCGCTCGACGCCCTGTATGTGGATGGTGGAGGCGCCGGCGCCCTCGATCCGGGCGCCCATCTTGATGAGGAGGCCTGCCAGATCGGCCACTTCGGGTTCGCAGGCGGCATTGCGCAGCACGGTTTCGCCGCGGGCCAGCACGGCCGCCATCATGAGGTCCTCGGTGCCGGTTACGGTGATGCGCTCGAAGTTCACGACTGCGCCGCGGAGGCCATGGGGCGCCACGGCCTCAATATATCCGTGCGCCTGGTTGATGTTGGCGCCCAACTGCTCCAGTCCGAAGATGTGCAGATTGATGGGGCGCGCGCCGATGGCGCAGCCGCCGGGGAGGGAGACGCGGGCGCGGCCGGAACGGGCCACCAGCGGGCCGAGCACGAGGCTCGACGCGCGCATGGTCTTGACCAGTTCGTAGGGCGCCTCGGGGCTCAAGATGCGCTCGGTACGGAGGCGCACGGTTTCGCCATCCACGTCCACGCTTGTGCCGATATCGACCAGGAGGCGCTCCATGGTGCGGATATCGCGCACGCGGGGGACGCGATGCAACGTTACGGTTTGATCGGTCAACAGCGACGCCGCCAGCGCGGGGAGCGCCGAGTTCTTGGAGCCGTTGGCGGGGATTTCGCCGCGCAGCGCGGCTCCGCCAATAATCACGAATTTATCCATGGAACCCTTTCATGCTTTGAAGCGGGTCCGGGGGGACCCGCGACAGGCGGACCCGGAGGGTACCCCGGCCTGTCCCATCCGCTTTCATTCGCCCAGCGCCTGCCGGACGCGGCCGCGCGATGCGGCCAGACGCCGTTCCGCCTCTTCCCGCGCGACGCCGGCCCTGCCCATCACGATGGCGGTACGCACGCTCATTCGGCTCTCCGCCAGCAGTTGGGCGGCACGCTCCGGCGCAACACCCGCCGCCTGCGCGACGATGCGCCGGGCGCGATCGACGAGTTTTTCGTTCTTCGGCTGGACGTTGACCATCAGGTTGCCGTAAACATAGCCCAGCCGGATGAACGTCCCCGTGGAGAGCATGTTCAATACCAGTTTTTGCGCCGTACCCGCTTTCATACGAGTGCTGCCGGCGACGACCTCCGGCCCGACCAGCGGGGCAATGGCAAAATCCACCGCGCGCGACAGCTCCGCATCGGGGGTGCAGCAGATACCCACCGTCACCGCGCCCAACCTTTTGGCTTCGGCCACCGCTCCCAGCACGTAGGGCGTTCTCCCACTCGCCGCGATTCCTACCAGCACGTCTTTTGCCGTGAAGCCGCGGGCGGAGAGATCGCGCACGCCGATGGCCGGATCGTCCTCGGTGGTCTCCGTGGCGCGGCTGAGTGCGGCTTCGCCGCCGGCCATGATGCCCTGCACCATTTCCGGCGGCGCGCTGAAGGTCGGAGGGATCTCGGACGCGTCCAGCACGCCGAGACGGCCGCTGGTTCCAGCGCCAAGATAAAACAGCCGGCCGCCCTTTTCCAGAGCGGCGACGATGGCGTCCACCGCGCGTGCGATGGCCGGGATCTCGCGCTCGACCGCGGCGGCCACCTTTTGGTCCTCCGCGTTAATGATGCGAAGGGCCAGCTCCGTGGGCAGCGTGTCGATGGATGCGGAGGCCGGATTGGGCTGTTCGGTTAGTAATTTCTCCAGCACATTTCAGGCTAGCATCAAGGGGGGTTGTGCCGGTACCGAGAGAGTGTTGGCCTCAGCAAAGAATGCCCCGAAGAATCGGGGCATGGCAGCCTAAAAGGCTACTCCACAGGGGGCGTGCGAGATAGACTCAAAGGGATGCCTCTCGCCATTCAGGCCGACGATGTGCGCGCCGCGGCTGTGCGGATCCGGCCGTTGGCGCGCAAGACCCCCGTCTTCACCAGCGGCGGGTTCGACGCCGAAGCCGGCGCCCGCGTGTTCTTTAAGTGCGAAAACCTGCAGCGGGGCGGAGCGTTCAAGATCCGCGGCGCGGCCAACCTGGTGCTTTCGCTGTCCAGGGAATCGCTGGCGCGGGGCGTGGTCGCATATTCGTCGGGCAATCACGCGCAGGCCACCGCGATCGCCGCGAAGTATGTCGGCGTGCCTTCCACGATTGTGATGCCGGAGGACGCGCCGCAATCCAAAATGGAAGCCACGCGCGCCCACGGAGCGCGCATCGTCACCTACAACCGGTTTAAGGACAGCCGCGAAGCCATCGCGCAAAGCATCCTCAAGGAGACGGGGGCCACGCTGGTGCCGCCCTTCGATCACCCCATGATCATGGCCGGCCAGGGCACCGCCGCGATGGAGTTGCTGGACGAGACGGGACCGTTGGACGCTTTGATCACTCCGGTCGGCGGGGGCGGCCTGCTGGCCGGTTGCGCCACGATTGCCAAAGCGCAGCAGCCGGAGATCCGCGTGTTCGGCGCCGAGCCGGAGGGGGCCAACGACACGTTTCTTTCGATGCAGGCCGGGGAGCGGGTCTCGGTGCACCCCGACACCATCGCGGACGGGCTGCGGGCGCCCAAACCCGGGGAGCTGACGTTCCCGGTGGTGCAGGAACTGGTGGAGCGAATCGTGCTGGTAAGCGAAGACGAGATTCGCGCAGCGGTGAAATTCGTGCTGCTGCGCCTCAAGATCCTGGTGGAGCCCTCCGGCGCGGTGCCGGTGGCGGCGGTGCTGTTCCGCAAGTTGCCCCCGGAGATCCGCACGGTGGGCGTGGTGATCTCCGGGGGAAATGTGGATTTCGCGGACCTGGCAAAGATGTAGTGGGCGGGCTTGATCGCTCGTGCGGACCCCAGGGCGGAAACGCCTGCCACGCCCTGGACCTTAGGGAGCGGTTTCCCGACAGGCAACCTACGCCACGTCCGTCTGAACCTCGGGAATATCCACCGCTGGAGGCGTGAACGTGTACAGCACGTCCGGAGCCACCCGCCGCGAACGGCGACGCTCGCGCAAACCCAGGCGGTGCATGATGCGCCCCGCGTGATCGGGATCGTAACGCACCCCAAAACTTGCGAAAATCGCCTCGGCGAAGCGCGCCGTGGTCCAGCGGTCGGTCTCGAAGCCCGCCGCGCGCGGTCCCGCCCGATAGGTTTCCGTCAGCGTTTTGAGTTGATCCGCGGTGAGGCGGCTGGGACGGCCCGGCGCACGGCGTTTGCGGAGCGACTCGACCCCTTTTCCGCTCAACGCGCGGTTCCACCGGGAGGCCGTCGTGCGGCTGACCCCGAATTTGCGGGCGACTTCGGACTGCGTCAGCCCCATTTGCAGATCCTGTGCGGCTAACAGGCGCCTGCTCTCCATTTCATCGCGACTTAGAAGGCCTTGTTCGGCTGTATCCATAGTCTCGCGCGGTTGTTTGAGTTACCAGAGCGTCTCCAGAATAACAGAAAACATTTCTATTGCAAGTTGTTTTTTGCAGAATGTGACACCGGGCCGGGCCCCGCTTCCCTCTTCGTGGCGATTTTCGGCGGCGGTTCCTTCATGCGGCAGCCGAAATCAAAAGCTGTGAGATCGTGGACATTTTATCCCGGACCTCATTCAGGACATCGCGCCGCGGCCCGTCGCGGTGCAGAATTCTCAACACCCCGAGCCGCTTCTTCCTCATCTCATACAATGCGCCGATCTCTACGTCCGGCTGGCGGGTCCCTCCTCGGCCGGCGACTACCCGCCGCTCGCGCCCGAGGTCCCGCCGATTCTCGCCGCCACCCCCGGAGTGGCGGCTGTCGACGTCTTCCACGCCCTGCCCTTCCACTTTCGCGGCGAGCGCGCCACCCTCGGCGCCGGCGATATGGACATCGTACGCCGTTACGGCCGCCTGCGCTTCCTCCCCGGCGAAGACCGCGACGCCATCCTGCGCAGCCTGCCGCACCAGGACCGCGCCATCGCCAGCGAGCCGTTCGCCAACAAACACCGCATCCGCGCGGGCGACCGCCTGACCGTGCCCATGGGAGAGCGCAATGTCACTCTGACCATCGCGGGCATCTACTACGAGTACTCGAGCAGCCAGGGATATCTGCTTCTGGACCGCGGCACGCTGCTCCAATATTTGCCCGGCCAGCCGGCCACCAACGCCGCCGTCTATCTTGCCCCCGGCGCCGATCGCGGGCGCGTGCTGCGCGACGCGCAACTGCGCACCGCGAACTACGGCGTCAGCGTGGCCCCCAACCAGACGCTGCGCCGCTCCGCCATCGAGATCTTCGACCGCACCTTCGCCATCACCTGGGCGCTGGAGGCGGTGGCCATCGTGGTGGCCATGCTGGGCGCGGCCAACTCCCTGCTCGCGCTGGTGCTGGACCGCCGCCGCGAACTCGGCCTGCTGCGCTACCTGGGCGCGTCCGGGGCGCAGGTGCGCGGCATGATCCTCACGGAGGCGGCATTCCTGGGCTTGCTGGCGCTCGTGCTCGGCCTGGCGCTGGGCTTCGCGCTCTCGCTGCTATTGGTGTTCGTGGTCAACAAACA
>JBEKDV010000201.1:0-13935 GCA_050014175.1 Candidatus Solibacter sp. | reverse complement strand
ATCGTCCACCTGTTCGTGGCGCGTACCGAAGGGGAACGTCGTGCAGTTCTCGCCTCGATCGGTCCCGTCTGGGACGGCAACGAAGTGTGGCTCCTTGCCGGCGGTGGGACCCTCTATTTCGCGTTCCCTGGGCTCTATGCGTCGAGCTTCAGCGGATTCTACCTGCCTTTGATGATCGTGCTCTGGCTTTTGATCTTGCGGGGCATCTCCATCGAGTTCCGCAACCACATCCAAAGTCTCGTCTGGCAACCGCTGTGGGACGTAGTTTTCGCAGGTGCCAGCGCACTGCTGGCGATTTTCTTCGGCGCCGCGCTCGGCAACGTGGTTCGCGGTGTACCGCTCGACCGGTCCGGCGAGTTCTTTCTGCCGCTATGGACCGATTTCACAGCGGGCAAGAACACCGGAATCCTGGATTGGTACACGATCCTGATTGCGATTGCCGCATTACTGACGCTCGCGGTGCATGGATCCCTTTGGGTCGCACTGAAAACAGAAGGAGCGGTCGAGGTTCGTGCGCGCCGGTTCGCCAGGTCTGTCTGGTGGGGTCTCCTGATCTGGGTGGTTCTGATCACGCTCGCCAGTTTCCGCATTCAGCCCCATTTGAAAGAGAGTTTTGCCGCGCACCCGTGGGGTTACGTTTTCCCACTCTTGGCGATCGCCGGCCTTATCGGCATTCGAGTTCTAGGCGGTTTGCGTGGAGGACTCGAAGCCTTTCTCTGCTCCTGCCTGTTTATTGTGGGGATGCTTACCAGCGCCGCCTTCGGGACCTATCCCTACGTGCTGCCCTCGAACGCCGATCCCGTGCTTGGACTGACCGTTCACAACTCGGCGGCGCCTGTTTACGGTCTCCAGGTTGGGCTGATGTGGTTCATCCCCGGCATGCTCCTTGCCTGCGGATACTTTGTCTATACCTATCGGAGTTTCTCCGGCAAGGTGAAGCTCGACGGACAGGGCCACTATTGAGTCCGGTGAAGTTGAAGATCCCTCCGCCAGGAGATGTTCACTCGTGGCGGGATTGCGAGAAGATGGTGGAGACAACCTGTTAAGCATCCGAAAGGAATCTGGATGAGAAATCTAACGATCCTCGCGGTGGCCACGCTGGCGGTTGGGCTGGCGGCAGAACTGGCTTTGATTCAGCCGGGCGAGGTGGCCGCCCAATTGGCTACGAACGGCGCAAGGCCTGCTCTCTTTCATGTGGGCCCCAATCTGCTTTATCGAGGCAAACATATCCCAGGGTCAATCTACGCCGGCCCTGGATCCAGGGCCGAGGGTCTCGAAGCACTCAAAGTGGCTGCCGGCAAGCTCCCGCGAGACCGCGAGATCATTCTCTATTGTGGATGCTGTCCGTGGAGCAATTGCCCCAACGTGAAACCCGCCGTCGAGTTGTTGAAGCAGATGGGTTTCACCCGCGTAAAGGCGATGTTCGTCGAGACCAACTTCGCCAAAGACTGGATCGATAAAGGCTATCCGGTCGAAGCTGGAACAGCGAAGCAATAGGGCTGGTGTTGCAGGCGGTCGGGTTTTTGGTTACCCCGCGAGCGCCAACGCCTGTTCGAAATCCGCCAGCAGGTCGCGCCAGTCTTCAATCCCGACCGAGATGCGCACCAATCCGTCGGTGACTCCGGCGTCGGTCATTTCCTGCGCGCTCGTGCCGGAGTGGATCGTGCTCTTGGGATGGCAAGTGAGTGTCTCCACGCCACCCAACGAAACGGCATTCCTGGCGATCCTGACGTGCCGCAGAAATTCGAAGGCCGCGGGTCTGCCGCCCTTCAGTTCGATCGAGAAAATTCCTCCGGGATAGGCGCACTGCTTCTCAAAGATGCGCTTCTGTTCGGGATCGGTGAACAAGGTCGGGTAGATCACACGGCTGAGGTGCTTGTGCCCATGAAGCGCCTCCGCGACCCGCTGCGCATTCTTGCTCTGTCGGTTCATGCGCAGAGACACGGTGGGCAAGCGCCTTCGCATGCTAGACCTGCTCGCCAGGCGCGAACTGACGGTTTCCGATCTACAGGCCGCTCTTAAGATCACAACCCCCAACGTTTCGCAACATCTCGCGATTCTAAGAGGGGCGGGCGTGGTTGCCACACGCCGTGAGGGAAAGCAGATCTATTGTTCGCTCGCCCTTCCAGAAGTAAAACAGGTTTGCCAGCTCATCCGGGACGTGCTGCGCGCTCAGGTCCGCAATGAACGCAAACTCGTCATATAGTTGCGTTCCGCCGTGGCGGATAATCGTCGCCTAAACACGTCGCTGGCATTGCTGTTTGTCACGCACCCGGTCCGAAACGCATCTAAGCCAGCAGATGGCCTCGTTTTACATACACGACGGTGCGCAAGCGCTGACCCTTCAGATCAGTGGGACATTGACCCAAGGGGCGGCTGTCGAACTGGAGCAAACGTGGCTCACCGCGCGATCTACGCTCGCCGGCCGCGAACTAGTGGTTGATCTGTGCAATGTGATTTCCGCCGATGACGGTGGGCAGACAGTTCTTCGCCGGCTCGCCAGCCACGGCGCCAGGTTCATCACCTCGTCGCGCCTGACCGAGGCGTTGGCGGAGGAGGCCTCTCGCAGGATGCCGGAACTCTTGCCCGTGCCACGCTTCAGCGTGTGGAACCGGCTCGCCTGCTGTTTCAGGACGTTCTGCGGCACCGCGAAGGCGTCACTGAAGCGCGCGCTTCCGTGCGGGCCAATTGTGAGGAAACTCTGGTAGCACTTGGCTTAGCGCCGCTCCCAACCCTCGATCTGCCAAAACAGGATCACTGCACCAGCTGTCAAAGCGACGAAAATCGCCCAAGCGGGTATCCGAAGCAGTTCCGGGAGTGTCACGGGACCGAGATTGACCCACGTGAGAACGTTCTTTCCGAGGAAAGCGAATTGCTCGGCGAAGAGCATGGCTCCGCACATCATCCCGACAACACCAAACAGGGCGTCGGTTTTCCCTTCGGCGGCGGCGGCCACGCCCGTTCCTGGGCAATAGCCAAGAAGCACCATTCCCACACCGAAGACCAAGCCGCCGATCGATACCGCCACCAGTTGCGCGGGCTTGACATGCAGTGATGCGAGTCCGAACGCCCTCAGTGTGTATACGCCAATTCCGCCGACCACGACAGCCGTCAGCATCGTCTTCAGGACTGTGAAGTCCCGGAGCAGGAACTGCCCTACGATGATCGGGTACCTGGTCACGTGACCCTTCTGCAGAAGGAAGCCGAAGAAAAACCCGGTGATCAGGCCGAGCGCTAACTTGCCGACTGGGTCAGCCATGAGCGTTCTCCTTGCCGAAGAGCCTCAGCGCGGTGAGTATACCGGACACAAAAACTGAGGCGAAGAAAACCCACCCCGATAGAGCGAGTTGCAGCGAGCCGCTGATTCCATGGCCGCTCGTGCATCCCCCGGCCAATCGTGCGCCGAACATGAGGATCACGCCGCCGAGAAACGCAACCAGGTAGCGTTTTTGCCGGGATGCTCCGAACCGCGCACGCCACAGACGATCCACGGTCTCAGCTGGTCTGTCGCCCGACAGGCGCGAACTAACGAACGCTCCCAGCGCCAACCCCACCACCAACATCCATTCCCAGTCCACGACCGGACGAAATTTCGAGAAATAGGAGTTCCGGGCCACATGATCGGGGGCAACAGTGCCGGCGATCATCCCAGCAGTCCTGGAGATCGCCGTTGACACTCCTATGGGCCGGTCCACGCTGAAAAAGGCAAACCACGAAAGCACACCGATCAATGCGCCGACCAAATACGGCGACCAACGCTTCATTCGCAAATACCGCACGCTTCACTCCTCCATCCGCGGCCGGGCTGGCCACACGACCACCTTGGCCTACAACTCATGATGCAGTCTTGTCCGATAGGTGACAGAAGAGTGGCAAATAAGGCCGTTGAAGAGCCGAAGATCGCTCCCTTCTGAAAGACGGCTACCAGCGAGACCAAAGGATGTCGGCTGGGTGTAGACTGAATAGGACCTGGAAATCCAAAATGGAAATTCCGGAGTAAGCCCGAGGCAGGAGCCTCCAAAGAGCTATCAAAACCGGAAAGGACCGTTTCATGGCAAGAATCCGACCGCTGCTGCTGGTTTCCGCCTGCTGCCTGTGTTTCAGCGTCTCGTTGCCCGCACAAACTGGCACGCCGGCTGTCAGGCCTGCCGGCACCAGCGCTTATTTTCAAGCCCTCGTGAAGGACGCCAAGACTCGCATCCGAGAAATCGGTGCCGACCAACTCGGTGCGTTTCAGAAGGCAAGCCCCTCCCCAATACTAGTGGATGTCCGGGAAGACAATGAGTGGGACAAAAGCCGGATCCCGGGGGCCATTCACGTAGGGCGCGGCGTCCTGGAAATCAACATCGAATCCCGGATCCCGCAAAAGGCGACTCCCATCGTCGTCTACTGCCAGGGAGGCGGGCGGTCGGCAGTCGCCGCAGACGTCCTCGGGAAAATGGGCTACACAAACGTCTCGTCGCTGACGGGTGGACTGGCGGCCTATCAAGCGGCCGGCCTGTCGGTGGACAAGTCGAGTTCCCCGAAATAGGCGGCGCTTACTTCTTCACCGGATAGTCGACTGTCTGGGAAAACAACACGCGCAGATCGCGGTTGAAGGTCGCACCGGCGTCTGCGTCGCAGTATTACCTTCGGTCCAACCGTCTCAAAGGGCACCTGGACTTTCGAGGCGGTCCCGGGAGCGTCCCATACGGCATAGGTCAATCCGGCACCGCGGGATTGTTCCACGCGCCCGCTCAGTAGCGCGTCGGGTGCAGACAGCGGCGCGGTCACGGTTTTTCAAAGGGATAGTTATTGGTGCTCCAGATGCCCAATCAGGTTCGGAGGTGGTTAGATGAAAGCGCAGGACCTGGCGGCATTCGGACAACAAGGTAGCCAGCCCACACAATCGTCATCCTCTGGCTACTTCGGCGGCGCCTGCGGCGCGCCGTTGGGACAATTTCCGCCCATACCGCGTCCCCGGCCGTTCACCGGACCGCGCCCCTCGCCTACCGGCTTACCGGTCCTCTCGCAAATGCCAACTCCATTGGTGTCGCCCATGGCGGCCCTGGCACTGGCCCCGGCATTGCCCTTGTTCCTGGCATTGGCACTGCCCTTGGCATTGGCCGAAGGCGGATTAGGCTGCGACCGGCGCGGCCACGAGATCAACGGCGCGGCGGAGTTTTTCATTCACCTGCCGCGCCATGGCTTCCATTGCCGGGTTGCCGACCACGGAGAGCATCTTCGCCGCGTCCACAACGCCCACGTGGATGCGGCCGGCCTGCTCGTACACAACGGCATTGCACGGCAGCAGCAGGCCCAGGTTGATTTCCTCCTGTAGAGCCTGGTAGGCGATCGGCGGGTTGCAGGCGCCGAGGATGACGTACTTCGGAAACTCGACCCCCAGTTTCTCCTTCAACTTGGCCTGAATGTCGATCTGGCACAGGATCCCGAAGCCCTCGGTCTTGAGCGCGGCTTCGATCCTGGTGATGGCCTGTTCAAACTCCAGCGCCACCTCTCGCACGTAACCATATCCAATCGTCTCGCCAGTCCGCATGACACTCATTCACCCCCTTCAAGATAACCCAAGCCGGTCAGCGTGCCCGCTTTTCCGGTGTGGATGGTGATTTCTGTTCCGTCTCTTTACGTCGCGCCGCGACGTCGCAGGAATTCGCCATTCAAGTAGGCACCCCCAGCTTGGGCAGCACCCACTTCATCACAATCAAGTAGAGCAGCAAAAAGCCTACGAAGCTGACCCATTCAGGCATTATCGAACCTCTCCGGGACCACTCACCGTCAAAACCGGGCAGGGGGCGTGACGAACCGCACGCAAGGTAGTAGTGCCCAGCACCAGGCCTTCAAAGAACCGCCGGTGAGGCGCGCCGATCACCAGAAGGTCAAATGCTTCTTCCGACGCGAGGGCAACGATCTCCTCTGCCGGGTCCCCATGCCGGACCAACTCACGGATGTTGCAGCGTTGCCGCGATTCGGCCGGAATCCAGGTGCACAGATCCGGCACCGAGTGCGCAGATCCGCTTTCATGGACGTAGACCGCCGTAATCTCGGCGTTGAAGCATGCGCCCAGACCGGCGGCAAGGCGAAAGGCGTTGCGGGATGCTGCCGTGCCATCGATTGGGCTCAAAATGCGCCGAACCGGTCCTCGCGGAGCGGCGCGCACGGTGAGCAGCGGAACCGGGCTCTCGCGCAAGATTCGTTCGGTCACGGAACCCAACATCCAGCGGCTGAATCCACTCCGGCCGTGCGTCCCCATTACGATCAGGTCCGCGCCCGTACTGGCTGCCAGTCCCAGAATGCCGTCCGCAGGCAGCGCCTCGACAACGCGGGTTTCGACCTTGTCTCCGCTCTCACCGAGGGTCGAGTCGACAAAGGCCTTCAGACTGCGCTCCGCTTCACCGAGAGCTTCCCGGAACTGTTTCCGCAGTTCCTCCACTCGTCCCGCAGTGAAATAGGCCGGCGCTTCAAACCAGTTGGCGTAGATTGCGATGACTTGCGCACTGCCGCATCCGGCCAGCAAGTTTGCATGCCGCAGCGCGTGAGCTGAGAGTTCGCCGAAGTCTACGGGGCAAAGAATCGTTTTAAAACCTGGGGTGTCCATGGGTGGCTCCACCAACTAGGATGCAGACCGCAACGAATAGTGACACGAGGCGCCCATAATCGGAGACGACCGCTACGGCCTGGTGGGAACCCGTGCAAGCCTACTGGCTCCAAGCCATCTTGACCAGCCGCAGCGCCTCCGACCGGGGTGGGTCATCGGATGTGATTGGCGCGGCTAGATAATTACGAAGCAACTTTCTCGCCTCGTTCAGATTTCGGCCGCTATGGATCTCCAGGCGCGCTCGGGCGAACATGAGCCTGGGCGAGTCGGGGTTCTTCTCTTCGGCCATGCGGAACAGCTCATCACACTCCTCGTACCCGCCGTGCCTGGCGAGGAACTCGTCGAGGTCAACTACACGGCCGATCTGGCCGGGCTCGATCGCCACGGCCTGGCGCAGGTGCTGCTCCGCCACCTGATGCTGTTTTCGCTTTTCGGCGATTTCCGCCAGTTTGCACTCGAATTCGGCTGCGTCCAGACGGCCGATTCGGGCGGCGATGGCTTCCGCCTTCTCCATGCCACCTCCCAGTGCCCGCGGCGCCTCCAGATAATACTCGAACAGATCGCTGAGCGCTTCGAGGTTGACCGGATCCAGCGCGACTGCTTTCTCGAAGTTATCGCGAGTCCGCGCGGCATGGGGAAGAGCAGTGAGGAAACTTGACGTTTCGGCGCGCCTGCCATAGGCTCTACCCAGCCAATCGTAGAAACCGGCATTCGACGGATCCAGCGCCACCGCTTTCTCCAAGTAGTCGGTAGCCGACTTGTACTGCCCACTCATGTAATACGCCCGGCCGAGCAGTTCCAGGCTGTCCGCACCCCTCCGTGCCAAGGGCAGCAGGGTGTCGATAGCCGCCTGATACTCCGCCCGTCGATAGAACTCCCGCGCCCGCTCGACCTCCACGCTGCCGGCGACCGACACGGCGGCGAGCGACATCGCGATGACAGCCACCCTAATGCCCAACGTTCCACTCATTCGTGGGCCTCCTTGCGGCTCAATAGTCTTCGCTCGCTACCGCGCTTCCCCCGCGGAAGCCGCGTGTTCCACACGGAGCCAACGCCCGCGGCTCGCGGGTCGACGCGGCGACCCCTTCGCGAGTCTGACGCAGCGACATCGCCAAAGTACTGCGGGAAAGGCGAGCGACCAGAGGATTTGCCATCCAGCGAAGGGACGCCGGTATGTCGCGGGTCAGGCCGATGGCTTCGAGTTCCACATAGACTCCGCCATCGCGCTCCTCGTACCTGGCGATGCTCTGCAGCCGCCAGATGAAGCCGTTACCCTGGCCCGGCGGGAGGACGCGCTCGTCTTTCTCCCCGTAAGATTCGATCTCCTGGGCGCTGATGACGTGGGCGATGTTGTACGAGCGCCGCTGGTCCACCGGGAAATCGCGAGCCTCGTACTGACTTTTCAAGGCGGCGTTCACGAAGAGGACATTATTGAGCCAAAGCACGGAGTACCTCTGTTGGCCGTCCTCACACGCGATCAGCTTGGAGTCCACTACCTTCGGCCGGAACATTTCCTTGTAGTGGTCATAGTCGTGAGCGACAGATAGAACGCTTTCGAGCGTGGCGCCGGGAATGAACAAGGCTCCGACCCAGTGGTGGATGAGACCGTCCGGCACGCGCCGGGTGCCGAGCCCGGTCATCGGCGCAACCAGGATTTCGCCTCGTCTGAGGCGCGCGCTCCGGTCAGGCGACTCGTCGGTCCACAGGAATTGGTGGCCGGGCTCAAGCCGCTCGTGCATGTGCGAGTCGGCACTGAGGACGTACTGGTTCCACGCCTGCATGGTCTCGGGTTTCAGCTCCGCACCGCGTGTTAATCGGGGCGCGCCCGCCGCCATGACTGCAACGAGTCCGAAAAGGAAATTCGCGGTCTTCATCGCTTGCCTCCTGCCTGGATACTTCGCATTACTCATACGCATCCGTACCGCCACAGCGCGGCGTCCGGCAATCGATGCAATCCAGACCAGTTACGCGGCTGATCCGCGGCGGTGACGGGCGCGCGGTGCCAGACCGCCGTCAGAATGCCGGTATGTTGGCACGGGTCGGACCGCGCCTGACATCGCTATGCCGGCAACTGGTTCGGGGCTGCGGCAACGGAGACCCAGCGAAAGGTGGAGGCGAGACGACTGACCGTTGCACGAATGGAAACGGCCAGTTCGCAAAAATACTCGGTTTCAAGTATTCCCCGGGGCCGATAGAGGAGCCCTCAGCGGACTACTCAAGGGTAATCGGCGGCCGGGTGCCGCGGTGAGAATCATCCCTCGGCTCGCCTGCCGAGCAGCAGGAAGAGAGGATATACCCGCTTGATTCCACCCCTCTCGCGCTCCAACTCATAAGCGGTCACGGTGCAAACGTCAATGCATCCGATGTCCTGAAGCTTCTGTTCCAAGACGCAGCGATCGAAGCCATTGTGGCCGTCGAAACCTGGGTCGTGGAACGAACCATCCTCCTTGTCCAGGTCGCAGACGGCCAACCATCCATTGGGACGCAGCAGCGCATGGAAACTCCGTAGCGCGCTCTCGGTATCCGGAATGTGGTGCAGGGTCATCAGATTGTAGACTAGGTCGAAGCGGTCAGTCGGCAGTGGATCCACAGCCAGGTCCAGCTTCATGGGTGTCATGTTGACGGCGCCAACAGCAGCAATTTTGTCACGCAGAACCTCGAGCATCCCTTCGGAACTATCGGCTAGGGTAATCGGACCGATGTCGCCGCGTAGCTCAAAGCTGAGCAGGCCGGTTCCACAGCCATACTCCATGGCGTTCATGCGGGCAGTAAGCGGCACGTGGTTGCGGATTGCGTCCGCCACTGCCCGGGCACGTAACACTCGAACCGGGTCGTTGTCCCAGCCTCTCGCTTGTTGATCGAATTCGTTCATAGGTTCTTGCAGATTTCCGATTGTGGATGGTCGCTCAATCCGTTTTCCCGTATTTCACAGTGTATAGCGATTCAACATCCGGACACTTCTGAAACGGTGCACTAATCTAAGTTCCCGGCTCCCCGGAACCGGACCTGCGGATTCCGAGCTTATCCATTCGCCACTGCAAGGTGGTCCGCTTCAGACCGAGGAGTGCCGCCGCGCCTTGCCGAAACGTGAAACGCTGGCACGGCGGCGATCAGCGGGAGCGCTGGGTGGGGTCAGGACTCCTCGTTGCGCAGAAGCAGTTCCGCCGGATCACCGGGTACAAACAAATTCCTGCGCTCATCAGAGAATTGGAAGCGTTGGCGCCGCCTAAGTCGGCAGTTGTCAAGCTGAGAAAGGCGTCGTAAAGTGGATCACGCGGGAGTCGTTACTTTCAACGGAACCCCGGGCATTCCCTCCTTGGGTTTGCCCACGCGCTACAATTCCAGCAATGGCGAGCGCCTGCCCTTTGATACGAACCCGTCGGCTCTTGACGCCCGTTTCCCTCGGGCTGGTCATGCTGACGACGGTAATCTGCCAGTCACTCGCTTTTCAGCAAACATCCACTGTAAGCGCGGGAAACCCGTCCACTCTGGAGGACTTTAAGACCGGTGACGCAAACCGGGAACCGTACCAGAGGTCGACTGAACTCCTGGCTGCTTTGCAGGTTTCGCTGGGAGATTGGGTGGCTGACGTAGGGGCAGGCGCGGGCTACTACTCGATGCGCCTGGCGGAGATGGTCGGCCCTGAAGGGAAGGTTTTTGCGGAAGATGTCTCGGATTCCGCCATGGGATGGCTGAACGCAAGGGTTAACGGGTTCAAGCTTTTGAATGTTGAAGTCGTTAAAGGGATGGTGGACGATCCAAAACTGCCACGCGACCGGTTGGCCGGGATTTTGATCGTGGACTCGTACCACCACTTCACGAATTATCACGCGATGCTGGAGAAACTCTTGCATTCGCTTAAGCCCGGTGGCAGGCTCGCCATTGCAGATTACAGTTTCGGAGAGCATCGATCCCAACCCCGGGCAGACCAGCTCAAGCTTCACGAAATCGACCCCGAACTGGTGCGGAAGGAAGTCGGACTGGCCGGTTTTGAGGTTGTGAGGTGCGAGGACCCATTTGTAACGTGGAGACCGGGAGTCGGGAATACGAGGGCTAGCGCCACCGACCTATGGTTGATGATAGCCATCCGGCCTAAATTATAGAATCGAGGCAAATCGGATGAACGTGGAAACGCATTGGGAGACGGTCTTCAGCACGAAGGCGCCGGATACCGTGAGTTGGTATCGTCCACATCTTGAGGTTTCGCTGGACCTCATTGAGCGTCGAACGCCCGGACGATCAGCATCGATCATCGATGTCGGTGCGGGAGAGTCTACGCTTGTAGACGATCTTCTCGGCAGAGGATACCATCAGCTCACGGTTCTCGATGTTTCAACAACGGCCATCGAAGCGACGAAGCAGCGGTTGGGGCGCTCGGCCGACTTCGTCCACTGGATGCTGGGCGACATTACGCAGATTTCCCTCCCGCCACGGTCCTTCGATGTGTGGCATGATCGCGCGGTATTTCATTTCTTGACAGACCTGACGCAGCGCGAGACGTATGTCCGTTCAGTGCTCAATGCCGTGAGACCCGGGGGCCATGTGATCGTGAGCACCTTCGGGCCGGAAGGTCCAACGAAGTGCAGCGGCTTGGAAGTGATGCGTTATGACGCGGAGGCGCTGCACCGGGAGTTTGGCGGGCGATTTCGGATCGAAGAACACGCGGAGGAATTGCATCGCACGCCGTGGGGAGCCACGCAGCAGTTCGTGTACTGTTGCTGCAGGGTCGAATAAAGCACGCACCCCCACCAGGACAATCGGGCCGCACGACCGCCGATTGTTTGTCTTCTTACCGGCGCGGGCCTAAAGGAATGTCGTCCGACGCGGCACCGGACCTGCGGATTCCGAGCTTATCCATTCGCCACTGCAGGGTGGTCCGCTTCAGACCGAGGAGTGCCGCCGCGCCTTTGCGTCCGCTGACCAGCCAGTTTGAGCGTTGCAGTGCATCGAGTATGGTGCGGCGCTCAGCCTCCTCAAGGGTCTCCTGCTTCCCGGCACTAGGGGAAACCGGCTGAGTCTGGAGGTCGGCCAGCGGAACCTTGAGAACCGGCCCGGCGGACAGAATCACGGCCCGCTCAAGGAGATTCTGCAACTCGCGGATGTTGCCGGGCCACTGGTAGCGCACCAGGACGTTCATGGTGTCCGAGGGGATGGTGTCGATGGTTTTGCTCATACGTCTGGCGAACTGCTGGACGAAGTGACGGACCAAAAGGGGAATGTCCTCCGGACGATCGCGCAACGGGGGGACGTGGACCGGGAACACATCCAGGCGATAGTAGAGATCCATTCGAAATTTCTGCTCTTTGACCATCGCGGCCAGATCCCGATTTGTAGAGGCAATCAATCTGGCGTTGGTCCGCAAGGTGCGGGAACTCCCCAAGCGCTCAAATTCCCGTTCCTGCAGCACGCGCAGAAGCTTAGGCTGAAGTTCAAGCGCAATCTCGCCCACCTCATCCAGGAAGACGCTGCCCTTGTCCGCCAATTCGAAGCGGCCGATACGCTGCGCTATGGCGCCCGTGAAGGCGCCTTTCTCGTGGCCGAACATCTCGCTTTCCAGCAGACCTGTCGGAATCGCCGCGCAGTTCAGCTTCACAAATGCGTTCCGGGAGCGAGAGCTGAGGTTGTGGATGGCGCGCGCCACCAGTTCCTTCCCGACGCCGGTCTCGCCATAAATCAGAACGGTCGAATCGGTCGGCGCCACGGTTTCCACCTGGCGCAGCACCTTCTGCAGGGCCGCGCTGTTGCCGACGATGGAATCGAAGTTCATCTGGCTGCGGATCTCATCTTCCAGGTAGAGCTTCTCCTGTACGAGCTTGTCCTTGAGATCGGCAATCTGACGGTACGCCAGGGCGTTCTCCACGGCGATAGCGACTTGCGCGGCCACCTGGCGGAGGAACTCCACTTCATCCCCGGTGAAGGGACAGTCGTGCAGCCGGCCCAGGCACAATACTCCGAGAGAACGGTTGCGGCTCACTAATGGGATGTCACACAGCGCCCGGAAGCCTTCGGCGACGGCCAGGTCGCCGGCGTCCAGCCCGGACAGTGCGTGTGCGTCGAGGGCAATCGTCTGGCCTTTTCGAAACGCGCGGCTGGTCGGACCATCGGCGCTAGGGACCTTGCTTTCCTCTCTGATGAGTCCCTTGCCTTCCGGAAAGTCGACGGCGTGGATGCGCAACCGCTGGTCGTCGGGATCCGGCAGCGCTACGCCGACGGAGTCGCACTTCATGACCTGGCGGACGCTGGACGCAATGGCCCGCAAAAGATCCCGAAGCTCCAGGTTTGAGACAACTGCATTGTTCAGATCCAGAAGCAGCTTCAGTCGTTCGTTCTTGCTCCCCAACTCCGCTTGCGCGGCCCGCGAGGCCTCGTGGGTGAGCGCGTCATCGATTGCTAGGGCGGTTCGGTCGGCCAACAATGACAGCAGATGCACTTGTTCCGCGGCGTAGGCGAAAGCGTCAGTGCTGGCCAAAATCAGGCTCCCCAATCGGCGATGAATGGTGTTCAATGGCAATGCGCACACCGCCCTGATCCCCAGGTCCTTTGGAAAGTCCAGCCAGGGGATGAGGCTCTGCTGATCGGGGAGACGGATCGCCAGCGGTTCTCCGTGCTGTTGAATCCAGCCGAGCATGGCTTCCTGTTCAGCCATAGGCGATTGGATCCCGGCGGTCGGGTAGCCGCTCAGATCCAGCACCCTCAGCGAAACGGCGTTGGTGGTTTCTTCGTGGAGGACAATGGCCAGTCCGTCGAACTGAACGATCTGCCGCAGTTCGGCCGGGAGGTTTCGAAATAGCTCCTCCGGATCGCGATGCGCGCTGATGCGCCGTGACACGTCGATCAGCGAGTTACAATGTTGTGCCAGCGATGGTGGCGGCTGGGCTGGAAGAGGCAAGTCCACCTGAAACCTCCGGTTCGTGAATACAATCCATTCAAGAAGATGCAATTCAACGCCGTCCGTGACAGGGCAAGGGATTCCCGGACTGTCACTTTCCGTCTGGGACTGCATCTTGGCTATTGGAACTCAACATGCCCATGTATGAATACCGCTGCCAGAAGTGCAGCAAGCGTTTTGAGATGCTGCGTCGCATGGCGGACGCCGATCGAGATCTGGAATGTCCGGAATGCCGGTCCGATGAAGTGGAACGGCTGTTATCGGCCTTCTCTGCCGGGGGATGCGGTTCGTCCGGCTCCGGCAGATTCACTTGAGCGCGCTAGTGAGCGGCCGGTCCGGCCGTCAATAGACAATAGCCTGAACGAGCGGACAGCCCACGGTGCGGCGAGAAGAGGTGTATTCGACGTCAGCCCCCGGCCAGGGAGGGGATGCGCTTCATCGGTCCAAGATC
>JBEKDV010000200.1:0-14052 GCA_050014175.1 Candidatus Solibacter sp. | reverse complement strand
ACGATCGATGTGCCAAAGGTAATAAGCACTGCTCCTACGTCTTCGTAGATTCCAACCAAATCACTGGCGGCCGGAAAACGCACGGCGATAAGTCCGCGAAGCCCCGGCCGCCGCAACGAACCTCTCCCATTCCTCGCGGGATAAGTGTGTCTAGCTGAAAGCGCCCGCCAGCGCCGCCGCGCCCAATATCCAGATCGCCCACGGCAGGAAAACCGCGGTCATCGCCCCGCCCATCGATAGCGTCTTCCCGCCCGCCGCCTTGAGTCCGATGCCGATCAGCACCAGTTGCCACAAGCGGAAAAGATCGAGCGACGAGGCCAGCGAGTAGAGGAACTTGGATGTGGCCGTCGGGTCCATAAAAGCGCCTGGATTGAAGACCAGCGGGTTCTGCACGTTGAAGTCGTCCGGCGGCTTCAGGAACATTACCGCGATCGCCAATAGCACCATGATCAAGCCCGGCATCCCCGCGTAACAGATGATGGCGAACACCTGTTTGAGCCGCACCTGCGCCGACATCATGCCTTTCACGATTCCCAGCAGCACCGCCGCCCAGATCAGCGTTCCCAGGGGGACGCCCACCAGGATGCCCACATACGCGAATACGGGGGCGAACTTCAAACCCATCTGGATACCCTGCTCGCGCTGTTCCGGCGACATCTGCGCCGAGCGCGAGCTCATCTCCGTCTGGTGGCGGATCATCCGCTCCCAGCCCACATGCTGCGAGAACAGCACCATGTAGCCCAGAGAAAAAACCAGGATCAGGATGAGCGGCACCCAGAAGCCGGGGCGCTCCGCCACATCCGCAAAGGTCTTGGCGGGTTCGAAGAACACGCCGGTCAATCGCGAGCCCTCGCCCAAACCCTTGGCCTGGGGCTCCGGTTCCGGTAAAAGTTCAGGAGTCATATCAGGACCGATTGTACTCCAGCCGGCGCCCGCGCGCTCGCCTGCTTCGGAAAGCGCGCTCGTGCACTTTCCCGAGCCACCGAGCTCGCGCCGCCGCGCGGTAAAATAGGGGTTTGCCCTCTCCCATCGACGCCCAATCGTTTTCCGTTAAGCGTTCCCAGGTGGAGTTTCACAACTTCGCCTCGCTGGGCGATACCGATCGCGTCACCGCCCACTACCTCGACGAGAACGCTCGCCGCGCCGCCATCATCCAAGCCCACCGCGAGTTCATCGGGCCCATCACCCCATTCCTGGAGATCGGCGCCAACGCCGGGCACACCAGCTACATGCTGGCCAACCAGTTCTCTGGCGAAGGCTTCGCCCTCGATCTCTCCGCCGACGCCCTGCGCCACGGCGTCGCCCTGATGGATCGCTGGCAACTCTCCCGCGCGCCCATTCGCGTCGCCGGCGATGCCGTCAACCTGCCGTTCCGCGATGGCTCCATCCAATTCGTCATGGCTTGCCAGATGCTCAGCCAGTTCATGAATATCGAGAGCGTCTTCCTCGAAGTGAAGCGCGTGCTGGCTCCCGGCGGCGTCTTTCTGTTCACCGAGGAACCCCTGCGCCGCCTGCTCAGCCTGCGTCTTTACCGCGCCCCCTACCAGGACCGCATGAAGCCGTGGGAGCGCAAGCTCTTCGACTGGGGACTGCTCGGCTTCCTGGCGCGCGACGTCATCGGCGCCGAACAGGAAGAGAGCTTCGGCATCCGCCAGAACCACAAGATGTACTTCAGCGACTGGCGCCGCCTCATCGCCAGGCATTTTGCCGAACACCGCTACCAGACCCTGGTCCCGGAGCGTGGCTGGGCCGAGCGAATTGTCAAACGCGCCGCGCGCCATGACCGCCGCGCCGCGCTCCTGCTGGGCGGAACCCTGGCCGCCATCTGCAAGAAAGCCGGCTCCGCGCCGCCGCCGGCCGGCCTCGGCCGGTTCGAGACCCTCCTCCGCTGCCCGGATTGCCACGGCGATTTGGCCCGCGACCCCGGCGACACGCTGTTCTGCGCCTGCGGCTATCGCGCCCCCAACCAAGGTAGAGTTTACAATTTGCTGCCCGCCGCCCTGCGCGCCGAACTCTACCCGGGCGACCGCGCCGATGTGATCGATTTCTCCCTTCCCAGTCACACCGCCCGCCTGGGTGACGGATGGTACGAGCTGGAGGGCGATTTCGGCAACAAATACCGCTGGATCGGCGCGCGCGCGACCGCCGTGCTCCGCCGCGCCCACGCCGCGCCGCAAAGGCTGCGCATTCGCGGCTTTGCCCACCCTACCCACTTCACCAAAGGCAGACCGATGGTGGAAATCCGCGCCAACGGCGTGCGCGTGGCACAGCAAGCCCTGGAGCGCGTCGGATTGTTCCTCATTGAGGCGGACCTTCCCGAAGCGGAAACCTACAACATCGAGATCGCCGCCGCGCCCGAATGGACGGTGCCCGACGACGACCGCGTCTTCACTGTAAACATCAGCATGATCCGCCTGGTAGACGCAGAATCGTGAAACAAATCGGCGCCTTCGAGCGTAATAAGCTGATCGAGGGCAAATTATGCGCGCCAAGTTCGTTCTTCCGGCCATCGCCGCCGGTCTGGTTGTGCTCGCCGGCTGCGAATTCGAGGATTTTGGCGGCTTCGAGCGCTATCACGAGGATTTCCACTACAGCTATCCGCTGAAAGCCGGCGGCCGCCTCAACGTAGAGAGCTTTAATGGCTCGGTCGAGGTCTCGGCGTGGGACCAGGAAACCGTCGATATCAGCGGCACCAAGTACGCCCGTACCCAGGAGGACACCCACGACCTCAAGATCGAGGTGGATCATGCCGCGAACTCGGTTTCGGTGCGTGCCGTCCGGCCCAGCATGCGGCGCGGGAACTACGGCGCTAGGTTCGCCATCAAGGTGCCGCGCAACGTGGTGATGGAGCACCTGACCACCTCCAACGGAGCCATCCGCATCGCCGATGGCGCCGGACCGGCCCGCCTGAAGACCTCCAACGGAGCCGTCGAGGTGCGCCGCCTGAAAGGCTCGCTGAATGCCGAATCGAGCAACGGACCGGTGGAGTTGCAGGACATCGACGGCGGGGTGGATGTGCACACCTCCAACGGGCACATCCGCGCGGAGGGCATCCGGGGGGCATTCGAAGCCACCACGAACAACAACAGCATCCATGCCACGCTGGAAAAGGTGGATGGCGCCGTGCGGGTAGCGAGTTCCAATGGCGGAATCGAGCTCTCCCTGCCGCCCAATGCGCAGAGCGCCGTGCGCGCCCACACCAGCAATAACGGGATCACGCTACACCTGCCCGGAGAAGTGAACGCCCGCCTGTCCGCCGGGACGAGCAATGCCTCGATCTCCACCGATTTCGAAATGCGCCTGCGCGGCGAAATCGCCAAGCACCACATCGAGGGCACTATCGGCAATGGCGGCCCGCTGATCGAGCTGAGCACGTCGAACGGGGCGATACGGATATTGAAGTAGGAAGAAGCAGTTTCTCGCCAAGACGCCAAGACGCAGAGAATTCGCAAAGAAGAACCCATAGATGTGCTCTCCTTATCTTTGCGATCCCTTTGCGTCTTGGCGCCTTGGCGAGAAACGGTTTTGCTTTCTACTGCGCCGGCGGCACCCCCGCCCGGATGTACTCGGCGATCTCCGAGGCCCGGGCGCGAGCCGTGTGCATGTAGCTTTCGTTCTTGATGATGCGGTCCAGCGTGGGCAGGTACTGCTCCAGACCGACCACCCGTTTGCGCTCGATGGCGGAGCCCAGCAGGTCCAGCGCCTTGACCACGCCCAGCCTGTCGTACTTGGCGGCGCGGTCCAACGCGATGCGGTGCTGGGCCGATTCGGTCAACCGCTCGCACCAATCCCACAGCAGCCTGGCGTTGGCATCCTCCGAATAGTTGAACTGCACTTCGCTCTTTTGCGCGCCTTTTTCCAGGCGGAAGGTCTTGGTGCCCATGAACGCCACTTTCAGTCCGGATTCGACGGGGCGCTTGAAATAATCGAGCTTCTCCACCAGCGCATAGACCTCGGCGGTCTCGGTTTCGGTGAGTTTGAACATCAGCGGCTGGTCGTCATCCGGCGCTTCGCGGTACACCGCCTCGCCGTTCTTCTCCAGAGTCACCTGCACGTACGCGGGGGTGCTTCCGGGAAAGGATTTGGAATAGAAGAACCGCTGCGCATCCTGCGCAACGAGCGAGCCGGCGAACAGCAGAATCAACGGCCACTTCATACTCACCTGCTAGGCCAGCCTGCGGCTGGTGGCTTCGTGTGTGGCATGACAGATGGCGATGGCCAGCGCGTCGGACGCGTCCTCGCTGGCAATCTCCTCGGGCAGGTGCAACAGAGACCGTACCATCACCTGGACTTGACTTTTTTCCGCCCGGCCATACCCCACCACACTCATTTTAACTTCCAGCGGAGAATACTCCGCGAACCCCACGCCTGCCTCCGCGATGGCCAGCAGGGCGACCCCTCGAACGTGCGCCAACTTTAACGCCGTTTTGGCGTTGGCCGCGTGGAACACTTCCTCCACCGCCCCAAATTCGGGAGCGTGCTCCCGAATCAAACTACGCAGAGCGGTTGCAATCTCCAGCAGCCGCTTCTCGAATGGCCACTTGGGGCTGGTACAAATCACCCCCGCCACGACCATCCGGTGTTCCGCCCCGTCGCTGTCGATTACGCCGTAACCGGTGCGTTGCGAACCGCAATCGATGCCCAAAACGCGCACCTTACTGCGACAGCGCCTCCAACTCCTTCTCGTCGATATCGAAGTTGGAGTAGACGTTCTGCACGTCGTCGTGATCTTCCAGCGCGTCCTGCAAGCGCAGCATGCCGGAGGCGTTCTTGCCCTCCAGCTTGATCAGATTCTTGGGAACCCAGGCGATGGTGGCATCCTCGTGGGGAATGTGGTTGGTTTCCAGCACCTTGAGCACGCTCTCGTGACTCGCCGGATCGGAGAGGATCTCCCACTGGTCGCCCAGATTGCGCAGATCGTCGGCCCCGGCATCCAGAATGATGTCCATCAACCGGTCTTCCGTAGCCTTGTTGCCCGGAACGAAGATCTGGCTGCGCCGTTCGAACATCCAGGCGACACTTCCGTGCTCGCCCATGTTTCCGCCATTCTTGGAGAACGCGTGGCGGATATCGCTGACCGTGCGGTTGCGGTTGTCGGTGGCAACGATCACCAGGACGGCTGCGCCGCCGGGACCGTAGCCCTCGAACATCACCTCTTCGATCATGCCGCCTTCCAGTTCGCCGGTGCCCCGCATGATGGCTTTCTTGATGTTGTCGGACGGCATGGAAACAGCCTTGGCCGCAAGGATGGCGGTACGCAGACGGGGGTTGCCATCCGGATCGCCGCCGTTGCGGGCGGCAATGGAGATTTCCTTGATAATGCGCGTGAAACTCTTCCCGCGCTTGGCGTCCGTGGCCGCCTTTTTATGTTTAATGGTTGCCCATTTGGAATGGCCTGACATGTGAACCTCTCAAAGGTAGGCCCGGCAACACGCCGGGAAAGCTATGTTGTTATGAATTCAACCTATTGAGGATAGCAGAATCGGGAAATCCGCTCAAGGAGCGTGAAATCGCGTGTGTCGCGTGAAATCGCGCACCGTGGGCGATACTGAAGCAAGTGGAGTTTCAACTCGTCGCCGATAATCTGCGGGAATCGTTTCGCGCCATCGCGTCCAGCCGCACGGCGGGCGAATTGCGCGAACTGCCCGGCGTGAGCATCGCCTCGGCCGGCGTCACCTTCCAGATGTTCAATACCGCCTTCCTTTCCGGTCCCGTGGCCAACGAGACGGAATTGAAGCAGCGCATCCGCTTGCCGGTGGCGCACTTCAACCAGTGCGGCCAGGAGTGGGCTTACTGGGTGTGCGAAGACTGGATCGAACAGCCGGCGCGCAAGCGGTCGCGCCGCTGGTTCGAGCACTATGGACTGCGCCTTTCCACCGAACTGCCCGGCATGATCGCCGACCGCATTCTGCCGCCCGTCCGGCCCCTGCCGCCCATCGAGGTGCGGCGCGTCCGCGGCGCGGCCACGTGGGATGCCTTCTGCGAGATCGGCTCGGTCTGCTTTCACGTGCCCATCACCTGGTTCCGCGAAGTGTTCGATAACGCCGGAGTGTGGGACCGTTTTATGAGCTTCGTAGGGTACGTGGACGACGAACCGGTCTCCACCACTTCGATTGTGGCCGGCGCCGGGGTCATCGGCGTCTACAACGTGGCGACGCTGCCGGGTTCACAGCGGCGCGGCTTCGGCGAGGCGGTGATGCGCCACGCCCTGGCCGAGGTGGCCCAAGAACGCGGCCCCGGGCGCGTCATCCTGCAATCGACTCCGGCCGGCCTGAAGCTCTACGAGCGCATGGGCTTCCGCACCGTGGCGCGCGTGGCGGTGTATTCCAGTTAGCGCGATTTCGCCGCGGCCGGATGCGCCGGTGACACCTCAGTCCGCACGCAGCGCGACGGAGGGATCGATCCGCGAGGCACGTCGGGCGGGCAGATAACCGGCAGCCACCGCCACCAGGGCAAGCACCACGGGCATGGCGAGAAAGGTTGCTGGATCGCTCGCCGTCACCCCGAAGAGCAATCCGCCGAGCGCGCGCGCCAGCACCCGGGAGGCGACCGCGCCGATCAGGATGCCGGCCGCGGCAAGCCCCAGCGTCTGCCCGATAATGCCGGCCTGAAGGTGGGACGCGGAAGCGCCCAGCGCCATCCGTATGCCGATTTCCTGCGTCCGCTGGTTCACGCCGTAGGAGACCACACCGTAAATTCCCAGCGACGCCAGTATCAGCGCGAACACCGCGAATCCCCCCAGCAGCAGCACCACGAAGCGGCGCGGCGAGACGGCTTTATCCACCAACTGCTGGAGGATGCGGAAGTCCTTTCCGGGAAGGTTCGGCACGATCGGTTTGAGGGCCGCGCGCACGCTGGCGGCGAGTTCCGCCGGGGGCAGGGAACTCCGCACCACCAGGTCCGCGGAGGACATATCCTGGCATTGCCGCATGGGCAGGTACATTTCCATTCCCGCGGCCTGTTCCAGCGCGAGATGGTGGACGTCGCCCACCACCCCCACCACCCGCCGCTCGCCGCACGCGCGCATCAGTTGACCGATGGCATTCCGCCCCGGCCACAGGGTGCGCGCCATGGTCTGGTTGATGACGATCACAGGCTCACCCGAAGGCGTATCTCTTTCCGAGATATCGCGTCCATCGATCAGCGCGATGCCCAGGGCTTTCAGGTAGCCATCGCTCACCACGCGCACAAACGCGTTGGGGAACTTGCCCTTCGGGTACACCTGCCCCTTGGCGGGCGCGCCCCAACTGCGATTGCGCCCCAGCGGGAGCGCGTCGGTCAACCCGGCGGCCACTACGCCCGGGATGTCCCGCACCCGCCGCAGCACTTCGTCGAAGTACGCGTTCTGTTGCGCCTGGGTGGAGTAACGCGCATCCGGATCTACGCGGACGGTGGCGGCCTGTTCCGGGCGAAAGCCGAGGTTCACCTGGAGCACGCGCAGAAAGCTGCGCACCAGCAAGCCCGCACTGACCAGCAGCACGCAGGCGAAGGCGATCTCCGAAACCACCAGGGCGCCGCGAATCCAGTTGCGGCCCTTGCCCGCCGTGGAACCGCGCGCCGTGTCCTTCAGCACGTCGTGCAGGGCGCTGGTGGGGACTTGCAGGGCGGGTGCCAGGCCAAAGACCACGCCGGTCGCGACGGCCGCCAGCAGGCAAAAGGCCAGAACGGTGAAGTCCGTGGTGACGTTGCCGAGAAGCGGGATGCTCACTGCTTCGACGCGCGCCAATACATGGGTCGCTCCGGCAGCCAGGATCACGCCCAACGCCGCGCCGCAGCAGGAGAGCGTCACCCCTTCGGTGAGCATCTGGCGGATCAGCCGCCGCCGCCCCGCGCCCAGCGCCGCGCGGATGGCAATCTCCTTCTGCCGCGTCGCCGTCCGTGCCAGCAGCAGGTTGGAGAGATTGGCGCACACAATCAGCATCACCACGCCGACGGCGCAGGCCAGCACCACCAGCGCCGGGCGTATGCGGCCGCTCACGTGTTCCGCCAGCGGGGTGACGTAGCCTTCGAAATCGTTGCGCTCCGGGTGAGCGCGCACGATCTGCGCAGCCAGGATCCGCAATTCGGCCCGGGCGCTGCCAATGGCCACGCCAGGCTTGAGCCGGCCGACAATCGCCATGGTGTTTCCCTGCCGGTTGGTCTGATCGTTCAGCGGAAACGGAAAATACAGGTCGAAGTGGCTGCCCGGAGCGAAGACCGAGGCCAGATCGAACGAGGCCGGCAGGATACCGGCCACGGTGACCGCCTCGTCGTTGATGGTGAGCGAACGGCCGACCAGAGCGGCATCGGAACCGAACCTCCTCTCCCACAGACCATGGCTCAACAGCACGGCTTTGGGCCCGTGCCCGGTGCATTCTTCGGGGGTGAACAGGCGGCCGAGCTGTGGTTGAATGCCCAGCACCGAGAAGAAATTCTCGGTAACCGGCACGCCGCTGAGGCGCTCCGGTTCGCCCTGGCCGCTCAGGAGATTGTCGCCGACGCCGTAAAAAGCGAAGTAGCCGGCCAGGCCGGAGAAGGACTGGTTGCGTTCCCGGAGGTCCAGCAGATGGCCCACCTGGGTAGTCTGGCCGGAGAGGCCGCTGGAATCGTGGTTGGCGATCCAGACCAGGCGGTCCGGTTCGCGAAACGGCAGCGGGCGCAGCAGCAGGGTGTTGACGACGCTGAATACGGTGGCGCTACAGCCAATGCCGAGGCCGACGATGAGGATGGCGAAGGTGGTGAATCCCGAGTCGCGGCGCAGCGTGCGAAACGTGTAACGCAGGTCCTGCAGGATGCTCTCCAGCGCGGGCAGGCGCCGGGTATCGGACATGGCGGCCTCCTGAACTATATACTGCCGCGCGGCCATTTGGTTACGCCGGACCGGTGCGAATTGGGGCGCCCCGGGCTACTTGTCGGGAACCTGATTGTTGAGGCGGCGCTGCTGCTGGAGACGCAGTTCCTCGCGCATGGATTGGACTTCCTGCTCCAGTTTCTTGGTCTTAGCGGCCTGAAAATTCACATCGGCCTTCAGCTTGGCCGCCTGTTTGGCCATCTCCTCGCGCTGCTTCTGCTGCGCCTCCGGATCTTCCGCCGGTTGGCGATCGGGCAGTTTGCCCAAGAAACTGGTCACCTCGCGGAGATCCGGACCATCCTTCTGATGGACGATCAGCAGGACGTCCACCTTCTCCGCCGTGCGGGCGTAAGTGAAGGATCCGGCTTGCAGGTGGGCGAGGTCGAGCTGGATGGCATTGGGCAACTCCCCGCCGCCGGTGATCTCGAGTATGGCATCGGCGGCGCGCTGCACGGCAGGGGAGTTGCGGTCCCAACCGATCTGTAGCTGTCCCTCGCGATCGAGCGTGCTGAGTCCCAGCGGGGGCGGCGGAGGAGGAACGGCGGGTTGCGGGTGGATGGCGGCGAGTACTTGCGGCAGCCACATTTGCCGGACCTCAAAGGCGGCGCCGAGAACGCCCAGGATGGCCACGACGCCAATCCCGACGACCATCCATCGCCGGCCGGATGAGGCGCTTTCGACCAGGAACTTGGGGGCGTCCAGTTCACCGGCGGGTTCGGGCAAAGGAAGCGCGGCATCGGCCGCGGCGGCCGGCGCGGCCGGCGATGCGGACCGCGGCAGGGGAGCGGGGCCGGTTACAGGCACGGACGCAAGGACCGGACCCGGGCGGAAGCCGCGCGGGGAAGGGTCGTCCAAGGGCGGGGCGGTGGGCGTTCCGGCGGGCATCTGCCGCATGGGGAGCGGCTCCAACACATCTTCGCGGTAGGAGCCGCCGGCATGCACGCTGCCGTCGGCCTCGCGGAAGAAAAACCCGATGCGCGCCGGCTGGAAGGTATGCGGCTTCATCACCAGCGCCACCTGCCAGGACTCCGGGAAAAAGCGCCTATGGATATCCAGATCGGCGTCCGATAGAAAAATCTCGCTGCGCGTGTGGGAATGATACCAGCCTACGGGCCCCAGGCGCGCCGCGCCGTTGGCGTGGGCCGAGAGCAACTGCGCCAGACGCGCTTCATCCGGCGGAGACAGCACAAAAGACGGCCCCGAGGCGTGCTCGCAATCGAGCGCGGCATAGCCGGTGATGGCGAGGCGGCCGTTAGCGAATGTGCCGAGCAGGATCCCGCCGATTTCCGCGCCGCCGCGCGGCAGCGAGAAAAACGCGTCGGTTACCGCCAACCGGATGTCGTCCAGGACGCGCGTCGAGCATTCCACGGTGAAGGGGCACTCGGGCACGCTCCAAACAAGTGTCGCGCTGTGGATGCCGCTTTCCGTCATATACCGGCTGCCGCTCTTTTGATTGTAGGCGATCCGGCGGCCCGGGCATATCCGGAATCGGGCAACCACGCGCTGCTAACTTTGGATGGACTTTAGCGGGCCAGGATTTCGCGGATCTTACGGGCCAGGGCTTCATGGGTGAAGGGCTTGGAAAGAAAGTTCACACTGGAATCCAACACGCCTTGCACCACCACGGTGTTCTCGGTGTAGCCGGACAAGTAGAGGACCTTGAGGCCGGGCCGGGAGGAGACCAAGGCCTCGGCCACCTGCTTGCCGCTCATGTTCGGCATCACCACGTCGGTCACCAGCAGGGAAATCTCCCCCGGGTGGGAGCGGCTGACATCGATGGCTTCCTGCCCGTCGCCGGCGGTCAGGACGGCATAGCCGAGTTGGGTTAGCATGCGGATCTCCAACTCGCGGACCTGAGCCTCGTCTTCCACCAACAACACGGTTTCGCCGCCGTGGTGGCCGGGGTGCCGCGGGGCTTCCGTCGAGCCGGCCGGGACGGGCGCCACCACCCGTGGGAAATAGATTTTGAAGGTAGTGCCGCGGCCGGGTTCGCTGTAGACCCAGATATCGCCTCCACTCTGCTTGACCATGCCGTAGACGGTGGCGAGACCCAGTCCGGTGCCTTTTCCGCGCTGCTTGGTGGTGAAAAACGGCTCGAAGATGTTCTGCCGCGTGGCGGCATCCATGCCGTGACCCGTATCGCTCACGGCGATCATGACGAACTCCCCCGGATTTACGCCGATGTGGGTTTTGGCGTATGCCTCGTCGATGCGGATATTACAGGTTTCGATGCCGATGCGTCCGCCAAAGGGCATGGCATCGCGGGCATTCACCGCCAGGTTCACGATGGCCTGCTCGATGTGGTTCGGATCGGCCTTGATATTACCGGCATCCGCCGCCAGGCTCATGATGAGTTGGATATCTTCTCCGATCAGGCGGCGCAGCATTTTCTCGGTTTGGCCGATCACCGCGTTGAGATCGATGACGCGCGGGCGCAAGACCTGGCGGCGGCTGAAGGAAAGCAGATGATTGGTCAGGGCGGCGGCCCGATCCGCCGCTTTGGCAATCTCTTCCGCATAGACGCGCAAAGGGTCCCCGCTGGAAAGCTCATCCAGGATCATGCGGTTGTAACCCGCGATTACGGTGAGCATATTATTGAAGTCGTGCGCCACGCCGCCGGCCAGGCGGCCCACGGCCTCCATTTTTTGCGCGTGCATCAATTGTTCTTCGAGTGTCTTGCGCGGGCTGACATCGCCGATGAACGCGATCCCGAAGAGGCCTTCTTCGCTGGCGACGGTGCTGAGGCTGATTTCGACCGGAAACTCCGTGCCGTCCTTGCGCCGCCCGGAGAGATCGAGGCCGATGCCCATGGGGCGAACCCGCGGCTGCTGGAAGTAACCCTCGCGCTGCCCGCCGTGCGCCGCCCGTTTGGACTCGGGCAGGAGCAGTTCGACATTGGCGCCGAGGAGTTCCTGGCTGGTGTATCCGAACATCTCCCCGGTGCGGCCGTTGGCCAGCACCATGCGTCCCGCGCGGTCGGTAACAACGATCGCCTGGGCGGCCGATTCCAGCAGAGCGGCCAGCAGCTTTTCGGTCTTCTGAAAGACGCCGGGGATACCGGTGGGGGGAAGTTCGCCGGGTGGGGGAGGATGGGGATCGTCGATCATGGCAGATCTTTTTCGGCCCGGCTGTCTGAATGACACGTTCAGCCGGGCATCACTTTAGAATTGGAGCACGGAGCATCCGATAAAAGATACCCCCCCAAAGGGGGGATGGGGATGGTTGAATCGACGCTTGCGCGTCCACCGGCGAGGCGTCGGTATAATAAAAGCGCATGTCCAAGGGCAAAGAGCTCGAATTGCGTCTACAGAGGACCGAGCAGCAACTCAGCGTGTTCCAGAAGGTGAGCCGTTTCATGGTTCGCGACTTGAGCTTGTCCGACGTCCTCCAGGGCATCGTCTCACTGGTAGTGGAGTTCACGCACTGCGATTCGTGCCTGATCTACCTGCTGGATGGCGAGGACCTGGTGCTGTGCGCGTCCAACACGCCGCACCCTTCCACCATCGGGAAACTGCGCTTGCGCTCCAACGAAGGTCTGACGGGTTGGGTGGCGCGTGAGCGGCGGCTGCTTTCGATTTCGCGCGAGGCTTACAAAGACGCGCGTTTCAAAGCGTTCGCCGACCTGCCCGAAGATAGCTTCGATGCGTTCCTTTCGGCGCCGGTGATCGCGCGCAACCGGGTGGTGGGAGTGATCAACGTGCAACACCGTCTGCCGCATCAGCACACGGGCAGCGAAATGGAAGTCTTGGCCACGGTAGGTGAGCAGGTAGGCTGCATGCTGGTGCTGGCGCGCATGTCGCCTGCCGCCCTGGAATCCGCCAATCACGTGGAACTGGTGCTTTCGTCGGGACCGGTTGTAATGAAACAATAGGATCATCGTGACAAATCCTCATGGCTGGCGGGTGGGCGCACTGAGTCTGCTGGCGTCGGCCGTAGCTCTGGCCCAAGCCCCCCGGTGGCAGATGCAGTATTTCTACGATCAGGCGAAATCCGAGCTGGTCCTGCAGGACTTGCAGTCGCCCTCGGTGGGGCGCGGTGTGGCGGTCGGGAGCGTTCAGGAGAGCAAGGGGGCCCGCAAGCCGGTGGCGGTAATGACATCGGACAGCGGCGCGCATTGGGAAGTGGTGAAGCTCGAAGAAGTCCCGGTATCGCTGTTTTTCCTGAACGACAGCCTGGGCTGGATGGTCACGGAAAAAGGCATCTGGAAGACCGACGAAGCCGGCAAAGACTGGAAAAAGCTGCCCAAACCGCCGGCTGCCCCATGGCGGGTCTATTTCGCCGACGAGAACAACGGTTGGGCCGCCTGCAACAAGAAGATCGTATTGGCCACACACGATGGCGGCCACAAGTGGGAGCCGGTCAAGGTGGCCGCCGATCCGCCGGGCGCGCCGGAGCGCTCGGCCTACTCCTGGATCAGCTTCGCCAACCGGAACTACGGCATCATCTTCGGATTCAATCAGCCGATGATGCGGTGGGGTTCGCAGTTTCCGACGTGGATGGACCCCGAGGATGCATTGACCCGCCGCGAGACGCCGCACCTCTCGTACACCGTGGTGACGCGCGATGGCGGCCAGACTTGGCGGGCGGCATCGATGTCGCTGTTCGGACAAGTGACGCGCGCGCGATTTTCGGCCAACGGTCCCGGCCTTGGGCTGATCGAACACGGCGACTCCGCCACCTACCCGAGCGAGGTTTATAAGCTCGACTGGACTACGGGGAAGAACCGGACCATCTTTCGCGACAAGCGCTACGCCATCACCGACGTATGGCTCACCAAAGAGGGAACGTCGTATCTGGCAGGCATCGAGATGGCGGGACAGGTGCGCAGCATCGCGCCCGGGAACGTCAAGGTTTTCCAGAGCAGCGACATGAGTACGTGGACCGAGATGGCGGTGGATTACCGGGCCGTGGCCCGCCGGGCGATTTTGTCCGGCGCCGACGAGCAGAATCTGTGGTTGGCCACGGATAACGGGATGATCCTCAAACTGAAGTAAGACATTTTTGGCGATCCGCGTTTTATCCACAGGACTTGCACGGCCGCAACGCTGTAACTGATTCGAAACAAGTCAAATAAAGGTTGATGAAAAGAGCCTTTCCGCTCCGAAAAAAGCGTTGACGGAAGAGGCGATCGGGAGCATAGTGAATGAGGTTCCAAGAGGTTTGAGGAACAGCAAGCCGGCGGAAACGTAGCGGACCTGGAACGGTGATCCGCAGCCCAAACT
>JBEKDV010000199.1:0-21106 GCA_050014175.1 Candidatus Solibacter sp. | reverse complement strand
GTACCCATGCTGCTTGGTTGGTGGGGCAGGCGCTTCCGCCTGCCAATCCGCCTGCCAGTGCTCCGCCGCCAGTGCATAATCGAAAGTACCCATGCTGCGGCAAATCGAACGGCGACTCGGAGCGATAGCCCGGCGGAAGCGGCTGGCCATCCTCGCCGTGGGGCTGGCTCCGCTCGTTCTGCGCGCCCTGCTCTTGCCGTGGCTTCCCGTCCCCAGCCCGCGCGTGCAGGACGAGTTCAGCCACCTGCTGGTCGCCGACACCTTCGCTCACGGCCGCCTGGTCAACCCGGTTCACCCCATGTGGGTGCATTTCGAGAGCATGCACATTCTGGTCCGGCCGGTGTATGCCAGCGTCTTTCCCGTCGCACAGGGAGTGGTCATGGCCGCCGCCCAAGTCCTCACCGGGCAGCCTTGGATTGGCGTGTGGCTCAGCGTCGGATTCCTGTGCGCCGCCTTGTGCTGGATGTTGCAGGGCTGGGTTTCGCCTGGCTGGGCCTTGCTGGGCGGCGCCCTGGCCGTCGCTCGCTTCGGCGTCTTCAGCTACTGGATGAACTCCTACTATGGAGGCGCCGTGGCGGCTGCCGGCGGCGCGCTCGTGCTGGGAGCTTTGCCCCGCATCTTGCGCCGCCGCAACTGGCGTGATGCTGCCCTGATGGGCGCAACGCTGGGCGCCGGCCTGGCGATTCTGGCCAACAGCCGGCCCTACGAAGGTGTGCTCTTCGCCTTGCCTGCCCTGGCAGCCTTGCTTTGGCTGATCCGCCTCCGCCCGCGCCCTTTGGCGATTCTGGCGCCTCTGCTCCTGATACTAGGCGCCACCGCTCTGCTCATGGGCGTCTACTTTGTCCGCGTCAGCGGCAGCCCGTTCCAACTGCCCTACTCGTTCTATCGCGGCAACTTCACTATGGCGCCGCATTTCATCTTCCAATCCCCGCGCCCCGAGCCGGTCTACCATCAGCGCGTACTGCGCGACTTCCACACCCTGTGGGAAATGGCCGCCTACAACGACGCGCGCGCCAACCGCTCCCCCTACGGCATCCTCGACAAAGCCAAGACCTACTGGCGCTTCTACCTGGGGCCATTCCTCACCATTCCATTCCTCGCCATTCCGTGGCTCTGCCGGCGGCGCCGCACCCGCCTCCTGCTCTTCGCCGCCATCCTGTTTTCCCTGGGATTGGCCGTGGAGGTCTGGCACGCGCCCCACTACGCGGCGCCCGCCATGGGCCTGATCCTGCTCCTGGTGATTCAGGCGCTCCGCCAACTGCGGCAACTGCGCCAGCCGCGGCCAGCGGGTGGAACCTTCGCCGTGCGCGCCATCGTCCTGGCCGCGGTTCTCACGCCCGTAATTGGCGGCGGCGTCCGGAATTCCGACGGCAGCGAGCGCGCCCGCATCGTCCGCGAGTTGGCCGCCAAAGGCGGGCGCCACCTCGTGCTGCTGCGCTACCAACGGACCCACGATACCGGCGACGAGTGGGTCTATAATTCCGCCGATATCGACCGCTCCCCGGTGGTTTGGGCGCGCGAGATGGACCCCACCGGCAATCGTGCGCTGCTGCGCTATTTCCCCGATCGCCAGGTCTGGCTGGTGCAGCCGGATCGCAAGCCGGTGAAGCTGTCGCCTTACGATCCATCCCAGCCGCCCGATCCGCCCTTCCGTTTTTTCCCGATGGGCACCGATGCCGTCGACGCGCTGCGATCTCCCGAAGATATCCGGCGGAAACTGCTGCAAAAGGTCACCGCCGAATACCAGCCGCCCTACCGTTTCGGCTGCGATACGTGGGCCTACTTCTTTACCGAGCTGACCGGCGTGGAATCTCCCGACGTAGCCCACGGCTGTTTCCCCCCAGGCCGGCGCGGCCGGCTTGTCGGCTTCGAAGAGTGGTTTGCCTGGCTGGAAAAGCAGCGATAGCTCTCCCGCGTGCGTATCCTGCAAAGTCTAAACTGGAATTGTGAAGCACGTTCATCCCTTGTTGGCTGGTTTTCCCGTGGTGACCACCATTCCCCTGCTATGGGGCGACGAAGACGCTTTCGGTCACGTGAACAACCTTATCTATCTGCGCTGGTGTGAAACCGCGAGAGTGGAGTACATGCTGCGCACCGGGATGTGGGTCGATCTGCCGCCGTCCGGAACCGGTCCCATCCTCGCCAGCCTGAAGTGCGATTACAAGGCGCAGTTGACCTATCCCGACACGGTCGACGTGGGCACGCGGATCGGCGCCATCCGTAACAGTAGCTTCCAAATGGAACACATCGTGGTCAGCCGCAACCTCGCCGGCGTCGCGGCCGTGGTGGATTCCACCCTGGTGTGGTTCGATTACGGCAGCCGGAAGGCAGTGGCCGTGCCGGAACAGATCAGGCAAGTAATCGCGGAGCTGCAGGGCAAATCGTAAATACGTCAAAAGACCCTTTTTTCCTGAATTTTGCTACCATATTTCTTCCAGGGGGTGTGGTGTTTCTCATCAGTCGTAGAATACAGTTCGGTCCGACGACCTTCCTCTGGGACGTGAAAGCGCCGGATGTGGCGCGAGCGGCACGTCCCGGACACTTTGTCATGGCTCGCATTGACGAGCATGGAGAGCGTATCCCATTGACCGTGGCCGATTTCAACGTGGCGAACGGCACGGTCACCGTGGTCATCCAGGCGGTGGGCAAAACCACCTTCGAAATGTTGGCCCTGCGCGAGGGCGATACCATCCTCGATTTCATCGGCCCGCTCGGCCTCCCCAGCCACATACGCAAGCTCGAAGGCACCGTCGTCCTGGTGGGCGGCGGACTCGGCGTGGCCCCCATCTATCCCCAATTGCGCGCCTACAAGGAGGCCGGCAACCGCACCGTCTCCATCGTCGGCTTCCGCAATAAGGACCTCGTCTTCTGGGAAGACCAGTTCCGCGTCTGCTCTGACGATCTAATCGTCACCACCGACGATGGCAGCTACGGCCGCCACGGCTTCGTCACCCACGCCCTCGCCGACGTCCTGGCCCACGAAAAGAACGTCAGCGAAGTGGTCGCCATCGGCCCCATCCCGATGATGAAAGCGTGCTGCGAAGTCACCCGCCCCTTCGCCATTCCCACCATCGTCAGCCTCAACTCCATCATGGTGGATGGCACCGGAATGTGCGGATCCTGCCGCGTCACCGTCGGCGGCAAAATGAAGTTCGCCTGCGTGGACGGCGCCGATTTCGACGGCCACCTGGTCAACTTCGACGAGCTCTCGCTCCGCCAGCGGCGCTTCGCCCGCGAAGAGAAGGAAGCCATGGAGCGCTTCCGCGGCGAATCCGCCATGCTGGCCGGATTTCCCGAATCCAACGACAGCGCCGTGCCGGAACGCCTCGCGCCGGCCTGCCAACTCCCGGAAGCCATACCCGAAACGCCCGCCCTGCGCATCCCCAAGAACATCAAGACCATTCCGCCGGAGCGCGCGCCTATGCCGCACCAGCCGCCCGAAGTCCGCGTGCACAACTTCAACGAGGTCGCGCTCGGCCTCGATCTGGACGGCGCCTTCCACGAGGCCGAACGCTGCCTCCGTTGCAAGAAGCCGCGCTGCGTCCCCGGCTGCCCCGTGGGCATCGATATCCCCGGCTTCATCTCCGCCCTGGCGCGCAAAGACGTCGAACAGTCCTACCGCATCCTGAAAAGCGCCAACGCGCTGCCCGCCGTCTGCGGGCGCGTCTGCCCGCAGGAATCGCAGTGCGAAGCCACCTGCGTGGTCGGACTCAAGTTCAAGCCCGTGGCCATCGGCCGCCTGGAGCGCTTCGTCGCCGATGCCGCCATGGGGCGCGGGTGGGAGAAGCTGGCCGCGCCCGCCGTCGCCGAAACCAAGCGCGCCGCCATCATCGGCAGCGGTCCCGCGGGCCTCGCCTGCGCCGGAGAATTGGCCCGCCGCGGCGTTTCCGTGACCGTGTTCGAGGCGTTGCACGTGGCCGGCGGAGTCCTGAAATACGGCATCCCCGAGTTCCGCCTGCCCGACATCATCATCGACGCGGAGATCGAGAACCTCAAAAAAATGGGAGTCGAGATCAAGCTCGACACCATCATCGGCAAGCTCTTCACCATCCCGCAATTGTTGGGCGAAATGGGCTACCACGCCGCCTTCGTCGGCACCGGCGCGGGCTCGCCGAAGTTCGCCAACATCCCCGGCGAGGCCTACAACGGCGTCTTTTCCGCCAACGAATTCCTCACTCGCGTCAACCTCATGCGCGGCCACCGGCAGCCGCTCTACGATACCCCGGTCGGCATGGGAAAACGCGTGGCCGTGGTCGGCGCGGGCAATACCGCCATGGATGCGGCGCGCGTCGCCATGCGCATGGGCGCCGAATCGGTTTCCGTCGTCTACCGCCGGTCGCGGCGTGAATCGCCCGCCCGCGCCGAGGAGCTGGAGCACGCCATCGAAGAGGGCATCCACTTCGAGTGGCTCACCCTCCCGGTCGAAATTGTGGGCGATTCCGGCGGTTGGGTCACCGGCATGCGCTGCCAGAAAATGGAACTCGGCGAGCCGGATTCCTCGGGCCGCCGCCGGCCGGTCGCCGTCGAGGGGTCGGACTTCCTCATCGATGTCGACACCGTCATCTATGCCCTCGGCACTACCGCCAACCCCATCATCGCCCAAACCACTCCCGGCCTCGGCACCAACAAATGGGGATACATCGATATCGACGAACGCACCGGCATGACCAACGTGCCCGGCCTGTTCGCCGGCGGCGATATCGTCACCGGCGCGGCTACCGTCATCCTGGCCATGGGCGCGGGCAAGCGGGCCGCGCAGGGAATGCTGGAATACATGGGCGTCCTAACGCCGAGTGCGTCGCCGGAACTGGTTCCGGCAGGGGGAGCATAGAATGCCATCGACTTGTCCAAAATGCCGCGCGGTCATCGAAGAAGACGAAATCTGCTGCGCCCAGGTGCGCTACACCTGGCGCTGTAAGAGCTGCTTCAAGCTCACCAGCGGACTCGCCATGCCGTACGGGAAATGCTTCCTCTGCGGCGGCGACCTGGAGGTGATCCCCGATCGCGACCTGGGCGATTCCATGAGCTTCCGCGCCATCCGCGACGCCGTGCAATTCGAGCTGAATTCGTTCCACTTCTACAAGCTGGCGCGCGATAAAGCCAGCTCGCCGGAACAACGCGCGGTGCTCGAGCGCCTCTACGAAGCCGAACTCGATCACCTGCACGAGCTGGAAGAAAAATACCACGCCCACCTCGATCGCGAAGTGGTGGAGCTTTCCGGGGACGAGGACAAACTGCTCGCCAACTGGCTCTTCCGCGGCATCCACGTGGGAGAAACTTCCGGCGTGAAGGACCTTTATTCGGCCGCCCTGGAGATGGAAAAGCGCACGCGCGACCATTTCCGGAAACTGGCTGCCGACCTTCCCCCCGGCCTGGAGAAAGATCTCTGCGGTGAACTGGCCGCCGAGGAAGAAGAGCACGTCGCCCTCCTGCAAGGCGAGATCGAGCAATTGGAGCAGCAACCAAAAAACAATTGAGCCGCCGATGAACGCCGATGAACACGGATAAGCATTCTTGGTTTTATCCGTGTTCATCGGCGTTCATCGGCGGCCAGTGTGTTTTCTATGTTTCTCTGTGCTGAAGCCTCCTCACCGCGAAATCAGGTATGCTGGAGTCCGAATATGTCACCCCTCCGCCTCCTTTCCGCCCTCGTCTGCCTGAGCGCCTTCCCCGCCCTCTCCGCCGAGTTGGACCTCATCCAGAATGCTGGGGCCCGCCCAGGTGTCAGCCTCAACGGACCGTGGCGCGCCATCGTCGATCCTTACGAATCCGGCTATTACGACTATCGCTACAAACCACAGGCCGATGGCGGTTTCGGCGCCAACCAGAAACCGAAATCCCCCAGCGACCTCATCGAATACGATTTCGATACCGCCGACCGCCTTCAGGTCCCCGGCGATTGGAACACCCAGCGCCCCGACCTCATGCTCTACGAAGGCACCATCTGGTACAAACGCGATTTCGATTTCGCCGTCCAACCCGGACACCGCGCTTTCGTCTGGTTCGGCGCCGCCAACTACCGCGCCATGGTCTTCCTTAACGGCGTCAAGCTCGGCGAGCACTCTGGCGGCTTCACTCCCTTCCAGTTCGAAATCACCGGCAAGGTGCGCGAGAAGGGCAACACCCTCATCGTCAAGGTGGACGACCAGCGCAAGCAGGAATTCATCCCCACCGTCATGACCGATTGGTGGAACTATGGCGGGCTCACCCGCACCGTCCGCATCCTCGACGTGGCCGCCACCTTCGTGCAGGATTACAGCATCCAGTTGCAGAAGGGCTCGCCCACCCGCGTCGCCGGATGGGTCCGCCTCAATGGCGCCGACCCCACCCGGAAGGTCACCGTCCGCATCCCCGAAGCCGGCATCGCGCAAACGTTCACGCCCGACACAAGCGGTCTCGCCCGCGTGGCCTTCGACGCGCGCCTCGACCTCTGGTCCCCCGAGCGCCCCAAGCTCTACGACGTCACGGTGGAAGCCGGCGCCGACCGCGTCACCGACCGTATCGGCTTCCGCACCATCGAGGCCCGCGGCCGCGACCTCCTGCTCAACGGCAAGCCCGTTTTCCTGCGCGGCGCCTCCATCCACGCCGAAGCGCCCTTCCGCGCCGGCCGCATCTACAACGAGGCCGACGCGCGCGTCCTGTTTCAGTGGGCCAAAGAGACCGACTGCAACTTCGTCCGCCTGCCCCACTATCCGCACGACGAGGTCATGACGCGCCTCGCCGACGAGCTGGGCCTGCTCGTCTGGTCGGAAATTCCGGTCTACTGGACCATCTCCTGGGAGAATCCGGAGACCCTGCGCAACGCCGAACAGCAGCTCACCGAGATGATCTCGCGCGACAAGAACCGCGCCTCCATCATCCTCTGGAGCGTGGCCAATGAAACACCGCGCGGCGATGCGCGCCTGAAGTTCATCACCGCCCTGGTGGAACGCGCCCGCTCGCTCGATTCCACCCGCCTCATCACCGCCGCGCTCGAAACCCACTACGCCGACCCGCGCACCATCGTCGTCGAAGATCCGCTCGGCCAGTCGCTCGATGTGGTCTCCTGCAATGAATACATCGGCTGGTACGACGGACTCCCCGACAAGATCGATACCATCGCCTGGCAGACGCCCTATGAGAAGCCGTTCATCATCAGCGAATTCGGCGCCGACGCGCAGGCCGGCCGCCACGGCAGCGATCTGACGCGGTTCACCGAGGAGTATCAGGCCAACGTCTACCGCCGCCAGGTGGCCATGTTCCGCCGGATTCCGTTCCTCAATGGCACCATCGCCTGGGTGCTGGTGGATTTCCGCTCGCCGCGCCGCCCTCTGGCGGGCATTCAGGACTACTACAATCGCAAGGGACTGTTCTCCGATCGCGGAGAGCGCAAGCCCGGGTTCTACATCCTGCGCGATTACTATAGGTCTATGGAGCCTAAGTGAGTTCGGAGTTTCTGATTGCCGGCCTGGTGTGGTACGTGGTGTTTCTGCTCTCCACCACGTGCCACGAGGCCTCCCACGCGTGGGCCGCGCAACTCGGCGGCGACCTCACCGCTTTCCACGGCGGCCAGGTCTCGCTCGACCCCATTCCCCACATCCGCCGCGAACCCTTCGGCATGGTGATCTTCCCCCTGCTGACCTATGCCACCGGCGGTTGGATGATGGGCTGGGCCAGCGCGCCGTACGACCCCCGCTGGTCGGAACGCTTTCCCCGCCGCGCGGCCTGGATGTCGCTCGCCGGCCCCGGCGCCAATTTCTCCCTCGCCATCCTCGCCGGCATCGTCATCCACATCGGCATCTGGACGGGCTTCTTCCGCTATCCGGAGTCGGTCGGCTTCATGCACGTGGTGGAACCCGCGGCCGCCGGTGTCGCCTCGGGAGCGGCCACTTTCGTGAGCCTGCTGTTCTCGCTCAACCTGCTGTTGGGCACGTTCAATCTGATCCCGGTGCCGCCGCTCGATGGCTTCGGCGCCCTCGGGTTGTTGGTTCCCGAGGATCTGGCGCGCCGCATCCAGCATTTCGGCCGTTCGCTGGGCGCCTTCAGCATGATCGGCCTGCTGCTGGTCTGGCAGGTGTTCGGAGGCATCTTCCAGCCGGTCTTCGCCTTCGCCCTGCGCGCCCTCTACCCCGGCCACGAATACGGCACTTGAAGTGGCATAAGGCTCTGCCTTGTGCATCCGAGCGAAGCTCGGACTCTTCTTCTCAGATTTCCCATTGGGCTCTGCGTCCCCTATTCGTACCGGTACACCGCCACCCGCAGAATCGTGTTGGGCCGCAGCGTAAGTATCTCGCCCTGCCCGATGTCGTCGCCGCCGAGCTGCCGCACCACCGTCCACTTGCCCTCCACGAATTTCCCTTCCTGCACAATCCCCAGTCCTACCATGGCCGGGCCGGGCGTGTTCGGCGTGAAGGAGATTCGCATGCCGCCGCCGCCCATGTAGAACTCGTCGGGGCCCGATGCCACCAGGATCGCCGCCGCTTCCAAGGGCGCCGCGGCGCCGGCGGGTCCCGCTTGCGCGGCGGCAACGGGCGCGCCCGGCTGCGCCGCTCGGGCCGGCTCCGGTGCGATCGGCACGCGCCCTCTGCCGGTGTAGCTGAGGTTCAGCGTGTAATTGCCCAGCCGGACCTGCCGCGGCGCCTCGCCCTGCCTCAGCAGCACGGCCGTCATCGTGTCCTTGCCCTGCTGCGCCGCGATCAACGGAGCCATCTGCCCAATCAGCCGGTAAGCCGCCGCCAGCTCCGTATCCGCGCCCACCATTCGTTCGATGCCGAATGGCGAGAAGCCGATCGCTCCATACTTGCCAAACGCCACCAGCGCATTGGCCCCGCTGGCCCGCGTCTCCGGAATGAACAACGGATTCCCATTGCGCGTGTACCGCTCGCACACCTCCTCGAAGTACTCCAGATAGAGATCCGGCGAGAGCATATCGATCGCCGGCGCGCCGGCCCGCCACACGTCGTTCACCTGCGGCAGCGGACCGCCGCTCGGATACGTCCCCGGCCACGCCATGTTGGGCTGCTGCAGCCACCCGTTCACGTACATCGGGATGTTGTACTCCGCCTTGCCCTCCTCCACAACCTTGTTCACAAACCGCGCGTAGTGCCACGCCATGAAGATCTCGTCCACCGGCCAGTGGAGCTTCCGCCACGCGCTGGCGTGTTCCTCCGCGCTCATCGGCGGGCTGGTAGTCTGGATCGGCATATCGACGCTCGCGGGCTTGCCCGCGCCGAAGACTTCTTCCCACGTGCCCGCAGTCTTGAATCCATTGGCCGCCCAAACCTCGCGCAGTTCCGGGGCGAGCGTGTCCTTGTGCTTCTCCAGGTAGGCCATCAGTTCCCGCGGCGCCTGCCCGGCAAAGGCGCTGTTGGCCGCCTCGCTCCGGTCGCGCGAGTCGCGCAGCACGCCCACTTCGTTCTCCACCTGCACCATGATCAGCGTGTGCTCGCGCCCATCCACTTCCTTGATATGCCGCATCAGCGCGCCATAGGCCCGCGCATCGGCATCGCGCGTGGCGGTTCCGAACGTGCTCAGCAGCTCCAGCGTCCCGCCTCCCTTGATCCGTATGCGTGGGAACCGCTTGTAGTCTTTTTTCACCCAGTAGGGAGCGTAGCTGGAAAGACCGTTTTTCCAACTCCCGAACCACAGAAACACCAGCTTCAGATGGTTGCGCCGTGCCTCCTGTAAGAGGCCATCGACCAGCGCAAACTCGTACTTGCCTTCTTCCGGCTCGATCTGCGCCCACGAGACCGCGGCCAATACCGAATTGAGGTTGCCCGCCACCAGCCTGCTCCAGACCGGCTGCATGTTCTCCATGCTGCTGGCGGTATTGTTGCCCAGTTCTCCGCTCAGCGCCAGGAACGGCTGGCCGTCCACCATCAACTGCGTCGCGGTCCCTTGTTTGCGGAGATAGGGAGCAGTGGAAGCGGTCTGGCCGTAGCTCTGGACCGCCATCGCGCTCGCAAGACAGGCGAGTGCGAAACAAATCACCAGGCTCTGTCGCATCATGTATCCTCAGCGCGTCACCGCCACCGTCTTTTCCAGCCTCACATCCGCCGACGATGACCCGACCGTGACGCTCATCTTTCCCGCCTCCACCACGAAGCTGTGCGCGGCGGCATCCCAATATGCCAGTTCGCTACCCTTCAGCTCCATGCGCACCGTCTTCGTCTCGCCCGGCCCCAGCGTGATGCGCTGGAAGCCGCGCAATTCCTTGATCGGCCGCTCTACCGCCGACTCCAGGTGCTTGACGTACATCTGCACCACCTCATCGCCGGCGCGTTTCCCCGTGTTCTTCACGTCTACACTCACCGTAATCTCTCCCGTGCCCGGTACCGATTCGGCCGACGTGCGCAGGTTGCCATACTCGAACGTGGTGTAGCTCAGGCCGAATCCGAAGGGATACAACGGCTGCCCCTTGAAATACATGTAGGTGCGGCCCTTGCGGATGTCGTAGTCCATCATGGGCGGCAGATCGTTCAACGAGTTGACCCACGTGGCCGCCAACCGCCCGCCCGGATTGTAGTCCCCAAACAGAACATCGGCCAGCGCGTTGCCCTCCTCCTGGCTGTTGTGCGCCATGTGCAGAATCGCCGGAACATTCTCCTGCACCCACGTGATGGCATACGGAAAACTGGAGATCAGCACCACGATGGTCTTCGCGTTCGCCGCTTTCACCCGGCGGATCAGGTTGAGCTGCGCCTGCTCCAGCTCGATGGCCTTCCGGTCGATGGCTTCCTTGCCCTCGCTGGGCAGCGCGCACCGCCCGAACGGCGCGTTGCACGTCGGGTGATTGCCCACAAACACCATGGCCACGTCGCTCTCCGCGGCCAGATTGGCGGCGTTGCCATTGTTGTCGTCCGGCGCATAGCGCACGCGAACGCCCGGCCCCACCTTGTTGCGTATGCCCTCAAACGGCGTCACCGTATACGGCGGCATCCCCGCGTACCAGTCCACCAGCACGTTGTCGCCATACGGCCCGATCACCGCGATGGAGCGCAGCTTGCTCTGATCCAGAGGCAGAAGGTTATCGCCGTTCTTCAGCAGCACGATGGATTCCTGCGTGACCTTTCGAACCAGCGCCTTGTTGGCTTCACCGTACCAGGGTTCCTCCGTCCCCGAAATCTTGCTGTAGGGCACCATCTCGGGAGGGTCGAATTCGCCCAGCCGCATGCGCATACGGATGTTGCCCCGTATGTTGCGTTCGATATCGCTCTCGGTCAGCAGTTTCTTTTCCAGGGCATCTCTCAACGGCGTGGCGTACTGATCCAGGAACACCGTAATGCCCGCCTGGACGCAGCCCACTACCGCGGCCGTCGGATCCGGATAGTAGTGAAACTGGCGCGTGAGATTGGGCAGAGAGCCGGCATCCGTGCACACCATCCCGTCGAACTTCCATTCCTTCTCCACAATCTCCCGTATGAACGGCGATACCGTGTCGGGGATCTTGTTGACCGCGTTGTACGACGCCATGAAGGACTGCGCCTTCCCCTCCTGTATGCCCATACGGAACGGCACCAGGTAGTATTCGCGCAGGTTCCTCTCGTCGAAGTCGGACGAAGAGCTGGTCCGCCCATCCTCGTTGCTGTTGGCGAGAAAGTGCTTCATCGTCGAGGCCGACAGCAGGTACTTGGGGTCGTCGCCTTGCAGCCCCTTGATAAAACCCACCGACATTCTCCCGACGAAGTACGGGTCTTCCCCGTACACCTCCTCGGTGCGGCCCCAACGAGGGTCCCTGGCCAGATCCACGTTGGGCGCGCGGATGGCGAGGCCCACGCGGGCGCCATTGTACTTCTTGTAATAGACCCGCGCCTCGTACGCTTCGACCGCCCCGGCCTGACGGAGAATTTCCGGATCCCACGTTTCGCCCAACCCCACCGACTGCGGGAACGTCGTGGCCGTCACTGAGCCGCCGCGCACCCAGCCCAGCCCGTGCAGCCCTTCGGTCCAGTTGGTGAAGGCCGCGATTCCCAGCCGCGGGATCGCCGGCTGCACTTGCGCCAGCATCCCGATTTTTTCGTCCAGTGTCAGCCGGGAGACCAAATCGTCCACCCGCTGCTCCAGCGGCGCCTTGGGATCGCGATATGGCTCGGCAGCCACCAGCACCCGCGCCATCCCGGCCAGGATCAGAAGAATCGATACGATTCGGTACATTGAGGACCTCATCATATGGCGTGGCGCGAAAAAGAGCAATCGGTCTGAATGCCTTCACCGCAACGCCGGTTTGTCCTGAGTTGCGTGAGATGCTACGATTGCGGCGTGGCCACGAACGAAGCCGGATACCAGCCGCGGACCCTTCGTCCGCCGATCCGTTGGGCGGCATTCACGGGTATCGCCTTACTGGTGGTGCGAAGGTTGGTGTACCTGACATTCCCAAACTTCCTTCCTTCCAGAGCATGGCGGCCCGAGTCATGGTGGGCAGGCGTCTTGGCAAATGCGGTCTTCGAGTTGATTCTGCTGATGTTTCTGCTGGGAGTTCCCATTTGCATTTACTTCTTCAGGCTGCGTACCGGACAAACAAGCGCACGTGATCTGTCGATCGATTGCGCCGCTGCCATAAGCCTCTACCTGGCGGCCCTATTGCTATTGTGACCCCCGTCATAGAAACCGGGGACAGACGGAACGTTCCCGCATTAGAAACCGGTAGAAACCGACAGAAACCGGGGACAGACGGAACGTTCCCGCATTACGGGAGAAACCGGTAGAAACCGGGGACAGACGGAACGTTCCCGCATTAGAAACCGGGGACAGACGGAACGTTCCCGAGCGGCTCCGCCGAGATTCCTCCTGTGAACCGCCGTTCACGTCGCCAGCAAGGCAGGTACTTGCCAATATGTGCCATTTTTGGCACAATAGAAATTGATTGACCGTTCCAAGAAGCTCCCGGCGTTCTTCTATGAATCCGCCCTCGGCAGCCGGCCCGTGCGGGAGTGGGTCCTGGCCCAGCCCAGGACTTGAGACTGGCACTCAAGCGCATGAAGGAGGTGCTCTGCGATGACGCGTGAGAGGAAGGGCAAGGTTGGTTCGTCCTTTGATGGCTTTCTGGCCGAACAAGGCATTCTGGAAGAGTGCGAGGAACAAGCCGTCAAACAGATCCTCGCCGATCAGATCAAAGCCGCCATGGAGAAGGATCGCCTCACCAAGGCGGCAATGGCCATCCGCATGCAAACCAGCCGCAGAGCACTCGACCGTCTGCTCGATCCAACCAATACCAGTGTCACATTGCACACTCTTCAACGCGCTGCGGTGGCTATCGGCCGCCAACTCCGGCTGGAACTGATCTGAAGCGGCGGATACCAGTGCATCTTGGTCACCCTGGAAGGCGGATGCGTCGCGGATCGTATGCGGCCACGCGAGAGTAACCGCTACTGCCCGCCAGGAGATACAGTAAGGGCTCTCGTTTGCGCGCACAGGCTGGATAATGAAACTTCAGTCAACCCGCGAAAGGAACCTTGTGATCGACACCCGCCATCTTTCCCTCTCCCTCTGCGCCGCCCTGGCGCTCATCTGGTGCCCTCGCTTGCAGGCTCAAGTCGACCGTCCCCCCGGCCTTCTCAACGACCTCGTCGATGTCAGCGCCGACTTCCACGAATACCGCAACACCTTCTTCCTGGCCGATAAGTTGACCAGCTTCGACCCGGCCACCGGCGCCGGCGCCGTCACCTGGACCCGCCACCAGCTTTCCCCCCGCATCGCCTTCAGCAACATGGAAAATGTGCTGCGGCCGTTCGACGGCGTCACCTTCCCCGAGGGAGAATACGCCATCAACCCCGCCCTGCCCTTCTCCATCCAATTCGTCTCTCCCCGCACCGTCCGTATCCGCCTCCAAACCGGACCGCAAGTGCGTGCCGCGGAGCCCTCGCCCATGCTCGTCGCCGAGCCGCCCCGCGACAACTCCTGGAAGCTCTCCCGCATCGCCGGCGGCTACCGCTACACCAGCGCCTACGGCTCCGTCACCATCCTGGAAAACCCCTGGCACATCGAATTGCGCGATGCGCACGGCCGCCTCCTCACCAAAACCAACCACGCCGCGGATAACGCATCGCAGCTCGAACCCGTCTTGCCCTTCTCCTTCATCCGCCGCACCTCCGATTATTCCCGCAGCGTCGCCGCCGTCTTTACGCGGCTCGACAAGCGCGGCCAGAAGGTCGTCCTCTGGGCCAACGACGCCAACGGCGTCGAGACCGGCCGCATGTACAAACCCATCCCCTTTTTCATGAGCAACCGCGGCTACGGCATGTTCGTGCACACCTCCGCGCCGGCCACCTTCGATTTCGGCGCCTCCTACGGCAATACCAACGCCCTCCTGCTCGGCGACGACGCGCTCGACCTGTTCGTCTTCCTCGGCGAGCCCAAAGACATTCTCGGCGAATACACCACGCTCACCGGCAAAGCGTCCATGCCGCCGCTGTGGAGCTTCGGCCTGTGGATGAGCCGCATCACCTACTTCTCCGAGGACGAAACCCGCGCCGTGGCCGCCAAACTCCGTCAGAATCGTATCCCCAGCGACGTCATCCACCTCGATACCGGCTGGTTCGAGAACGACTGGCGCTGCGACTACAAGTTCTCCACCACCCGTTTCAAAGACCCGGCCAAGATGATCGCCGATCTCAAACGCGACGGCTTCCACATCTCCCTCTGGCAGCTTCCCTACTTCGTCCCCAAGAATTCGCTCTTCCCCGAAATCCTCACCAAGGGCCTCGCCGTCCGCGATGGCAATGGCAACCTGCCCTTCGAAGACGCCGTCCTGGATTTCACCAATCCCGCCACCGTGCAGTGGTACCAGGCGAAGATCGCGGGCCTTCTCAAGATGGGCGTGGGCGCCATCAAAGTCGATTTCGGCGAAGCCGCGCCGCTCACCGGAATCTACTCGAACGGCCGCAGCGGATTCTACGAACACAATCTCTATCCGCTGCGCTACAACAAAGCCGTGGCCGATATCACCCGCCAGGTCACCGGCGAGAACATCATGTGGGCGCGCAGCGCCTGGGCCGGCAGCCAGCGCTATCCGCTCCACTGGGGCGGCGATTCCGGCGCCCAGGATTCCGGCATGGCCGCCACCCTCCGCGGCGGCCTCTCCTTCGGCTTGAGCGGCTTCACCTTCTGGAGCCACGACATCGGCGGCTTCGCCGCCAAGACGCCCGAGGAACTCTACCGCCGCTGGATGCCCTTCGGCATGCTGACTTCCCACTCCCGCTGCCATGGCACGCCGCCCAAAGAGCCCTGGGAATACAGCGCCGCCTTCATGGACGATTTCCGCCGCGCCGACGAAATGAAGTATCGCCTCATGCCCTATGTGTACGCGCAGTCGAAGGACTCGAGCGAGCGCGGCTTGCCCATGGTGCGCGCCCTCTTCATCGAATATCCCGCCGACCCCGGTTCCTGGCAGGTGGAGGACGAATACCTGTTCGGTTCCGACATCCTGGTGGCCCCGCTGATGGAGACCGGGACCACCGGACGCGACGTCTACCTGCCGCCCGGCCAGTGGATCGATTACCAGACCGGCAGAGCCTTCCCCGGCGGCTGGCACAACGTGCAGGCGGCCGAGATCCCGGTTGTGATGCTGGTGCGCGAAGGCGCCGTGATCCCCCACATGAGACTCGCGCAATCCACCGCGCAGATGGATTGGTCGAACCTCGAGATGGTGGTCTACGCCGCCGCCGCGCCAAACGCGCAGGGGCTGGTCTGCCTGCCCGCCGACAATGTCCTGCATCGCGTGGAAGCCGCCCGCCGCAACGGCGCTTTCGCCCTCGCCGCCGATCCGCTCGCCGGCAAGGCGAAATCCACCGTCCGCCTGTATTCGGAGTCCCGAAAATGAAACTGACTTTCGCTATTCTGTCCGCTTTCCTGGCCGCGAGCGCCGCCGCCCCGCTCCCCGCCCAGGTCAAGGAACGCCCCATTCCCCGCCTGGTGAAAAAGGACGGGCGCTACGCCCTGATGGTCGACGGCGCGCCTTTCCTGATGTTGGGCGCGCAGACGCATAACTCCAGCGCCTGGCCCGCCATGCTGCCCAAGGTGTGGCCCGCCATGGAATACCTCAACGTCAACACCGTCGAAACGCCCGTCTATTGGGAGCAGTTCGAGCCACGCCCGGGACAGTACGATCACACCGTCATCGATGCGCTCCTCTCCGGCGCGCGCCAGCATCATGTTCGTCTCGTGCTGCTCTGGTTCGGCACCTGGAAGAACGGCAGCCAGCACTACATGCCGGAGTGGATGAAACTCGCGCCCGACAAGTATCCGCACCTCACCGATAAAAACGGACACCCCGCCGACTCGCCGTCTCCCTTCGCCGCCGCGTCGCTCGAAGCCGACAAGACGGCGTTCACCGCGTTCATGCGCTACCTCAAAACCGCCGACCCCGAGCGCACCGTGATTATGGTGCAGGTGGAAAACGAACCCGGCACCTGGGGCAGCGTCCGCGACTATTCTCCCGCCGCGCAAAAGCTCTTCGAAGCTCCCGTGCCGGCCGATGTGCTGGCGGCGATGCACGCGACGCCCGCTTTGCCCGCCGCCAATTGGCAGGAAGCCTTTGGCCCCGAAGCCGAAGTCAACTTCCACGCCTGGGCCGTGGCCAAATATGTCGGACAGGTCGCCGCCGCCGGCAAGGCCGTCTATCCGCTGCCGCTCTATGCCAACGCCGCGTTGCGCGACCCGCTCAAACCCGGCGCTCCCGGCAGTTACGAGGCCGGCGGTCCCACCGACAACGTCATCCCCATCTGGAAAGTGGCCGCGCCGGCGATCGATATCGTGGCGCCCGATATCTACCAGAACGATCCCGCCGCCTATCTGAAGGTCCTCGAACTCTACCACCGCGACGACAACGCCCTGTTCGTGCCCGAAACCTCGAGCGGCGGCAACAATACCCGCTTTCTCTTCTCCGCGCTCGGCCTTCAGGCCATCGGTTACTCGCCTTTCGGCCTGGATTACACCAACCCCCGCAATACCCCCGAATCGCTCGCACCGACGGCCAAAAACTACCGATTGCTCGCGCCCATGGCCCGCGAGATCGCCCGCCTCAATTTCGAAGGCAAATTGCAGGCCGTCGCCGAGGAAATAGGCAAAGTGACCCAGACTCTCGCCTTCGGACCGTGGAACGCGGTGGTCTCCTACGGAGCGGCGCGCAACAATCGCGCCGTGGGCAACGCCGAACCTACGGGCCGCATCCTGGTGGGCCAACTCAAGGACAACCAGTTCCTGGTGGCCGGCTTCTACGCGCGCATCGATTTCCGCCCCGCCGATGCCGAAAAGCACCGCCAGTTCCTGCGCGTCGAAGAAGGCACCTATCAGAACGGCGTCTTCAAGTTCCTGCGCATCTGGAACGGCGACGAGACCGACTGGGGTCTCAACTTCGCCGCCGACCCCCTCGTCCTCCGCGTCAACCTCGCCACCTACTGAGCCCTGTAGCGTAGCCCTCCAGGGCTGCCATGCCCCCATTCCTGGGGGCATTCTTAGCTTAATAGGTAGGGCAGGCTTCAGCCTGTCAATCCGAGCGAAGCTCGGACTCTTCTTCTCCCCATCTCCGCGTCAGAACGCCGCTCTACTCCGCCGACAGCACCCGGTAAGCCGCTGGCGCCAGCGTCAATTCGAAAACCATCTTGTCGCCTCTTGCCGCTCCTGTGATGGTCTGCCCCGATACCACGTCCACCAACTTCGTGAACCTCTTGTCCACCACCGCTCTCGCCGTCACCGTGTTGCCGCCCGGAGCCGCGAAGTTCTCCACGATGAACTTGCCGTTATCGTACGCGAACAGGCCCACCTGCGCCGGGCCTTCCAACCGCACCGGCAGGTCGCCCGCAATCACCGTTCGGATCTGCGTCAGCACTTCCGGCGGCAGGTTGTACAGGTCGCCGAAATTGTCCGGGATCGTCATCACGTAGGGCACGCCCTTCGAATAACCGGCCGATACCAGCATCGGATACCCGATGCCCTTCGTGGCCGTGGTGAGAATATCCCAGGAGTCGTTGGTGGCGTAGCGGATCTGCGGAATCACGATGTCGCTTTCCGCGCGCACGCTGCCGCCGCGGCCCGGGAACTCGCGCACCACCGCCTTATGCCCCGTGACTTCCAACTCGGCGATGTCCTCGATGCCCTTGCCCTCCAGCGCCTTCAACAGGCCGGACGTGATCACCACCTTCTTGCCGTCCACCAACTGCTTCTTGATCTTGCCCACGACGGCGGGGTCGAATTTGGCCGACTCCGTGAGGAACACGGTCGCCGCATCCGTGGGGAACACCGGCACGATATCCATGGGGATGCCCAGCATGCCGATGTAATCGTGCAGGAAGTCCTCTCCCGAGGAATGGTACGGCTTATAGCTCTTGACTCCGATAGGTTTGCCGAGCTTTCCGATGAAGCCATCCACCTGCTCAAACACGCTTCCCGCATAGCCGGGAATGGTCAGCCCCGCGGTCTGCGCGCCCGCGCGCATGGGCGCCAGCAACTGGCGGAAATCGAAGAGCATGATCTCCGGCGCCTTGGCGAAAAGCGTCAGCCACAGTTGTTCGCCGTAGCGTTCCTTGTCGCGCCACCCGCCCGTGTCCACCCATCCGCCGCCGTTGCCGCCCGGCTTGATGTTCTCCAGGTAGCGCACCAGGCCATAGCCTAGGTATTGCTGCAGGTGCTGGTTGCCGTGCACCGGATCGCGCGTTTCGGTGCCCGTGTAGACGCCGTCGAAGATCTTCGGCTCGTCCTCCAGGTTGTAGCCCGAATACTGATAGTGCTCGTACCAGTTGGGGTACTTGATCACCATCTTCACCCGCGGATTCACCTTCTTGGCCGGCCCCACCAGCAGATTCCGCGACACCTCGGCCATGAGGTCCAGGCGGAAGCGCGTCCAGCTCTTGTCTCCCTTGGCCTGTATGTCGGAATCGCTCTTGCTGCTAGTGAAAAAGAAATCGTCGATGATGATTTCATCGAAGTTCCGCGCGGTGTATTCGACAATTTCCTGAATTTTCTTGCGGTGCTCGGGATTGGTGTAGACGAAGGTCTCGAAGCGGTTCCTTTCGTTGACCACGGTGGCGATCCCGCCGGCGGTGGCTACCCCCTTGCTCTTGAAAAACCGCTTCACCGCGTCCAGGGTCTGCTGGTCCGGGATGACGCCATCGCGGTGAGTTTCCAAATAAATCTTGTCCACTTTCAGGCCATTGGTGATGGTGGTCCAGCGCGACTCCAGCCAGGCTGGGTCTTTCATCTGCTGCACTTCGTAGGCCCGCGCATAGACGGCGACGCCGAAATTCTTGTAGCCCGATGCCTTGGCGACCAAGGCGCAGAGAAAACAGCAGACGATGGCAGCCTGCCGTTTCAAGGAACGAGAAAGTCTCATGGTCTATGCCTATGGTCGCTCAAGAACCAGCGCCTCGCGCAGGCGCCCGCGGTTGGGACCCGATTTCTCGGCCGCGGCGAGCAAGCGCGCGAGCGCGTCTTCGATGGGCGTATCCGCGGTTTGGCGGCCAGTTGTTCCGCCAGGTGGCTGGAGTTGCGGTCGGTGGAAATCAGCCCCAGCACCTCGCGGCCGTAGATCAGATTCACCAGGCCGGTGGATGCCTTGCCCCACTGCACATCCGAGGGCACGGCGATCAATGAGTAGCGTCCCTGGTACGGCGCGAGCAGCGGCGAAATCCGGGCAACCACCGCCTCGGCATCCGGGCCGAAGATGCCGATGGGCAGCGCGCCGGGGGGAGCATCGGCCAGCCGCGGGCCGTTATATTGCACGCCGCCTTCGCCCACCTTGGCGTAGGGAACCTGCATCGGGTAGCGGCGGAACTGATATTTGCCGCCGTGCACCGTGGCCAGGTACAAGGGCACCATGTTCTTGCAGTTGGGGTCGAAAACCATGTCGCCGGTGACCCCCTTGTAGCTCTCCACCGCCGTCAGGGCGTCGCGGATTTTGCCGCGGTTCAACCCGGCGCGGCAGACCGCCTGCAAGAGGATATTCATGGTGTCGTAGGCGAGAGAAGCGAACACATCGGGGCGGCCGCCGAAGCGTTTCTCGAAGCGGGTGTTGAAGGCGAGCCACTGCGGATCGTCGCGCGTCGGGTCGAACGGAAACACGATTTCCAGGCCCTCCGCCGCTTCCCCGGCGTTGCGCAGCATGTCGTCGCCCAGCACGCGGAAGCTGCCGAAAACGCGCTGCTTCATGCCCATTGCGCGCATCTGCTTCAGGATGTTCCCCGCCGGCGCCGCATCGCCCCAGATGACGATTCCATCGGCGTCCGACTCGTTGATGATGCGCAGGGCGCGGCGGAACTCGGTATCGCCAGGCAGGTATTTCTGCTCCATCATCACCGGATGCCCCAGCCGGCGGGAGGCGTCCTTGAACTTGAGCACGCCGAAGCGGCCGTAGCGATCGTTGACGCGCAGCAAAGCAATCTTCTTCAGGCCGACATCGCTGTAGATGCGGCGCGCCAGGGTGTAACCCTGCATGCGGTCGTCCTGGATGGTGGTGAGATACCAGGGGATGATGGTTTCCGGAATCGTGGGGTCGGTGGCCGCGCTATTGACGATGGGCACCTCGGCTTTCAACGACACGCGCAGCGCGATGTGGGTGGAATCGCCGCTGATGGAGCCCAGCATGGCCCAGACTTTGTCGTCGTAGGCCAGTTTCACCATTTCGTTACTGGAGGCGCCCCAGATCGCCTGGTCGTTGTGCACCATGAGCTTGAAGGGCTTGCCGCCATAGGCGCCCCGGGCGTTGGCCTCTTCGATGGCAAGCTGTGCACCGTGGAGCATGGCATTGCCGAGGCGCTGGTCGGGGTGGTTCTCCACCGGGCCAAGGAAGCCGATGCGCACTTCGTCCACTTCTTCCGGCCTGACGGTGGGGACGTCGCGCGCCGCGCCGTTGTATTGCACCAGGCTGCCGTAGTTTTCGTAATAAGGAACGGTGAATTTGGAAAACGGCCGCAAGTCTTCCGGCGCGTTGGCGTAGGGGTGCTGCTCGCGGTTCGGCGGCGGGCCGGGCGGGTTGGCCCCGCAGGCGCAGGTGTTGGCGGTTTGGGCGCAGAGCAGGGTCGCGGAGGCCAGGAAGGTTAGAAAGAAGACAGGGTCGAAAAACCCCCTCCCAATCATGCCCGGGCCGCCGCTGGTGGGGCAGGCGCTTCCGCCTGCCAACCCGGGGGCTCGATTGGTG
>JBEKDV010000198.1:0-14136 GCA_050014175.1 Candidatus Solibacter sp. | reverse complement strand
GACGAAGAGGTCCGGCAACTGCCTCCCGCAGTCGGCGATACCACCAAAGACAAGCGCCTGATGGTCTATTCCAGCGCCGGCGATCTCTATACCCTGGACAACAACACCGGCAAGATCACCCAACTCACCAAGACCACCGACGCCGAAACCAATCCCCGCTTCACCCAGGACGGCAAGCGCATTTCCTTCACCCGCAACGGCAACCTCTACGTAATGTCGCTCGATAGCGGCCTGCTCGTGCAACTCACCGACATCCGCCCGGCCGCGCCCGCTGGGGTACCCTCTGGGTCCGCCGCGCCCGCCGCGGGTGGCCGTGGCCTGGGCGGTTTCGGCGGCCGCGGGCAGGGCGGCGGCCGCGGCGCCGCTACCGCCGATGCGGCCCCGGAAGTGCGCGGCACCGACAGCCAGGAATACCTCAAAAAGGAACAGAAGGAACTCCTCCAAGTGGTCCGCGACCGCGTCGAACAGCGCGATGAGCAGCAGAAGAAGCGCGTGCAGGACCCACGCAAACCCTTCACCTTGCAGGCGCGCCAGACCGCCGGCGCTCTGCAACTCACGCCCGACGAAAAGTACGTCATCGCCAGTGTCTTCGAATCGGCGGCCACCCCCGCCAAGAACACCATCGTTCCCAACTTCATCAGCGACAGCGCCTATACCGAAGACATCACTGGCCGCACCAACGTCGGCGATGCGCAGGGCACGTCGCGCCTGGCCATCCTCAACGTGGAGACCGGCGAGGTGAAGTGGGTGGATCACGGCCAGAAGAATGCGCCCGCCCCCGCACGCACGGAAACCGCCCCCGCCGGCCGCGGCGCGCCAGTCTCCAACGACCGCGACATCCAGATGAGCGCTCCCGTCTGGAGCGAAGACGGAACCAAGGCCGTAATCGGCGCCCGCTCCGCCGACAACAAAGACCGCTGGATCTTCGCCCTCGATCCCGCCACCGGCAAGACCCGCACCCTCGTCAACATCCATGACGATGCCTGGGTCGGCGGTCCGCAGGGCGCCGCCAACACCCTCGGCTGGATGAAGAACGATCGCGAAGTCTACTTCATCGGCGAAAAAACCGGGTACGCCCAACTCTACGCCGTCCCCTTCGAAAGCGGCGAACCGCGCCCGCTCACCATCGGCAAATGGGAAGTGCTCAACGTGCGCCAGTCCAGGGACAAATCCAAGTTCTACCTGATTGCCAACGCCGATGGCCCCTCCGACCAGTTCCTCTACGAAATGCCCGGCGATGGCGGCCCGCTCACGCGCATCTCCAAGGCGCCCGGCAAGCACACCGCCGTCCTCTCGCCCGACGAGCGCTCGGTTGCCGACGTCTACTCTTACTCCAACAAGCCGCCCGACCTCTACGTCCAGGAGAACAAGCCACAGCAGGATCTCCAGCGGCTCACCACCTCACCCTCGGCCGAGTTCGCGCAATACGCCTGGCAGGATCCGCCTATCGTGATGGTCCCGGCGCGCGACGGCATCAAGGTCCCGGCCCGTCTGTTCAAGCCCGCTCATTATAAGAAGGGCGGACCGGCGGTCATCTTCGTGCACGGCAGCGGCTATCTGCAAAACGTGGATCATAAGTGGTCCACTTACTTCCACGAGTACATGTTCCATCACCTGTTAGAGGAACGCGGCTATCTCGTCCTCGACGTGGATTACCGCGGTTCCGCCGGTTACGGCCGCGACTGGCGCACCGCCGTCTACCAGCACATGGGCGGCAAGGACCTCGACGATATCGTCGACGCCGCCAAATACGCTGTTGCGCAGCACGGTGCCGACCCCAGGAAAATCGGGCTCTACGGCGGCAGCTACGGCGGGTTTATCACCCTGATGGCCATGTTCACTCAGCCCGACGTCTTCGCCGCCGGCGCCGCGCTCCGCCCCGTGACCGACTGGGCCACTTACAACCACGGCTACACCTCGGATATCCTCAACACCCCGCAGGCCGATCCCGAAGCCTACCGCCGCAGCAGCCCCATCTTCTTCGCCGAAGGCTTGAAAGGCGCGCTTCTTATCTGCCACGGCATGGTGGATACCAACGTCGAGTTCCAGGACACCGTCCGCCTGATCCAGCGCCTCATCGAGTTACGCAAAGAGAATTGGTCCGTGGCGCCGTACCCGGTGGAAGACCACACGTTCGTGCTGGCCTCCAGTTGGGCCGACGAGTACAAGCGCATCCTGAAACTCTTCGAAACGAACTTGTAGCGTAGCCTTTCAGGCTGCCATGACCCCGTCCACGGGGGCATGTCTTCCTTGCCTCCTCAGGCCGCCGCGCATTCCTCTCTCCAGCGAGGCGTGTCGGCAATGGCCTCCTGCACCCGGCCCACAAACAGCGTCGCGTCGTCGTTCGGCGGCGCGCCGCCGCCGAAGGTCTCTGCCGTCTGTAGTACGCCCTCGACGATGTCGCGGGCGCGCCGGTCGGCGCAGTCCTCCACCGTTTGCAGGAATCGGGGCCATCCCCATTCCTCTCCCGAACGGTTGGTGATTTCACACAATCCATCGGTGTACGCCACCAGCACATCGCCGGGTTTGAGCGAAATCACACCCTCGCGATACGACGATTCCCGCAGCAGGCCGATCACCGGACCGCCCGGCTCCAGAAAAATGGTCTGGAAATGCGCGCCGTTCCGCCGCAACACGAATGGGGGTTCGTGCCCGGCATTGACGTAATGCAGGCGGCTGCTCGACGGATCGTATTCGGCCACAAACAGCGTCGCGTAGCAGTTGTCCGGACAGACCTCGGCGAACACTCTGTCGATAGTCCGCACCAGGGCCTTGAGACTGAAGTTCCGGGCGTAGCGCAAAGCCCGGATCATGCTGTGCAGCGAGGACTTCAGCAGTGTGGCCGGAACTCCTTTGCCGCATACGTCGCCTACCGCCAGGCCCAAACTCCCGTCGTTCATTTCGAAGTAATCGATATAATCGCCGCTCGCGCCGCGCGCCGGGCGCCAATCGCCGAAATAGTCCAGACCGGGGACGATCGGGCGCACGGTGGGAAAAGTCCGCTCCTGCAACATTGTGGGTGTCATTAGATTAATCTCGCTTCATCATCACTGACGCTCGAAACTCCCAAAAGGGCGCAGCCGATAACAATTCTTTACATGCCGGAAGAATATGAAAATAAAAGCACATTGTGCCGAAAAAGCACATCCACGCGGAGGCCGCCTCCGTCGTCGCTACAGGCCCATGGCGGCGGACATTCGAGTTAGGGGATACTGCAAGATCATGACGCAAAGACCATTCGGCTGGACCGCGGTGCAAGTCCCCGTGATCGGACAAGGCACATGGATGATCGAAGGTTCGCCTGACGCGGAGCGCCGTGCTATCGACGCCCTGCGCGCCGGCATCGATCTCGGCCTCACGCACATCGATACCGCCGAGATGTACGGCAGCGGACGCGCCGAAGAAATCGTAGGCAAGGCAATCGCCGGGCGGCGCGGCGAGGTCTTCCTGGTGAGCAAAGTTCTCCCCTCCAACGCGAGCTACGACGGCACCCTGCACGCTTGCGAGCGCAGTTTGCAGAGCCTCGGTACCGATCGCCTCGATCTCTATTTGCTCCACTGGGAAAGCGACCACCCGATCGGCGAGACCATGCGCGCCATGGAGCGCCTCATCGACGCAGGCCAGATCCGCTTCGCCGGCGTGAGCAATTTTGACGTCAAACAGGTGCGGGCGGCGCAAGCGGCGCTGCGTAATCACAAGCTGGCGTCGAACCAGGTGTTCTATCACCTGGGCGAGCGCGGCATCGAGCGCAAGCTGATTCCTTACTGCCAGGAACAGGGGATCGCGGTCGTCGGCTATACGCCGTTCGGACGCGCCAAGTTCCCGCGGCCGGGCTCGCCCGGAAGCCGCGTGCTGGAGTCCATCGCCCAGCGCCATGGACACACGGTGCGCCAAGTAATCCTGAATTTCCTCACGCGGCTGGATGGCGTGTTCACCATTCCGAAAGCGGGAAACCTGGAACACACGCGGGAGAACGCGGGCGGCGCTGGGTGGGTGCTGCCTGCCGAAGACACCGCGGCCATCGACCGCGCCTTTCCGGCACCCACGCGCGACGTGCCGCTGGCCATGCTCTGAGGCAGACAAGGCAAAGAAGTCCGGCGGATGACCACACTGTGGTCACGGGTTCCCCCGTAATTAATTGATTCCAAGACGTAAGCGAAAAATGAGTGACCACAGTGTGGTCACCAGGCGCAACTTACCCCACCCGCGCCGCCACCGTCCGCGCCGCCTCATCCACCGCCACATCCGCCGACGCCTTCGTGCGCCGCTCCACGAACTCCACCATTCCGCCGCCCAGTTTCTTCCCCACCGTAATGCGGAACGGCACGCCGATCAGGTCCGCGTCCTTGAACTTCACGCCGGGACGCTCGTCGCGGTCGTCCAATAAGGCGTCCAGTCCCAGCGCGAGGCACTCGCCGTAGATCCGCTCCGCGGCCTCCTTCTGCGCCGCGTCGGCATAATTCGCCGGCGTGACCACCACCTGGAACGGTGCGATCGCCGGCGGCAGCATCATGCCGTCCTTATCGTGAAAGAGCTCGATGGCGCAGCACAGGATGCGCTCGATGCCGATGCCGTAGGAGCCCATGATCGGCGTCACTTCCTTGCCGTCGGCATTCAACACGCGCAGGCCCATCGGTTCGGAATACTTGTATCCCAGCTTGAAAATGTGCCCGATCTCCACCGTCTTCACCACCTCGAGCGGGGCGCCGCATTGCACGCAGCCATCGCCCGCGGCAACCTGGCGCAGGTCGCAGATTTCGGCCTGAAAGTCCTCGCCCAAGGTCACGTGGCGCAGGTGGGTATCGTTGCGGTTGGCGCCGGCAATCATGTTGCGCCGGCCCGCCAGCGCCTGGTCGGCGAGGATGGTCATATTCGTCACGCCCACCGGGCCGAGCGAGCCGGCCTCGGCGCCGAACCATTCCCGTATCTCGTCGGGCTGCGCCGGACGGAATGCTGCGTCGCCCGCCTTGGCCGCGAATTTGGTCTCGCTCAGTTGATGGTCGCCGCGCAGCATCACCAGCACCGCTTTGCCCTTGGCCACCAGCACCAGGCTCTTCATCTGCGACGTCTCGGGCAGCCCCGTAAACTCGGATACGTCCGCAATCGTCTTGCGGCCGGGCGTGTGGAACTCTTCGGGCGTCAGGTCGCCATCGGGATCGGCGACTCCCGGTTGCGACGGCACGGCCGCGGCCTTCTCCACATTCGCCGAGTATCCGCAACCCTTGCAGATCGCCACCAAATCTTCCCCCGCATCGGAAGCCACCATGAACTCGTGCGACTGGCTGCCGCCCATGGCGCCGGAGTGCGCCTCCACCACCGTGTACTGCAATCCGCAGCGCTCGAAAATCCGGCAGTAGGCCTGATAGTGCTTGTCGTAGGCAACGTCCAGGCCGGCCTGGTCCATGTCGAACGTGTACGAGTCCTTCATCACGAACTGGCGCACGCGCAGCAGGCCGGATTTCGGCCGCGGCTCGTCGCGGAACTTGGTCTGGATCTGATACCAGATCTGTGGCAGTTGCTTATAGCTGCGCAACTCGCCGCGGGCAATCGTGGTCATGACTTCTTCGTGTGTCATGGCAAGGCACAGGTCGCGTCCGAAGCGGTCCTTCAGGCGGAACAGGTTGTCGCCCATCTCGTTCCAACGGCCGGATTCCTGCCAGACCTCCGCCGGATTGAGCGCGGGCAGGTACATCTCCTGCCCGCCGATCGAGTTCATCTCCTGCCGCACAATCTGCTGAATTCTGAGCAGCGAGCGCTGCGCCAGGAACAGGTAGCTGTAGATCCCCGCCGAAAGCTGGCGCACGTAGCCGGCGCGCAGCAGCAATTGATGGCTCGGAACCTCGGCTTCGGCGGGATTCTCGCGCAAGGTTGGGATGAATAACTGGCTCCAGCGCATAGGCCTGAATTCTAACATGTTAAACTCGAATTTACCCCCTATGAAGATCGCTATTGGCGCCGACCATGCCGGGTTTTCTCTCAAGGAACAACTGCGGCTGAAACTCGCCGGCGAGGGCTACGAAGTAGTCGATTTCGGCACGGACAGCCCGGAGTCATGCGACTACCCCGATTTCGCCCAGTCGGTGGGCCGCGATGTGGCCCAAGGGCGCAGCGACCGCGGCATCCTCGTCTGCTCCACCGGAATCGGGATGGCCATGGCCGCCAACAAAGTGGATGGCGTGCGCGCCGCTCCCGCCGAGAGCGAGGACGAAGTCAAATTCACGCGCCAGCACAACGACGCCAACGTGCTGACCCTGGGCGCCAAGTACCTGGACGCGCCGCGCGCCATGGAACTCATCGACATCTTCCTGAATACGGAATTCGCCGGCGGCCGCCATGCGCGCCGCGTTGCCAAGATCGCCCAAATGGAGAAATAGCCGGAGAAGTAGCCGCAAGAATAGCAGGTCCGGGCCTGGCTCTCGCCCCCTGCCGGAGGAACACTAAAATGACCGAAACCGAACGCATGTCCCGCCCTCTCTCCCAAGTGGATCCCGAGATCTACGAGGCCATCCAGCACGAAACCGCCCGCCAGGGCGGACAACTGGAGCTGATCGCCAGCGAGAATTTCACTTCCGAGGCCGTGCTCGAAGCCACCGGCAGCGTCTTCACCAATAAGTACGCCGAGGGCTATCCGGGCAAGCGCTATTACGGCGGGTGCGAGTACACCGACATCGTGGAGAACCTGGCGCGCCAACGCGCTAAGAAACTCTTCGGCGCGGAGTATGTCAACGTACAGCCGCACTCCGGTTCGCAGGCCAACCAGGCCGCCTATGGGGCGGTCCTCACGCCGGGCGACACCCTCATGGGACTCAACCTGGCCCACGGCGGCCATCTCACCCACGGACATCCGCTGAATTTCTCCGGCAAGCTCTACAAGGTCGTGCCCTACAACGTGCGCAAGGAAGACGAGCGCATCGATTACGACGAAGTGGAGCGCCTGGCCAAAGAGCACCATCCCAAGCTGATCGTGGCGGGCGCCAGCGCCTACCCGCGCATCATTGATTTCGCGCGCTTCCGCCAGATCGCCGATCTGGTGGGCGCGGTCTTCCTGGTGGACATGGCGCACATCTCCGGCCTGGTGGCCGCGGGCGTCCATCCCAACCCTTGCGAGCACGCCGACATCGTCACCACCACCACTCACAAGACGCTGCGCGGGCCGCGCGCCGGCATGATTCTGGCGCGCGAAAAGTACGCCAAGGATATCGACAGGAACGTCTTCCCCGGCACGCAGGGCGGGCCGCTGGTGCACGTGCTGGCCGCCAAGGCCGTCTGCTTCCTGGAAGCCATGCAGCCCGAGTTCGTGACGTATCAGAAGCAGGTGGTGGCCAATGCGCGCGCCATGGCGCAGGCGCTCATGGACGCCGGCTTCCGCGTGGTTTCCGGCGGCACCGATACCCACGTGGTGCTGCTCGATGTCTTCTCCAAGGGGTTGCGCGGCAAGGAGGCCGAACTGGCGCTCGATCGCGCCCGCATCACCGTCAACAAAAACGCCATTCCGTTCGATACCAACCCGCCCATGAACCCGAGCGGGATCCGTCTCGGTTCGCCCGCCGTCACCACCCGCGGGTTCGGCGAATCGGAGATGCGCGAGGTGGGTTCGCTCATCGCCACCGTGCTCACCAACATCGCCAATGAGGACGCGATCGCGGGCGTCCGGCAGAAGGTCGAGGCGCTCACCCAACGCTTTCCGCTCTACGGTTGGAAGCGCGACACCGTGCGGACGTAGCATGGCGTTGCACATCGTCATCGATGCCCGCCGCATACGGGACTTCGGGATCGGCACCTACATCCGGGGTCTGGTTCACGCGCTGGGCGGCATCGACCGCACCAACCAATATACTTTGGTCAGCGGACCGGCCGACGTGCGCACGCTCGCCGCGTTGCCGGAAAACTTCCGCTCCGCGGTCTACGCGCGCGACGACCACAGCGCCCTCGATCACATCACCTTCCCCCTGTTTCTGCGCGGGCTCTCGCCGGACCTGGTGCACATCCCGCTGGCCCGTGTCCCCCTGCTCATGATCCGGCCCTACGTGGTGACCATCCACGATATGGCGAATCTGTTTTTCGAGGAAGAGACGTCCAACTTCCGCATGCAGTTGCGCCGCTTCCGTTTCGGCCGCGGATTGCGCCGCGCAGCCCGCGTCATCGCCGTCAGCGAGGCCACCAAGCGCGACGTCGAGAGCCAGATGGGCGTGCCCTCGAGCCGCATCACGCGCGTGTACAACGCGCCCGATCCGGCGTTCTTCGCGCGCGCTTCCGCGCCCGGCGCGCAGGAGCAGCAGCGCATTCTGGAGCGTTACCAGATTCACTATCCCTTCATCCTGTACGCCGGCAACATCCGCCGCCACAAAAACATTCCCCGCCTGGTGGAAGCCTTCGCCGTGGTGCGCGAGCAGCTCGCCGCCCACCCGGTCTACAAAGACCTGCGCCTGGTGATTATCGGCGACACCATTTCGCAATACCCGGCGGTGCGGCAGGCGGTGATGAAGAGCCGCGTGGAAAGCGCGGTGCGGTTCCTCGGCTTCGTGCCCTTCGAGACGCTGCGCTGTTTCTACGAATCGGCCGCTGGTTTCGTTTTTCCGTCCAGGTACGAGGGCTTCGGATTGCCTCCCCTGGAAGCCATGGCCTGCGGCACCCCGGTGGTGGCCTCTAACGTCAGTTCGCTGCCCGAGGTGGTGGGCGACGCGGCCATTCTGGTGAATCCGGAGAACGTCTTCGATATCGCCCGGGGCATCAGCGATATGCTCCTCGATGAGGAACTGCGCGCCCGCATGATCCGCCGCGGCCGCGAGCAGGCGGCCCGTTTCAGTTGGAACTGGACCGCGCGCCAGGTCTTGGATATTTACCACGAAGTCATCTCCCAATCCTGACCTCGCTCGAAACCGGAACGAAACCAAAATTTCACTTGATCTTCGACTTTTCACGGGATATACTGAGCAGGCGAATAAAAAGCGAATCTCCCCGTGGAGGACACCATGAAAATCTCTGACGCTCTGCTCCCCGAACTCGACCAGGAACTGGCTACCACCCGTAAGTGCCTGGCGCGAATTCCCGACGACAAATTCAGTTATAAACCGCACCCGAAATCTTTCGAGATGGGTGCGCTCGCCGTGCACATCGCCACCATGCTCGATTGGGGCGCGATGACCATCGAATCCGACAGCTTCGATTTCGCCCCGGTGGGCGGTGCGCCCTACGTGCCGCCGGTGGTCAAGACCAATGCCGAACTGCTGGCCCTGTTCGACAAAGCCGGCGCCGCCTTCCGCGCCGCCCTGGCGGCGGCCGATAACGATGCCTTGATGGCCCCCTGGTCGCTGCTCGCCGGCGGCAAGACGATATTCACCATGCCCAGAGTGGCCGTGCTGCGCACCATGATCTTCAACCACATCGTGCACCACCGCGGGCAATTGTCGGTCTACCTGCGCCTGTGCGACATCCCCGTGCCGTCGATTTACGGGCCGTCTGCCGACGAGGCAAACTAGTTTCAAGGGGACAGACATGAATTTCCGGCGCCTTTTGCCGGAAATTCGCTGTCTGTCCCCGGTTTTCGCCGGCGCCTTTTGCCGGAAATTCATGTCAGTCTCGTCTGTCCCGCGTTTTTCGTTACACTTCATCTATGCCCATTTCCCTGAAGGCGCGCTTGTGCCTGATGATGTTCCTCAACTACGTAATCTGGGGATCGTGGTACGTGACCATCACTACGTACCTCACCGTGACGCTGAAGTTTACGGGAACGGAAGCCGGAGCGGTGTTCGGCACGGCGGCCCTGGCCAGCATGATCTCGCCGTTTTTCATTGGATTGGTCGCCGACCGCTTCTTCGCCACGGAGAAGGTGTTGGCGGCGCTTCACCTGATTGGGGCGGTGATTCTTTACTGCGTCACGCTCGCCACCGGTTTTACCTCGGTATACGCGCTGATGCTGTTGTACTGCCTCTGCTTCTTCCCGACCATCGGACTGACCAACTCGCTCACGTTGCGGCAACTGACCGACGCCGGCGGCGAGTTCCCGTTCATCCGCATGTTCGCGACCATCGGGTGGATCGCCATTGGCGTGACCATCGGTTACCTGGAGGTGCAGAAGACGGCGACCCAGTTTCTGATAGCGGCCGGCGTCTCCGTGCTGATGAGCGCCTTTTGCCTGACGCTGCCCCATACGCCTCCGGCGGGCAAGGGGCAGAAGATCACCGCGCGCGAGCTCGTCGGCCTGGATGCCCTGGTGATGCTCAAGAAGCGTCCCTACCTGGTCTTCGTGGTGACGTCGGTTTTAGCCTGTATCCCGCTGACCTTTTACTTCTCTTTCACCGCCAATTATCTGGATGAAGTGGGGGTGGCGAACGTGGCGGGCAAGATGACGTTGGGGCAATTGTCGGAGGTGGGCGTGATGCTGCTCATGCCGTTCATCTTCCGGCGGATCACGGTGCGCGGTGTGTTCATTCTCGGCCTCGTTTGCTGGAGCCTGCGCTACGGATTGCTGGCGTATGGCAACGCCGGCGCCGGCGTCTGGATGTTCTATGCGGCCATCCTGTTGCACGGCTTCTGTTTCGACTTCATCTTCATGACCGGGCAACTTTATACCGACCAGGAGGCTCCCCCGCACCTGCGCGGCACGGCGCAAGGCTTCCTCACCTTCCTGACCTACGGGGTTGGCATGTTCATCGGCTCCATGCTCTCCGGCGCGTCGTTGGATTTCTTTACCACCCGGAGCGCTGGCGCGGTCACTCACAATTGGACCGCCTTCTGGTTGGGCTGTGGCGGCGCTGCTTTCGCGATCCTGGCACTGGTAGCGATCTTCTTCCGGACCGGCGCCAAGATCGAAACCAAGCCGGCATAAGTGGGACAGGCCTCCTGGCCTGTTGGGATGGGCCTTCGGCCCGCGAAACATCATGAAAAATAGTGGACCAGGCAAGGTGGGGCAGGCGCTTTCGCCTGCCAACTCCCAATCGAGCCCCCGGGTTGGCAGGCGAAAGCGCCTGCCCCACCAGGGGCGCCACTGGGACAGCGATTAGTAGGGTGGTTTTTCGACCCTGTCTTAGTGCAAAAACGACAGGCCAGGAGGCCTGTCCCACATGAGTGAAACGGTGAATCAGGGGCGCGTAGGCGTTTTCGGCATCGGTCTGCACGCTTACTGGGAGCAGTTCCCGGGACTCAAACAACGCCTCGAAGGCTATCAGCGCCTGGTGGAGGCGCAGGTAGCGGGCTTCGGCGTGGAGGTGGTTTCCGCGGGACTGGTGGACACGGCTCCAGCGGCGGAGGAGGCGGGCGACCTCTTCGCCCGCGCCGGCCTCGACTTGATTCTCTGCTACATCGGCACCTATGCGACATCCTCGCAGGTGCTGCCGGTGGTGCAGCGCGCCAAGGTGCCGGTGCTGGTGCTGAATCTGCAACCCTGCGCGGCGCTGGATTACGAACACACCGATACCGGCGAGTGGCTGGCCAACTGTTCGGTCTGCTGCGCGCCGGAGATCGCCAACGCGTTTGCGCGCGCCGGCGTGCGCTTCCGCGTGGTCTCGGGAATGCTCCACGAGGATGCGGCGGTCTGGGGCGAGATCGCCGATTGGTGCCGCGCCGCCGGTGTGGCGCGCGCGCTGCGCGGCAGCCGCATCGGCTTTCTGGGGCACACCTATCCCGGAATGCTCGACATGTACAGCGATTTCACCAGTGTTTCGGCGCAGGCCGGGGTGCACGTGGAGGTGCTGGAAATGTGCGACCTGGACGAGTGCGTGGAGCAAGCCTCCGCGGGCGAAGTGGAAGAAAAGATCGCCGTGGCGCGCCGCATCTTCGACATGGAGGACGTGGCAGCCGACGACCTGGCATGGGCCGCGCAAGTGGCCGCCGGGCTGGACCGGTTGGTGGAGCGCTTCCGCCTGAATGGCCTGACGTATTACTATCGCGGGCTCGCCGGCAATCGTTATGAGCGGCTGAGCGCGGGGCTGATTTTGGGCAATTCGCTGCTCACCGCGCGCGGCGTGGCGGCCTCTGGCGAAGGCGATCTGAAAACCTGCGTGGCCATGACCATGCTGGATCGCATGGGCGTGGGCGGATCGTACACCGAGTTTTATGCCATGGATTTCCGCGAGCGGTTCGTGCTGATGGGCCACGATGGGCCCATGCATCTGGCCATCGCCGACGGCCGGCCGGTGCTGCGCGGGCTGGGGTTGTATCACGGCAAGCGCGGCAGCGGCGTCAGCGTGGAGTGCCGCGTGAAGACCGGACCGGTCACGCTACTGGCCCTGACGCAAACCGCGGAGGGACGGCTGAAACTGCTGGCGGCGGAGGGCGAATCGATCGCGGGTCCGCTGCTCAAAATCGGCAACACCAATTCGCGGGTGCGCTTCGCGCTGCCGCCGGGCGAATTCATCAACCGGTGGTGCAGCCACGCTCCCACGCATCACTTCGCGCTCGGCGTGGGGCACCGGCGGGCGGCGGTGGCGAAGGTGGCGGAACTGATGGGCATCGCGCTGGAAGTGGTGGAATGACGGCCTGGCGCATGGTGGGGCAGGCGGGGTACCCTCTGGGTCCGCCTGCCAACCGCTTGGTGGAATGACTCAAGTTCGCCTATTGATCCGAGCCTTTCGACAGCGCCTTGACCAGTTCGTACAGAAACGTCTGCCCTTCGTAGAAAGAGCGCACCGGCATGCGCTCGTCGCGTCCGTGCGCGCGCACGTCGTCGCGGTCGGCAAAGAAACCCTGCACGCCATAGGTTGGAATTCCCGCCACGCGCAGGTAGCGCCCGTCCGATCCGCCCACCGCCATCGTCGGCAGCGTCACCACGCCCGGCCACATGGTGTCGCCGATACGCGCGATCGCTTTCAGAACGTCGGGGCGCAGGGGCGATGCCGGACTTCGGCCCTCGTTGGCCTTGATGGTGACCGCTACGCGATCGTCGGCCACCACCTTCTTGAGTTCCGCCAGGACATCCTCCACCGAGTCTTCCGGCAGCACGCGGCAGTTCACGTTCGCCGCCGCCAGTTGGGGCAAGGCGTTGGTGGCGTGGCCACCCTCGAGTTGCGTCGCCACGCAAGTGGTCCGCATCATCGCGTTCATCGGCGGCGACGCCGCGGACACTCTGCGCATCGCCTCTTCCGATCCCTCCGCAACCTTGGCCAGATCCGCCGCCAGCGGGCCTTTCTCGATCTTCGCCATGGCCTGGAAGTACGCCCGCGTCACATCATTCAGGCGGAACGGAAACGCAAATGACGACAGCCGGTAGAGCGCGCCCGCCAGGGCGTAGATGGCGTTGTCGGGCACGGGGCGCGCGCTGTGGCCGCCTTTGTTGCGCACCTCCAGGCGGAAATCGGCATAGGTTTTTTCACTCAGCGACACGTCGTTGGATACGCGCTTGCCATCCACCAGTTCGCCGCGCCCGCCCTCGTTGAGCGCGTACTCGGCGTCGATCAACTCGCGCCGGTTTTTCAGCAGCCAATCCACGCCGTTGTACGGTCCGCCGCCTTCTTCGTCGGCAGTCAAGGCCACGATCAGATCGCGATCCGGCCGGAACCCTTCGCGGCGATAGCGAATCAGGTTGGCGACCCACACCGCCGCCTGCGCCTTGTCGTCCATGGTGCCGCGCCCGTAGAAATAGCCATCCTTTTCGAGCAGCGTAAACGGATCGACGGTCCAATCCGCGCGCAAGGCTTCCACCACGTCGATGTGGGCCACGAGCAGCACGGGTTTGCGCGCGCCGGTGCCGTGATAGCGCACCACCACGTTGGCCTTCCGCGGAATTGCGCCACCCACGAAGATATCCGCCGCGGGAAAGCCGGCAGCCTTCAATCGCGCCGCCACCGCTTCCGCGATGGGCGTGGTCGCGCCGGTAGTAAACCCGGACTGGCTCTCGATCATTTCCTTGTAGATTTCCCGCGCCAGGCGCTGGTCCGCTTCGGGAGGCATGACGTCGGCGCCCAGGCAAGCGAAAGCGACCGAAAAGAGCATCAGAAATTTGGACATTCCCGATATTCTCTCACGCTCCGCGGCATCGGGCTCCGCCACGAAGACCTCCCGTTGCCCCAGAAAGAACACTAGCCGGTAGAGTAGGACAGTGAGCGACGGTCCTCGCGACCCACTGTCCCCTCGTCGAACCGGACGTGCAGATTTCCCGCATCCGGCTCTCCTGAAAACCCTCGTCAGCGGCTTTCGCAG
>JBEKDV010000197.1:0-14204 GCA_050014175.1 Candidatus Solibacter sp. | reverse complement strand
CACAAATATTCTATTGCCTCGCCGCTCCGCCGGATACATTTCCCCTCGATTTTGTTTTGTACCGACACCAACCAGGGGCTCTGGATCCGGAATTTTGCAAGTCCCTAGCTTCCGCCTGCCAATTTCGCGAACCGGAATCGATGCTACAGTAAACCGCAGCTTGCCTGCATTTCAAAAGCAATTCCCGCGTCCCGGAATCCACGGGCTGCGATGGTGGATCGCCGGCCTCATCTTCCTCGCCACCCTGATTAACTTCGTCAACCGGCTCACCATCTCGGTGCTCGCACCCATCATCACGGAGCAGTTGAAGCTCTCCAACCTGGAATTCGCCAGCATCACCAATTCTTTTCTGATCGCCTACACCGCCAGCCAGGCGCTCTCCGGCAAATTCTACGACCGCGTGGGCAACCGCCGCGGCTTCACCATTTCGATCGTCGTCTGGTCACTCGCCAGCATGCTCCACGCCTTCGCCACCGGGCTCTTCAGCCTCAACTGCTTCCGCTTCCTGCTGGGACTCGGCGAGGCCGGCAACTGGCCGGGCGCGGCCAAGGTCATCGCGGAGTGGTTTCCCGTCCGGCAGCGCGCGCTCGGCATGGCCATCTTCAACAGCGGCAGCTCCATCGGCAGCGTGGTGGCGCCACCCGTGATCGTCGCTCTGCAACTCCGTTTCGGCTGGCAGGCCACGTTCCTCGCCGTCGGCGCGCTCGGATTCCTCTGGCTCGCGCTCTGGCTGGCGTTCTATCACCCTCCCGCCCAACACCCCCGCATCACGCCGGAAGAACTCGCCCTCATCGGCGAAGACCGCGCCCCCGGGGTACCCTTGGGGTCCGCCGCGCTCTCCTGGCCCGAGCTGTTGCGCTATCGCCAGACCTGGGCCATTGTGCTCGCGCGCTTCTGCTGCGACCCGGTATGGTGGCTCTACATCACCTGGCTGCCGCTCTACCTCTACAAGGTCCACGGATTCAGCCTCAAACAGATCGGCCTCTTCGCCTGGGTGCCCTACGTGGCCGCCGACGCCGGCAGCCTCTTCGGCGGCTGGATGAGCGGCCACCTCATATCGCGCGGCTGGAGCGCCAATCGCGCCCGCAAGAGCGTCATCGTTTTCGGCATGGTGTGCATGTGCGCCGGCCTGCCGGCCGCCTTCGCCCACACCGCCGGAGCCGCGCTGGCCGCCATCGCCGTCGTCCTCTTCGGCTTCCAGATCTGGATCAACAACGTGCAGACCTTGCCCAGCGATTACTTCCCGGAAAGCGCCGTGGGCTCCGTCGCCGGCCTGGGCGGCATGGGCGCTGGCATCGGCGCCATCCTGTTCACCCAGACCACCGGCTTCGTGGTGGATCACTTCTCCTACACCCCGATGCTGATCGCCGCCGGCCTGCTTCCCCTGCTCGGCACCGCCCTCCTCTTCGCGCTCGGCGGCCGCATCAAGCGCGTGGCGTGAGCTACGGCATCACCATCAGCACCAGGCAGGATGGGTGCGCGCTATCGTGATAGACGGTCTGGCTCGCCTTGACGAGGTTGGCTGCCTGTTCCACGGCGCCGCCGGTGTTCGCATTGCGGTCGAAGCGGGGGAAATTGCTGCTGGAAATTTCCAGGCGAATCCGGTGGCCCTTCAGAAACACGTTGCCGGTCACCCCCGCGTCCACCGTGACCCGGTAGATCTCGCCGGGAGTGGCCAGTTCCGGCTTCTCCAGCGAATTGCGGTAGCGCAGGCGCAAAATCCCGTCGGTCAGGATGCGCGCTTCTCCGTCGGGGAACACGTCCACCAGTTTGGCCGTGAAATCCGTGTCGCGCGCGCTGGAAGCCACGTACAGCACCGCCTGCACGCTGCCGATGGCTTCCAGGTCCCGCTTTAGCGGCCTGGTGGTGTACACCAGGACGTCCTTGCGCTGCTCCACGGGACGCTGGTCGAGAGGGCCCCAGGGGAAGACTTTCGGGTTGCAGCAGACCGCGCCGCCGCGCGTCGGCACGGGGACGTAGGGGTCGAAGACGAACCGGTCCGCCGCCGGCTTGCGCGCCACCTGGTCGCCCAATGCGCCGTCGCCGGCCAGCGAATTCGCCCTTCCCGCGCTCTCCAGGTAGAGCGTCTTCGGGCGGGCGTCCGCCGGCGGCCACCCCTGCTCTTCGCGCCAATGGTTGGAGCCCATCACGAAGATCTTCAGCGGAGGCTTGGAAAGCAGGGGCGAATCCTTGCCCATCAGCCACTGGTCGAACCACTCCAGTTGGAGCGCGCGCACCGGCACGCTGGCATCCGGGCCAAAGCCCACCTTCTCGAACGGCGCCGACATGTTGTGCGCCCAAGGACCCACCAGGATGCGGTTGACGCCGCTTCGTTTGCGCGACGCGGCGAAGGCTTCCAGATCGCTCTGCACGTAATTGTCGTACCAGCCGCCGACGGAAAACACCGGCACGCGCACCCCCTCGAGCTGTTCTTTGGTGCTGATGGCGCGCCAGAATGCGTCGAAGGCGGGATGCTCCATCACTTCGCGGTACATGGGCGACGTCCAGCCAAGCGCCGCCAGGTCGGCCGACCGCACCGGCAGATGGAGCACGAACTGGCCGAAATCCTGGTGGTAGCCGGGCGCGCGCAGGTTCTCCGCCATCCACTCCAGCCGGTAGCCCAGCTTGAAGGCGCCGCCCGTGGAGTAATACCGGTCGCGATAATCGTCGTACCCGGAGACCACCGGGAAGATGGCCTTCAAGTGCGGATTGTTGGCCAGAGCGGCCTTCCATTGCACGATGCCCACGTACGATCCGCCCATCATGCCGATCTTGCCGTCGCACCAGGGCTGGCGGGCGACCCAGTTCAGGGTGTCGTCGCCATCGTGGACTTCCTGGGTGAGCGGCTGGAACGCGCCCTCGCTTTCGTAGCGCCCGCGCACGTCCTGCACCACCACGGCGTAGCCGTGCTCCACGAAGGCCATGTAGTCGGGCCTGATATCGGCGCCCTTGCCGTAGGGGGTGCGCACCAGGATGGCCGGCACGCGCGCGTGTTCCGATGCCAGAAAGACGTTGGCCGAGAGGCGCACCCCGTCGCGCATGGGCACCCCCACGCCCAGGTATTTCACGATGGGCTTTTGCGCGGCCACAGCCGCTCCCGCGCAGCAAGCCAGAATCAGGTACAGCTTTCGCACAAAAGGTCCCAATATCGCTTACCGATTTGCTCCACCCGATGGTGCGCCGCGATGTGCTCGGCCCCGCGCGGGCCGATTGTCCGGGCCACCTCTGCCATCGATGTTAGCAGAACCATGTGGAGGCGCAGGGAATCGCGTTCCCCCGGCCCGGGCGCGATGCGCAGGCACGCGTCCTCGGGAAAGGCGGCGGATTCGCTGGCCTCGGTGAGCAGCACCGGTTTGCCGATGCCCATCATGCGCACGGTAATTCCGGAGCTTTCCCCGGCGGCCGGATAGCGCAGATTGATGCAGGCATCCACGGCGCGGGCGGCCAGCCAGAATTCGCGCTCCGCCAGGTAGGGCAGGCGCAGGACCCCGGGCGCGCGCAACATGGGGGCCACGGCGCGTGCCAGGTCGGTGGAGACGAACTGGCCGGCGATCAGCAGGCGCGCCCGTGGCGCCTGGGCGCGCACCGCCACGAACGCCTCCAGCACGGCGGCCACGCGCTTGGACTCGCGGAGATACCCGAACACCCCGAACAGGAAAGCCGCCGGCTCCACGCCCGGGTTTCCTCCAAGTGACGCGCGATAGCGCAGCACGCTGCCCTCATCTGGCAATGCCGGCGGCGCGAACAGGTGCGGAATCTCCACCACGCGCGCGCCGCCGGCGTGCTCTTTGACACTCGCGGCGGCCGCCGGATTGTGGACTACCACGGCGCGGGCGCGTTCGGCGACGCGCTTCAGCATGGGATAGCGGAAGTAGCGCTCGTCGGCCGCCGAGTTGGCGCGCGCCCGCCACAAGTCGCGGCCCAGGGCGCGATTCCACTCGCCGTAGTTGTAGACGAACTCGTCCACATAGGCGGTCTCGGTCAGTTGGCCCAGGAAAAAATGGTTGAGCACGGCATCGTGCAGCACCACCACTCCGGGGCGCGACATGGCCCGCCGGTAGATTTCCGCGTGCAGGCCGTTATTTCCCAGGTGATAGAGAGCCGCATCCCAGCGCGTGGGCGCCACTTCCACACGCCCATGCCGCCGCAACTCGGCCAGTAGCGAGGCGGCATAGTCCGCCACCCCTGTGCGCGCCGGCGGAAGCGGAGAGAAGAATCCGACCCTCATGCGCGGCTCTTCTCTCCGGATACCTGCCTTGGTGGGGCAGGCTTCAGCCTGTCAATCCGAGCGAAGCTCGGACTCTTCTTCCCCAGGTTCCCCATCCCATTCCAACACGGGCGCCATCCGTGGCATAGAACTCTGCGGGTCCTCTGCGTCCCTGCGTCTCTGCGGTGAATCGACTCCTCCGAACCTTCACTCACTCCTTCCTCCGCTTGCCAAACAAAGCCGTTCCCACCCGCACGCAGGTCGAACCCTCCTCAATTGCCGTCTCCAGATCGTTGGACATGCCCATGGAAAGCTCGGCCAGGCCGTGCGCCTCCGCCAGTTCGCGAAGCGTGCGGAAGTACGCCCGCGGCGCTTCCGGATCTTCGCTCCACGGCGGCATCGTCATCAGCCCGCGCAATCGCAGATTCGGGCAGGCACGCACCGCCTCGATCAAGGCCGGCACGCCACCGGGGTCGACACCGTGCTTGCTCTCTTCCGGGCTCAGCTTGACCTCCAACATCACGTCGAGCGAGTGCCCCGCATCGTTCAACCGCCGCGCCAGTTTCGCCGAATCCACGGTTTCGACCACCTGGAACAACTCCGCTGCCCTGGCCGCCTTGTTGGATTGCAGATGGCCGATCAGATGAAAGCGCGCCCCTGCCAGAGCGGCCACCGACGGCGCTTTGCCTTCGAACTCCTGCACGTAGTTTTCGCCGAACTCCCGCAGTCCCAGGGCATAGGCTTCCACAATGGCTGCAGCGGGAAAGATCTTGGTGACGGCGAGCAGCAGAATCCGCGCCGGATCGCGCCGCGAGCGCTCCGCCGCACGCTCCATGCGCGCCCGCACCGCCGCCAGTCTCTCCACAAGCCCGTCCATGGCTGTTTTCACGCTCCAGTATCCCACGTGCCGGGCTGCCGGGGACGCGCCAAAACCCGTTAGCCCCGTTTAGCCCCCACTTTTAGATGGTGGTACTGCGTATATGCGCTTTGTATATTTATTTTCAGTGCATTAGCGAGTATCGGCTAGTTTTGCCGGGACTGCAAAATTAACGTCTCTTCACCTCAATATCCATATTACTGAAACAGTTATTTTGCTATTCTTGAGGTCTAAGGTTTTAGGGTCTCAAGAGGAACTATATGAGGAAAGTGCTCGCTCTATCAATATGCGCGCTCGTCTTCGTGGCGGGTGCATTCGCGCAGGCAACGGCCGGACTAGGCTCCGTATCCGGTACAGTGCGTGACGCCACGGGTGCGGTGATCCCCGGTGCCACCGTCGTCGTTGCCAACGACGGCAAGGGCATCAAACGCACCATGAATTCGACCGAATCGGGCGTATTCGCCGCGCCTTCCCTGGCGCCATCGTCGGGCTACAGCATCACGGTTACCAAGCAGGGTTTCGCCCTCTACGAAGTCAAGGACTTCGAAATCCTGGTCGGCCAGAACGTCGATTTCAAGGTCGCCCTGCAGGTGGGCTCCGCCACGACCAAGGTGGACGTCACCAGCGAAGCGCCGATGGTGGAAGACACCAAAAGCGGCGTGACCTCCACGGTGAACACGGACCAGATCGTCGATCTCCCCATCAACGGCCGCCGCGTGGACAGCTTCGTGCTGCTCACTCCCGCCGTCACCAACGATGGCGAATTCGGTCTGCTCAGCTTCCGTGGCATCGCCATGGGCAACAGCTTCCTCACCGACGGCAACGACACCACCGAGAGCTTCTACAACGAAAACGCCGGCCGCACACGCATCGGCAGCCAGATTTCGCAGGACGCGGTGCAGGAATTCCAGGTACTGTCCAACGGCTTCTCCGCCGAATTCGGCCGCGCCATGGGCGGCGTGGTCAACACCGTGACCAAGAGCGGGCAGAACGCTACCCACGGCACGGGCTACTGGTTCTTCCGCAATCGCACGCTGGAAGCCACGGACCGTTACGCCAACGGCGTGCTGCTGCCGGAATGGCGGCACACCGCGGGCGGCAGCCTGGGTGGCGCGCTCAAGAAGGACAAGCTGTTCTACTTCACCAATTTCGATTTTGTGGACCGCAGTTTCCCGGCCCTGAACCGCATCGTGAACAGCTCTCTCTCCGACGCGACAGGCAACTACATCCCCGCTTCGAATTGCACCGTCGGCGGCACGACAGGCGCCACGCAGGCGCAGTGCACGGCGGCCATCAACTTCATCCAGGCGCAGATGAACGTGCTGGTGCCCCGTTCCTATAAGCAGGACATCGGCTTCGCCAAGCTCGACTGGATTCTCAGCGACCGCAACTCGGTCACGTTCGATATGAACATCGTGCACTGGCGTTCGCCGAACGGCATTCAGACGCAGGCGGTGCTGACCGGCGGCGCGGCCCTGGGCAACAACGGCAACTCGACGGTGGAAACCCGCAACGGCAAGGCTGCCTGGACGAGCGTGGTGACTCCCAACTCGGTCAACGAAATGCGTTTCGGCTGGTTCAAGGATCGCCTCTCCGATCCGGGCGCGAGCCAGTTGTGGCCCTCCACGGGCGCGACCTACATCACCGTCGCCGGTTCCACGGTGGGCGCGGCGGAGGCTTATCCGCGCACCTATCCGAGCGAGAACCGGTATCAGATTGTGGACAACTATAGCTGGACGAAGGGCGCGCACACCGCCAAGTTCGGCATGGATTTCTCCACCACGCAGGATTGGATGAACCAGTTGTTCAATGAATTCGGCGCTTACAGCTACAGCAACCTGACTAACTTTGCGAAGGATTTCACCGGCAATGTCACCGGTTTGAGGAGCTACTCGACCTTCTCGCAGGAGTTCGGCAATCCGATTCAGAACATCCGCACCACGGACATGAACCTGTATGCGCAGGATACCTGGAAGATTTCCAAGCGGCTGACGTTCGGCTATGGCATCCGCTATGAACACACCTGGATTCCGCAGCCGACGATTACCAATCCCGATTACCCGCAGACCGGAACGATTCCCAACCCCCGCAAGGAATTCTCGCCGCGCGTCAGCCTGAATTACTCGCTGGACGACCGCACCGTGATTCGCGCCGGCTACGGCATGTTCTATGCGCGCTTCCACGGCAACATGCTGGATACCATGTTCTTGGGCAACGGCAAGTACCAGACGTCCATCTCCATCAACGGCACCACCGCCGGCGCTCCCATCTTCAACGGCGCGCTGCCCAGCGCCGCCGGGATTCCTGCCGGCACGGTCAGCCTGGTGTTCGCGGACCCGAAGTTCCATGCGCCCTATACGCAGCAGGGCACGTTCGCCGTGGAGCACCAGTTCACGCGCGATATCGGGATGACGGTGAGCTACATCTGGACGCGCGGCATCGGTCTCTACACGCAGCGCGATCTCAACCTGGGCCAGCCTACGGCGCAATCCTACACGTACCTTATCGATGACGCGGCGGGCAATCAGGTGGGCACATTCTCCACCCAGTTGTTCCCCTACGCCACCCGTCCGGACACCCGCTACGGCAGCATCCTGCAGGTGGAAAACGGCGCCCAGTCCTGGTACAACGCGCTGGCGGTGCAGTTCCAGAAGCGCATGACCAAGGGCTTCACGGCGCAAGTGAACTACACCTGGTCGCACGCCATCGACGATGGCAACGAACAGGGCGCAAGCTGGAACATCTCCAACAGCTACAACAACGCCCTGTTCAATGGAAACTACCCGCTGGACAAGGGGTCTTCGACCCTCGATCAGCGTCATCGCCTCTCCATCAACTGGCTGTGGAAGCCGGTGCTGACCAGCAGCACTTCGGGCTTTGCCAAGTACTTCGTCAACGGGTGGGAACTCTCGGCGATCACCACGCTGGCCAGCGCGCACCCGATTTCGGCGACCATCAACGCGCCCAGCACGTCCACCGGCGCCGAGTTTGCGGGCATCAGCCTGAACCACGGCACGCTGAACGGCTCGGGCGGCTCGACCCGCGTGCCGTTCTGGCCGATGGACAGCATGAATATCGACCAGATCTACAACGTGGATGCGCGCCTCTCGCGCAGTCTGCCCATCTCGGAGCGGGTGAAGGCGACGCTGTTGTTTGAAGCCTTCAACGCCTTCAACACGATCCACAACACGGGCGTGCAGACGGCTGCCTATAGCGTGACAGGCAATGTGCTGCACCCGGTTCTGACCAACGGCGTGTCGCTGCTCGATACGGGCAATGCGTCGCAGGGCTTCCCGGACGGCACCAATGCCCGCCGTTTGCAGGCGGGTCTCCGCTTCGTGTTCTAAGCGTCAAGGCAAACAGCAGTGGGACAGACCATCGTCTTTCGTGGTCTGTCAGGGCTTGCCACAGGACGGCTGCCTGACAGACGACGCAAACCGATCGTCTGTCCCACCTGTTAGCGGCCGGCGCGTGGCCCGCGCACATAAAACCGGCACGCGCAGAACCGGCAGTGCCGCGGAATTCCGCCCAGTAACCGCATCACCGCGTCGCGCCAGCCGCGCGGCATCGAAGGCACGATATCCTTCCCGAAACAGCGCGGGCAGCGCAGTTCGCCGGGCCGGATGTGAAATGGCTTATCGACAACCACTACCCGGAAGTCTAGCAAATGCCGTAGCACCACTGGGCACTGCGGGGCGCGGGTGACCTTCCGCACGCAGGGTGTTAGCCTATCGGAGTGCGCAGCTTTTTCCTCTTCCTGTCCCGTCTGAAATGGTTACGCAGATGGATGGAAACCTCTTCCTTGGCGCGGCGGCTCTCCGCCCGGTTCGTGGCTGGTGAAACCCTCGATGAAGCCCTGGCCGTCGCCCGGGCGCTCAACGCCGAGGGGATCACGGTGACCCTGGACCACCTGGGCGAAAGCGTGTCCACCCTGGAAGAAGCCGGTGAAGCCCGCGACGTCTACCTGCGGACGCTCAACGCCATCCACGGCAACGGCATCCAGGCCAATGTCTCGCTCAAGCTGACGCAGTTCGGCCTCGATCTTTCCTCCGAGGAGTGCCTGGCCAACGTGGACCAACTGGTGCGCCGCGCCGCCGAACTGGGCAGTTTCGTCCGCGTCGATATGGAGTCCAGCGACTATACCGATCGCACGCTCGATCTGGTGCACACCCTGCACGCCCGCTATGGCGCGGTGGGCGTGGTCGTGCAAAGCTACCTGCATCGCAGCGAGGAGGACGTAGAAAAGTTGTGTGCCGCCAAGATCCGCGTCCGCCTGTGCAAAGGCGCCTACCTGGAACCCGCTACGGCAGCCTTCCCACGAAAGGCCGACGTGGACAGGAATTACCTCGAATTGACCCGCTATCTCCTGCAAAAGGGCGTTTATCCGGCGCTCGCCACGCACGATGAATCCATCGTCCGCCAGATTTGCCGGTTCGTCACCGACCGGAAGATTTCCCGCGATGGCTTCGAATTCCAGATGCTCTACGGCATCCGACGCGATTTGCAGCGCCGCCTGGTGGCCGAGGGCTACCGGGTGCGCCTCTACGTTCCCTTCGGCATGGCCTGGTATCCCTACTACATGCGCCGGCTGGCCGAACGTCCGGCCAATGTGTTCTTTATGTTACGGAACCTGTTCCGGCGCTAGTCTTTCGGGCGCAGAATTCGGAGAAAAAATCGGTTGGCAGGCGAAAGCGCCTGCCGGATCCCCCTTGCGCGCGGTGGCGGGTTGGGCCGAAACTAAAGGTAGACAGGGAGAGTCTAACGCGTTATGCGCTACTGGGCATGGTTCGTGGTCAAGCTGGGCGTTGCCGCAGTGGTGTTCGGCGGACTGATGAAACTCGTCTCGCGGAACTTTCCCCCGGACAAGGACCCGCTGGCGCCGCTCAACGACGGCATGCGCTTTCTGCTCTGCGACTTCGTCTTAATGCTGTGTTTTCTCCTTTTCGCCGGTGCGCTTTATCTCATCGTACGGGACCAGCGCTACCGCTGCCGGGTCTGCCTCCGCCGTCTGCGAATGCCCATCACAACCGGCTCCTGGAGCCGCATCCTGCAGTTCGGCAGCCCGCGCATCGAGTACATCTGCACCTATGGTCACGGGACTTTGAGCGAGGACGAGTTGCACATTTCGGGCCTCTCCGGGGCCGAGTGGACACCTCACTCCGACGATATCTGGACGGAACTCTGCGCCCCAGGCAAGGAATCCGGCCGCTCGTGAACCCGGTTCCCCGATGGCGGATCGCCGCGGCGGTGGCGGTGCTCGCCGCATTGCTCGGTTTCGGCGCCCTGTTCGCCCCGATTTACGTGGACAACCTCAAACTACAGACTTACGTGGCGGAAATGACACGCCGTGTGGAGAGCGGGAATCAACCCGACGAGGCTCTCCGGCAAGACGTACTGAATAAAGCACGCGAACTGGATCTTCCCGTAAAGGCAGACAACGTGCATATCATTCGCTCGCCACAGGGCCTCAGAATCGATGTGCGCTACTTTGTCCGCGTCACCATCCCCGGTTATACGGTCGATCTGCACTTTTATCCCGGCGCCGGCAGCCGGTAGGGTGGACCGCGGCAAGACAGGCCAGGAGGCCTGTCCCACGTGAGAGAATTACCAGTAGTGGCGAATTCCGACGCAAAAACGGCCAGGCAAAAGATGAAACTGCGCATCCCGCGCTCTAGCGGTCTGACGCGCCTGGTGCTGGGCCCGGTGGGGCGCATCGCCATCGTCGTGTTTCTGGTATTCGTCATCGCCGGACTGGGAACCTTCACCTATTTCTACGCCCGCTACTCGCGCATCATCGACGAGAAGCTGCGCGCCGGCGTGTTTGCCAACTCCGCCAAGATCTTCGCCGCGCCGGAATCGGTTTCGGTGGGCGACACGGTCTCTCCCAACGACATCGCCACCGGCCTGCGCCGCTCGGGCTACACCGAGTCGCGCGGCAACCCGGTGGGATACTACCAGATCCACTCCAATTCCATCGAGATCTTCCCGCAATCCGATTCCTACTTCGACCAGGAGCCCGGTCTGATCCGCTTCGCCAAAGGCAGGATCTCCGAGATCGTCTCCCTGCAGGACAATACCGCCCGCAACCAGTACCAACTGGAGCCGCAACTGATCCAGGCGATCTCCGGGCCGGCGCGCGAAAAGCGGCGCATGGTGAAGTTCCACGACATTCCCAAGGTTCTGGTGGATGCGGTCACTTCCATTGAAGACAAGCGCTTCTTCCAGCACCTCGGCTTCGACCCCATCCGCATCCTCAAAGCGGTCTACGTCGATGTCAAGGAGGGCCGGAAGGATCAGGGCGCCTCCACCCTCAGCATGCAGACCGCGCGCATGTTCTTTCTCACCCAGGACAAGAGTTGGACGCGCAAGGCGGCGGAAGTCATCATCACCCTGCAACTGGAACAAAAGCTGTCCAAAGAGGAGATTTTCGAATACTACGCCAACCAGGTGGACCTGGGCTGGCGCGGCACCTTCCACATCGTGGGCCTGGCGCAGGCATCGGAAGCCTACCTCGGGAAGGAACTCAACAACATCACCCTCCCCGAGGCTGCCGAAATCGCCGGGATGATCCAGCGTCCCGGCTACTTCGACCCCTTCCGCCACCCGGACCGGCTGAAGGACCGCCGCAACATCGTGCTGTTGCTGATGCGGCAGAACGAGGTGATCAACGACCGCGACTACGCCCTCGCCATCGAGGCGCCGCTCACCGTGACCAAGTCCGGGTCCACCAGCGTGGAAGCTCCGTATTTCGTGGACATGGTGAACGACAAGCTGCAGAACATGTTCCAGGACGCGGATTTTCAGTCCAATGCGTTCCGCGTCTACACCACCGTCGATATGCGCTTGCAGCGCGCCGCGGTGGAAGCGGTCCGGCTGGGAATGATCGGGGTGGACGATCAGATCAAAAAGCAGCGCCGTTTCAAGGGACAGACGCCGCCCACGCCGCAGGCCGCGCTGGTGGCCATCGATCCCCATACCGGCGAGGTCAAAGCGCTCGTGGGTGGGCGCAACTACGGGTTGAGCCAACTCAATCACTCGCTGGCCAAGCGCCAGCCCGGGTCCATCTTCAAGCCGTTTGTGTATGCCACCGCCCTGGATACGGCCGTTGCCGGCGGTCCGCGGGTGTTGACCGCCTCCACTACCGTGGTCGACGAGCCCACCACCTTCTATTACGATAACCAGACCTACGAACCCAGCAACTTCGAGAAGAAATTCTACGGCACGGTGACGCTGCGCGATGCGCTCGCCCACTCGCTCAATGTGGCCACCGTGAAAGTGGGCCAGATGGTGGGCTTCGATGCGGTGGTGGATATGGCCAACCGCGCCGGCATGAACTACAAGATCCAGCCGACGCCGGCGGTAGCTCTGGGCGCCTACGAAATCACCCCGGTGGAGGCGGCGGGCGCGTACACCATCTTCGCCAACGCGGGCGACTACCTGAAACCCAGCTTCCTTTCCCTGGTGCGCGCGCAGGATGGCAAAGTGGTCTTCAAAAACAAGCTGGAGGAGAAGCAGGTGCTCGATCCGCGGGTTGCCTACCTGACCACCAGCCTGATGGAAGAGGTCCTGCGCACGGGCACGGCGGCCGGTGTGACCGCCCGCTACAATCTCAACATTCCCCTGGCCGGGAAAACGGGCACTTCGCACGATGGCTGGTTTGCCGGTTACAGCAGTGAACTGCTGTGCGTGGTTTGGGTAGGTTTCGACGATAACCGCCAACTCGACCTGCAGGGCGCGCACTCGGCGGCGCCCATATGGGCCGAGTTCATGAAGCGCGCCCTGGAATATCGTGAATACCGCGATGTGAAACCGTTCAACGCGCCGGCCGGCATCGTTTCCATCACGATCTGTAGCGAGTCGGGCATGCCGGCGGCTCCCAATTGTCCCAAGCCCCGCTCCGAAGTCTACATCGCCGGCACGGAGCCGGTAGGGATTTGCCCGATCCACGGGGGGCGCGGCGGCGTCACCAACGTAGCCGGATGGGATACCGGTCCTCCGCCGGCCACGCAGCCGGCAGGGCGGTCGGCGCCCACGATTACAGGTTCGCAGGGCGACGGGCAGGTTCCGCCGGACCCGGCGGTGCGCCGCGCGGCGCGCCAGGCTTCGGGCCAGGCCGCGGCCGCCGGCCCGCCGCCGGCGTCCCCCAAGGACGAACCCAGGAAGGAAGAGAAGAAGGGGATACTCCAGCGGTTATTGCGTGTGTTTAAATAACAGCAGGGGGCCATATGGTTAACCGACCTCGGTCCATCACTCTGGGGGCGTGCATCGGCGCCGCTCTCGGGTTCGCACAAACGGGTACAATCACTCCCAACTCCATGGTCGACGGCACACGCGCCGCCCAGGTGGAACCGCCCAAGACGGTACTTTCCGCCGAAAACCGCGGCGACATTTTCATGGCTCGCAAGATGTATCGCGAGGCCATCGAAGCCTTTCGCGAGGGTTCGCCGAAAGACGCCGTGCTGCGCAATAAGATCGGCATCGCTTATCACCAGCAAATGCAGCTCGATATCGCCAGGAAATACTACGAGCAGGCAATCAAGCTGAAACCCACTTACTCCGAAGCGGTCAACAATGTTGGCACGGTGTATTACGCCACCAAGAATTACCGCCGGGCCATCTCGCAATATAAGAAAGCCATCCGGCTCGCGCCCGACTCGGCATCCATCCACAGCAACCTCGGAACCGCCTACTACGCGCGCAACCAGCTTGCTCTGGCCAACGACGAATACCGCATCGCAATCAAGCTCGACCCGGAGGTTTTCGAGCACCACTCCAGCTACGGCACGCTGCTGCAGGAGCGCAGCGTGCAGGATCGCGCCAAGTTCCACTACATGATGGCCGCCCTCTACGCGCAGGACGGACGCAACGAGCTCGCCCTGCAGTACCTGCGCAAAGCTCTCGAAGAGGGCTACAAAGAGCGCAAGAAACTGCCCGAGGACCCGGCCTTCGCCGGGCTGCGCGACCTGCCCGAGTTCAAGGAGCTGCTCGCCCTGGAGCCGCGTGTTCTCTAGCAAGTGGGACAGGCCTCCCGGCCTGTCGGGCAAACTGGGGACTGACATGAATTTCCGGCGCAGTTTGCCGGAAATTCGCTGTCTGTCCCCAGTTTGCCCCCCCATTTTC
>JBEKDV010000196.1:0-14207 GCA_050014175.1 Candidatus Solibacter sp. | reverse complement strand
ACGCCACATCAAGAAGATCATCGTTAAGCCGTGTGCGGGAAAACCGCAAGCACGGTTTGAAAGGGGGTTGATGGAAACGGGTTGGCGTAAACGCTGATACCGCGCCATAATCTACCAATGCGGACCGAGCTGGAATTCATCCCCGAGCCGGGAGAAGGCATGTCGCTGAAGTTGGTGTCGGGTGCCGTCGGAGTCGAGGCCGACCGCACGGTGCTCGTCCGGTTCGATCCCAAGGATCTGCCGCAATACGTCGGTGCCTACAGGAGTGAGGAACTGGAGATGCAGTGCACCGTGATCCTCAAGGACGGCAAGCTGACCATCGATGACGCGCACCACGGCGAGGCGCCCGTTGCCAAAGACGAGTTCCGCTGCTCGGCGGCGTTCATGCCGGAAGTGAAGCTCCTTCGCGATTCCGCAGGCAAGGTCACGGGAGTGACATTCGGCGGCAATCGCATCGCCGGCGTCCGCTTCGTGCGCCGGTAGCGGCACGCCACGGTTGAACTCGGTATCCCCAATTCACCAATCCTGTGGAGGGTTCGGCGCTTCACCGAACATGCAGCACAACCACAACATGACGGTCAACAAAACAATGGGTCGAAGCGAAGACCGTCGGAAAACACTATTTGAGAGAAAATGATCGAGGAGGCGCATGGCACACACAACACGTCGTATGCTTCTCAACACGTTGATCTGCGGAGGAGTGGGCATGGCTTTGGAAACACCCGCTGAGGAGATCGCTGACGCCGAGGCGCGTCGGCGCGAACTTTACGGTCTGCTCGGCGATCTGCCGCCCCGGCAACGCCCGATTGGCGCCCGCACGCTCGCAGTCGAAGAGCGGCCCGGATTCATGCTCGAAAAGCTGGTGCTCGATGTTAATGGGTTGGAACCAGCGTCGGCCTATTTCGTCAAGCCAAAACAGTTGGACGGGAAGGCACCAGCGATCCTCTTCAACCACTGGCACGCCGGCGAGTACAACCTTGGCAAGGACGAATTGCTCCGCCCAAAGCCCGGCAACGTGCCGTCCTTTGCCGAGGACCTCACCGCGCAGGGCTATTGTGCCCTTTGCCTGGACATGTGGTGCTTCGGCGAGCGCTCTGTGCGGACGGTGTTGGATACCTTCAAGGAGATGCTCTGGAAGGGCCAAGTGTTATGGGGCATGATGGTTTACGACACCCTGCGTGGCCTCGACTACCTGCTCACGCGGCCGGAAGTGGACACGGGGCGAATTGGAACCCTCGGCATGTCCATGGGCAGCACAATGGCCTGGTGGGCGGCAGCCCTCGATCCCCGCCTGAAAGTGTGCGTGGATATCTGCTGCCTGACTGACTACCAAGCTCTGATCGAGGCCCACAATCTGAAGGGTCACGGCGTCTACTACTTCGTCCCCGGGCTGTTGAAGCACTTCACCACAGCTCAGATCAACGCGCTGATCGCGCCGCGGCCGCATCTGGCGACCGCCGGCAATCGCGACGAGTTGACACCGGCGGCCGGACTGGATCGCATCGACCGTGAACTCCAGGCCGTCTATCGGAGTTTGGGCCAGCCCGGCCACTGGAAGTTGCTGCGCTACGACGTGGGACATGCGGAGCCGCCCGAGATGCGGCGCGATGTCCTTGCCTTCCTGCGGGCGCAGTTGTGAATGGCGGGCTTCGCTTCTCTGCCCCGAGCCTCGTTCACGATTCGAGCGCGATCGTGCGTTTCGAGCTGGACTCGCCGACGGCCAAGCGCGGTTTGAGGAGGATGGTCTGTAGCTTCGGCGCGGTTCTTGAGGATTATTTGAAGACGCTGCGCGTGGTGGATGCAATCTACGAATCGGCGCGCTTGGGACAGGCCGTGAAACTATGAGATTCCCCGCTGCCTTCGAGGATTGCATGATGATATGCTCACACCAAGTAAGGAGCGCATATGAGCACCTCACGACGTGAGTTCCTGCAAAGCACGGTAGCCGTGGCCGGCATTACCGGATCGCTCTCCGGCGCCGAGTCTTCTTTGCCAATGCGCCCGTTGGGAAAGACCGGCGAGCGTGTCTCCATCCTGGCCTGCGGCGGAGGCCAGCGCTTCTACCAGACTCGTAACGACGAGGAAGCCGTGCGTTTCATCGTCCAGGCCGCCGAGGCGGGCGTTACTTACTTCGACACCGCCGACGCCTACGCCCGCGGCCGCAGCGAGCAGTTGTACGGCAAGGCCTTCCGGGCGCGCGGTGGAAAGCAGGGCCTCTTCGTCGCCACCAAGATCAGCACCCGCGACGGCGCCGCGGTGCAGGGCATCGTGGAGCAAAGCCTAAAGAACCTGCAAATGGATCGGGTCGATCTGATTCACATCCACTCTCTCGAAAACGAAGGCGACCTGGCCCGCATCGAGGCCAAAGGCGGCGTCCTCGAAGCCCTCCTCAAGGCGCGCGACCAGAAGCTCACGCGTTTCATCGGCATCACCAGCCATGACGCTCCCGCCGCCATGAAACTGGCTCTCGAACGCCACGACTTCGACTGCTGCCAGATGGCGCTCAACGCCGCCATGGCCGACATGATCGGCACCACCAGGCCGGTGACCGCCGGCGAAAGCAGCTTCGAGTCCCTGGCGCTGCCCGTGGCCCAGCGCAAGAACATCGGCGTCATCGCCATGAAGGTGTTCGCCCGCGATGCGCTCGCCGCCCAGGCCGAAGCCACCCCTCGCAACCTGATCTACTATGCGCTCTCGCTGCCCATCGCCACCGCCGTGATCGGGCACCCCACCCTGGAGCACCTGGAGCAGAACGTCCGTCTGGCCAAGGCCTTCCAGTCTCTCCCCAAGACGGAAATGGAACAACTCGCGCGGGCACTTTCCACCCGCAACAAGACTGCGTTGGTCGAGTTCTTTCGCCACCACGTGGACGCCTGATCCCACGTTCCAAGCGTCCGGTGGCTGCACGTTTCATGGAGGTTTAGCGATGAACAGAAGAGATTTTCTCGCCGGCGGCTCCCTGGTGGGCCTGCCTTTTCAGGCCGCCGCCATGCCGCAGATGGCGCCCACCTACACCGGCGGCAAGCCGGCGCTCAAGATCACCGACGTGCAGGCGTTCGTCGTGAACGCCGGCCGCAACTACGTTTATGTCAAGGTGTCCACCGACGCGGGGCTACACGGCTGGGGCGAAGCCTATTCCGCCGGGCCTGACGAGGCCACCGCCGCCACGATCCGCGATTTCAAGGACTGGCTGGTGGGCAAGGATCCGCGCAACGTCGAGTACCTCTGGGCCACCATGTACAACTTCACGCGCTTCCCCGGCGGCTTGGTGGTCAACGCCGCCATCAGCGGCATCGAACACGCCTTGTGGGACATTGCGGGCAAAGCTGCCGGCCTGCCCGTCTACATGCTCATGGGGGGAAAATGCCGTAACAAGGTGCGCTGCTATCAGGCCGCCAACTCCCCCGAGGACGCGCAAAGGCTCATCGCGAAATACGGCTACACGGCGCTCAAGGCCACTCTCGGCTTCACCACTGCCGTCCCGGTGAGCGCCACCGTTCGCGCCTTCGGAGAAAGAGCCGAAGCCATGCGCAAAGCCATCGGTCCGAATGTCGATCTGTGCTTCGATGCCCACGCCAGGATCTTCGCCCCTTACGTGGCTTACGACCTCGCGGAGGCGCTGAAGCCCGTCCACCCCCTGTTTCTGGAAGAGGCCATCCGCCCCGAGAACATGGATTCCATGGCCGAACTGCGCCGCAGAGTCCAGATCCCGATTGCCACCGGCGAGGAGCTCTACACCAAGTTCCAGTTTCAACAGTTGCTGACGGCCGGCGGAGCCGACATCATTCAGCCCGACATTTGTCTGGCCGGTGGATTCCTCGAGCAGAAGAAAATCGCCGCCATTGCCGAAGCGCACTATGTCGAAGTGGCGCCTCACAACCCTCTCGGCCCGCTGGCCACGCTGGTGAACATTCACTTCGCCGCCTGCACCCCGAACTTCGTCATATTGGAGTATCACCCGGACGACGAGTCTCCCCGCAAGGATCTCGTCAAGGGCGACACCATCGTGGTACAAAACGGCTATCTGGCCATCCCCGACAAACCGGGTTGGGGCTATGAAATGGATGAGGAAGCCTTCCAACGCATGCCGGCGAAGCCCTGGCACCGCGCTTTTTCATTCGCGCCCGACGGCGCCCCGAGCTTCATCTGACAACCAGCCATGAGAACTACCATCTGCCTGACCTTACTTGCGAGCGCGAGCGTCTGCTTCGCCGCCGCGTCCGAACCGGGACTGTTATTCTATCTGTCCGGTGATAACGGATTCACCGCCGACTATGCCGCCGGCAAAGGGGAACCGAACTTTCTCGCCAACGTCAAGATCATCCCCGACGGAGCCAGAGGCAAGGGGTTTGAGTGCGCCAACACGCAGTTGATGGCCTACTGGGCGCCCGGCAACATCTACGCGCAGCGCGGCACGCTGGCCTTTTCGTGGCGGTCCCGGTATCCGGTGGGTCCCACGCCGTTCCCGATTTTTCGCGTCGGCTATGCGGACCACTCCAGTTGGGACATGGTCTGGCTGCGCATCGACTATAACGGCGAAGGCGGATTTGACGCATTCGTGACGGACATCAATCTTTCGCGCATCCGCGTGCGGTACCAGATGCCCGCGTTTCCCAAGCCCAACGAGTGGGTGCACCTGGCGCTCGCCTGGGATGAGACGGTGGGCATCCGCTTCTACGTGAACGGTGTGCTGGCGGTGAAGAAGGACCAGAAGGCGGTTCTCTATACGGGCCTGGATCAATTCGGCCCGCACTCCCGCGCCATCAGCCCGTGGCAAGTGCAGAGCGCTTATAACTTCCTGCGCGGCGGCGATATCGACGAGATCCGCATCTACGACCGCATGTTGTCGGACGACAACGTCGCCTCGGTGGCCAAGGGTGTTGCACCGCAGCAGATTCCGGCGTTGGCGCGCGAGCTGGCCAAGCTCCAGTGGCAGGAAGAATGGTGGCTGCGCTACGGCTGGAACCGCAAGGGCGACGTGCCGCCCTACCTGGCGTCGGCGAAAACCGCCATTCGCAAGGTGGAAATCCACGACGTCTACGACTTGAAGCGTTGGTGGTGGAAAGCCACCGACGGCATTCGCGAGACCACCTGGCCGGGCGTCTACAACCGCTCCCGCCTGCCCGGACGCAACGACTACTTCCAGCTTCCCGATTGGGATTGCTACATGCTCTCCGGCAAGGCGGTGACTTTCACCATGCCCAACGAGCCGTGGAACCACCTGGAAATCTCCGGTTCCGCGTGGGGCAAGATGTACCTGGAAGGCGACGCCAAGAAGGTGCTGTTCGAGCGGCCCAAGGGACAGGAGAAGACCTTCCACCACCTGAAGACTCCGCTTACCGGGCAGAAGATCCGCTTTGAAAACGTGGAGCAGGAGGAGCCGATCGGCGAGCTTTCGGCCTACTATGTGGCGCCCTCCGCGGAGCCGCAGGGCACCGCGCGCCTGGTCTACACGGTGAGCTCCACCGCGCCGGCGGACGACGCCAGCCTCAAGCCTCTGGCCGCCTACGTCAATGGCCGCTTCGCCGGCGACGAGCGCCAGCTCATGGTGGGCGTGGCCGGAACGGCTCCCCAGGGCGCGTCGAAACCGTCCCAGGCCGGCTCGCTGCCGCTGGTTCACATCGTCATCCCGGCGGCGGCATGGCAGGACATCAAGGACGGCCTCGACGGGATCGCCATCGACTTGCCGGCGCTTAAAGTGAAGCCGACGCATGGCGCTTATTTCCCCATGAACGTGCGCGTGAAAGACCCCCTGTGGACGGACCGCGACATGCTCGATTTCAGCTTCTCGGTGAAGCCGGGCGAGGCCCGCACGCTGTGGCTGGACACGCGCGACCGCATCCTTCCGCCGGGCAAAGGGCTGTATCTGACCATCGCCGGCGCGGGCGCCGATTTCGGGTCCGCGGCGCTCGAAGGCGCACAGGTCCGCCTCATCTTCAAAGCGCGCGCCGACGCCGTCAAGGAGCACGAGCTCGACCGTTTCACGCAGGTGCGCGATGTCTACGCCATGATGGTGGAAGAGCACTCCAACAGCACCAGGCTGAACATGTACAACCGCTTCGTGGCCGACACCACGGACCTGCTGCGGGTCAATCCGAACCACTGGCTAGGGCAGGTCTACTGGTACGATCAAAACAAGAGCCGGCCCAAGCCGGCGTTCACCCAGCCCACGGCTCCGCCCGGCGTTCCGCTTTGGGCCTTCCGGCAGGTGACCCAGCTCGACTATCTCAAGAAGTTCATCCTCTGGTACATCGACGACCGCCAGATCGAGGATGGCGAGTTGGGTGGTGGTTTGTCCGACGACGGCGACCTGACCAATGACTGGCCCGGACTCGCCTACATGGGCGTGGAGCCGGAGAAGGTCAAGCAGAGCGACCTCCGGGAGCTCGATGCTTTCTATGCCGGACACCAATTCACCAAGGGCCTGTCCACCATCATGGCCGACGAGTTGCACAGCTACGAGGAAGGCATTTCCGTGCTCGGCCAGGCGCTCTTGCTCGACTATGGTTCGCCCAAGCAACTGGAGCGCGCCATGGAGACCGCCCGCGGCGCCATCGGCCTGACAGGCGTCAACAAGGCCGGTCATTGCCACATCCGCACCTGCTACTTCAACGGCGAGAAGATGTCCACCGAAGAACCCTGGGGATGGTCGAAACCCAGCTCGTACCTGATTCTTCATCCTGGACTGATGCTCGTCGACTTCAACGGCAACCCGAAGATGAAGCAAACCCTCCTGCAACTCGCCGACGGCCTGCTGGCGCATCGCAAGCTGGGCGCCGACGGCAAGTATCACCTGAACTCCACCATACGGTTCGAGGACGACCAGGACGAGGCCGGCGGTGTCGATCGCCTGTGGCCCATTCTGTGGGGCGCCTGGCGCTGGACCGGCGACACCAAGTACCTGGCGCCGCTTCAGGACGAGGGGCCCCGCCGCTTCCTGGAACTGGTGAACAGCGACGCGCTCGATCTGTTGAATCTGCGGAACACGTACGGCCACGAGGTCGCAGGTTCCGTGAAACCCGGCTCGGGCACCGACGCCGACCAGTATGTGGCGTGGCAGGTGACCGGCGACAAAAAATACCTCGAATCGCTCTTCGCTCACCAGATTGAAACCTCCGCGCTGCGCGAGTACATCAACACCGAAGGCAGCCTGTGGATCGATCGCGTCATGGTGCCGGAGTTCGAGCTGCAACGCACGCGCCTGGGCGGTGTGCCGCTGGTGCGCAACTACTACTACCCGGGCCACGCCGTGAGCTGGAAATTCCAGGCTCCGGCAACCGCGGAAAGCGTGGCCATCCTGATTCCGTCGGCCACGCCCGAGCAGATGAAGATCATCGCCTACAACCTGGATCAGGCTCCGGTGCAGGCCACTCTGACCGCCTGGGGCGTCGATCCCGGAAAGTGGGAAGTCGTGCAGGGCGTCGATACCAAGGGCGACGACGCGGCTGACAGTTCGCTCTCCACCCGCACGGTGGACCTGGAACGGAGCACGGACCTGCAACTCACCCTGCCGCCGCGTGCCACCACCGTGCTAACCCTCAAGCTGGTTTCCAAGGGCACCCCGTACTGGGAGCGCCCCGACCTGGGCATCGGCAAGGAGGACGTGAAGGTGCAAGGCAAACAGGTGCGGGTCACGGTGCACAGCCTGGGCTCCGTCGATACGCCGGCCACCACGGTGGCGCTGATCGACAGGAGCGGCAAAGTGCTGGCGTCCGTGCCGGTGCCGGCTCTCAAGGCGCCCCTGGACATGTTCCCAAAAACCACTACCGTCACCCTGACGGTTCCGAATGGGGCCTCCCTCGCGGGTGGCAGCGTGGTGATCGATCCCGGCGCCACGCTCAAGGAAATCACCCGCATGAACAATCGGGTAGCGCTGTAATCAGCTCTTCTTGATAAAGTCCTCGCGGACCGGGTAGAACGTATCTACCAGCCGCGCGGCACCGGACAGTAACTGAATGGAGTGCGGAACGCCGGAGGGAATCGCAATCATATCTCCGGCCTTCAGCCGCTCCGGGGCGCTTCCTTCGCTGCAGAACAGCACTTCGCCCGAGGCCACGTACGTGGTCTGCTCGTGAGGGTGCGAGTGGAACGGTTCAGGCTCTTTCCACGACCCGCCTTCGATATCGAGCGCCACCGACATGAGCTGGTTGGTGCGGATGATCCTGCGAGATAATCCTTCTCGCAGTTTTTCGGCCGGCTCGGTGGCGCGGCGCAGTGCAGCAACTTTGTCTTTCGCGTGGACCATGCAACCAGTTTCCCGCACTCGACGAGCTGTTTGCGGTGAGGGTGCGAGCAGTTTCAGGCCGCCGCCCGACATTCGTTTACAGATCTATACAATTCTTCTTGAATCTTTACAAAAAGTGGTGCAAAATACATCACGGGAGTTTCGAGTCCGAAATCCGATTGCATTGCAGAAGGGGGAGTCCAAGTGACGATTCTTCGACGAGGTGTATACCTAACTCTTATACTGGCGGTTTCTTTAACCGCCCAGGAAACACGCGGCAGGGTGCAAGGCATGGTCCGAGACCCTTCCGGCGCCGTGGTGGCCGGTGCCAACGTGACCTTGACCAACGACAACACCGGCGTAAACGCCGTAAAGCCTACCAGCGAAGCCGGTCGCTATCTGTTTGATTTGGTGGAGCCCGGCCATTACAGTGTCACGGTCGCGGCCACCGGTTTCAAAGCCTTCGTGCAAAAAAACATCCTGGTCGAAGTCGGCGGCGACATTACGGTCGATGCCGCCATTACGGTGGGCAACGCCAGCGACACGGTCACGGTCGAAGCCTCCCCGGTCAGCGTGGAGTTCAACACTTCGAGCATGTCGAACACGGTGGACATGAGGATGGCGGACTCGCTGCCGGAAATCAGCCGGAATCCGTTTATGATGGTCAGTCTGGATCCGGCGGTAACGGTAAATTCCACCACCCAGCAGGAGCCCTTCCATTTCTGGGCGGCCAGCCAGTTCTCCATCGGCGGGCCCACCAACACCATGAACGACATCATTCTGGACGGGTCGCCGAATATGACGGTGGCGAAATCGGGTTACACCCCGCCACAGGATGCCGTGCAGCAGACCAGCATCCAACAGAATGGGGTGGATGCGGAGTACGGGCACAGCGCGGGCGGGGTCATTGGGCTCATCACGAAATCCGGCGCCAACGAAATCCACGGCACGGCCTATTACATGAACCGCAACCCGGCCATGAGCGCCATGAGCGACCGCACCACTCTGACCGCCAACCTGACCCGCCAGAACACCTTTGGCGGAACTGTCGGGGGCCCCATCCGGAAGAACAAGCTGTTCACCTTCTTCGCGTACGAGCACATCAAGCTGGCCAACCCCTACGGCAGCCGCATTGAAACGCTGCCCACCGCGGCCGAGCGCACCGGGGATTTCTCCAAGCAACTGAACAATGCGGGCGCTCTGTCCGTGATTTACGATCCCTGGACCACGGCGACCAGCGGCAGCACGGTGACCCGCACGCCTTTCGCCGGCAACGTGATTCCGGCCTCGCGCATCGACGCTACCTCGGCCAAGATGATGACCTACCTCTGGCAGCCCAATAACCCGGGCACCGGTGTGACGGGGGCCAACAACTCCTCCAACTACCTCTATGACATTTACCCGTACTACAACTTCATGGACCGGACCGATTACAACATCAGCGATAAGCTCAAGTTCTTCGCGCGGTACAGCTATTTGCACACCACCGAAACCACTTCCGACTATACCGGCAGCGGCTCGGTGATGCGCTATTTCCAGGGCTCCACCCGCAACGCCCTCAATGCCTCTGGCGATCTGGTCTGGACCATCAACCCGACCACGGTCTTCGACGCCCACACCGCCTACAACGCCATCAACGATTCCTTCGATTCTCCCTCCACCTATTTGGGGTCGACCGGACTTGCCGGCCTCTGGCCCAATAACTGGTACGCGCCCTACGCGGCCACCAATCCCCAGGTCTATTTCCCCAACATCAACATCACCTCCAACGGCGGCTCGATGTTTTCTTCCAGCGTGCTCACCTACTGGATTCAGGAGCCCCAGACCCCCAGTGTGGCGGCCAAGCTCTCCAAGAACATCGGCCGGCATTTCCTCAGGGTCGGCGGGGAGTTCCGCAAGGAAGAAGTGGACGCGCAACGGCCCATCTTCACCCAATTCACCTTCGACGCGGGCCTGACCGCCAATACCTATAACTCGCCCAACACCGGCGTCAGCGGCAACGGCTGGGCCACCTTCCTGCTGGGCGCCATGGACGGCAATTCCTTGGCTGAGAGCATTCCGTTCCAGCACATCAGGTCGACGTTTTTCGGGTACTTTGTGCAGGACGATTTCAAGGTCAACTCGCGGCTGACCCTGAACCTCGGCCTGCGCGGGGAGTACAGCGGGCCGCTGACCGATACCCAGAACCGATTGACTCGCCAGCTCGACCTGACGCAGTCCATCCCGGCTCTCGCCGGCGCCAACACGCCGCAAATGCCGGCCGCGGTCACCGCGTTGCGGACTTCCAACCCCATCTACAACGGAGCCTGGATCTTCACCGATTCCAACCACCCGGGCAACTGGGATCCACCGAAGGTGTTGCTGGAGCCTCGTCTCGGCATGGCTCTCCGGGTGAACGACAAGACGGCCATCCGCGCCGGATGGGCCCGCTACGTGGTTCCGGCCACGCTCACCAACGGCTTCGGCAGTACCCTGCTCGGCAGCGTGGATTACAGCGGCTTCAGCGCCATTACGAACTCCATCGCGGCCATACAGGGCGTGCCCCAGGAGACCCTCTCCAATCCCTTCCCCACTGGCCTCGTGCCGCCGGCAGGCAAGTCCTTCGGGACGTACACCAACATGGGCAACTCGGCCCTCTGGTACGACCCGAATTTCAAACCGCAAACCGACGACCGTCTCAACATCAGTGTGCAGCGCCAGTTGCCGTCGCATATGGTTCTCGATGTCACCTACTACGTGCAGTTGGGCCGCAACGTCCCCTACACCCTCAACGTGAACCTGGCGGATCCGAGCATCGCCTACCAGTACGGCAACGCGACCTCCGCCAAGGTGGCCAATCCCTTCTACAATCTGCTGCCCGCCAGCCAGATGCCGGGCACATTACGCACCCAGGCCACGGTCGCGGTAAGTGCCCTGCTGACGCCGTATCCGCAATACGGCACGCTCAATCAGTGGTTCACGCCCGGCGCCGGCGACCATTACAACTCGCTGCAGATTTCGGCCCGGCGCGCCTATTCGAGTGGCCTGACCATCATGTGGGGCTTCAACTACAACCACGAAGTCGCCCAAGGCTATTACAACGACATCGCCACCTACACGCGGAACCTCACCTGGATCCCCGCGCAGTCGGCGAAGGCGCGCATGACCGGCGCTACCATTTACGAGCTGCCTCTCGGCAGAGGCCGTCATTTCATGAGCAGCACCAATAAGCTCGTCGATGGCGTCCTGGGAGGCTGGAACGTGAGCGCGGTGTTCACGTATAACACCGGTGTTCCCATCCGCCTCGGTTCGGCGGTGGTTTCGGGCGACCCGGCGCTCTCCCACCCAACCAGCGGCGAATGGTTCGACATCAGCAAGGTTGCGGTGTTGCCGGCCTTCACCGTGCGTACCAATCCCGTTCAGTACAGCGACCTGGTCGGTCCGCGCATGGTCAACATCGACATGACGCTGGCGAAGCAGTTCCGGATCGTCGAACGGGTCAAGTTTGAGCTGCGTATGGAAGACTACAACGCCCTGAACGCCTTCACTCCCGCCGCCCCGAATACCAGCATCGGCAACGCCAATTTCGGCAAATGCGTCGGTGCGCTGGCCGGAACCTCCGGGCGCCAGGTCCAACTCAGCGGCCGCTTTACCTTCTAAGCCGTTTGCGATCGCCTGTATTCCCGCCGCCGCGGCCTCTCACCGTTGAGGCCGCGGCGGCATTCTTCTTGCCCCACCATTCTACCGGCACCCCAGCGATGCTGCTCGCACCTTCGTCTTTTCCACGAGATCTGCGCGGCCCATCTGGCTGTACAGTTCGAGCGCAAGGCTGGCTGCCAGGCACATATGCCTGCGAACCATCCCGCAGGAGGGATTCATAGCCGGGCCGTAGGGGCCAGGTTTGGTGGCGCATCCCTCCGTATCCAGACCGCCGCGGTAAAGATCCATCAACTGCCGGCGCAATCCTACGTCCGACGTCACCAGCGTGCCTTCCACCAGCGCCACGGCGGCATCGTCCGCCCGGCCGGCGGCCAGATATGCCGCGGAAAGCCGCCGATAGCTTTCCACCGCGGCCGGCTCCAGACGTTGCGCCGTGGTGGCTCTCTCCAGCGCCTGCGAAACGTCGCCCAGGCGCAGTTCGACGGCGGAAATGGTTCCTTCCAGATCGGCCACCTTCGCATCGTCCCCGTCGGCCTGCCGGGGAACTACTTCACCAAACCGCCGGTGCGCCGCCGCCCATTCCGCCGTCGCTTTCACGATCGACCGCGCACGCAGCAACAGCGCCAGCGATCTTTGGTATGCCTTGCGGCTCTCCGCGGAGGGGATCGCGCCGCCATCCGCGCCGCGCCCTGCCAGTTGGTCGCCTTCGGTCTGATAATAGCCGCCCGCCCGGCGGTACGAATCGGGATTGTTGTGCCAATCTTCAACCGGGTGGAGAATCGCCAGGCTCTTTTCGGCCTCGGCAAGCGCCTCGTCGATACGGAAATTGCCCGGATCGGAATCGTAAAGCCCCGCCGCCAGCTTGTGCGATTTGAAACTCCCCGGTGACGTCGCCAGCGTGGCTTTCATCAGGCTCATGTCGTCCTGCCAGTCGGCGTTCCGCGCCCAGGTGCGCGCCGTGCAGGCGGCCAGAATCAGGCTGAGCGCCACCGGCGCCAACTTCGCCTTGCCGGCACGCCTGGCCATGGCGTAGCATCCGCAAACCACCACCGCCGCCGCCGCGATCGCCGGCAGATAGAGGAAGCGTTCCGCCATGATGGTGCCGATCGGGAACAACAGATTCGACATCGGCAGGAAAGTCACGCATGCCATGACGCAGAGGAAGAAGAGCGGCCGGTTTGCACCATAGAGGTAGACCACCGCGCCGGCCGCGGCGGCCACCACCAGCCAGGCCAGCCAGTCCGCCCCGGCGCCGGCCGCCATGGGGATTTGCGCATAAGAATAGTCGCAGGAAAGATGCGCCGGCCAGAACAATAGGCCCAGGTATTTCGCCATCACCTTGAGCGCGGTGAGCCGGGCCTCCCAAAAGCCCGCATCCACTAGCGGGTTGTCCCAGTAGGGAAACCTGGTGGGAGGCAAATGGCTGAATACCGCGGCCCGCGCGTACCACATGGCTTCCAGCGCCGCGAGCACGGCAACGCACCCGGCGACGAGGGCCGGACCCTGCCGCCTCTCCCGCCACCAAATCAGTTCGTAGACGACAATCACGCCCAGGATGGTGGCGGCGCTTTCCTTCGCAAAGACTCCCACCGTGGTGGCGGCCGCCAGGCCGGCGAGCCATGCCCAGCATACGGCGCCCCGGCTTTCGGTGCTCTTCAGATACATCAGAAAGCCGCCCAGCAGCGTCATGCCCGCCAGCAAATCCGCCCGCCCGATCATGTTGGTGACCGATTCCGTCAGCACCGGGTGCACCGCCCACAGGGCCGCCATCCAGACGCTCGGCCACCAGTCGCGAAACAGGCGCCGCGCCAGGGCGTATACCAGCAGCACGTTTCCCGCGTGCAACAAAAAGTTGATCCAGTGGTATCCCGCGGCGCGGTCGGCGTTGCCCAGGATGGCATAGTTGAACAGATACGTAAGCGTCGTGAATGGGCGATACAGCCCACTCTCGCCGTAAGGCCACCAATAGGTGTGTTGCAGGATCAGGTTAAGGTTTTCGGTGGTGGTTTCGCGGATGCGCGGATCCTGGAGGAGAAGTCCCCGATTGTCCAGCACAAAACCGGAGCTGAACGAATTGGCGTAGGCCAGCAAAGCCACCGCACACAGTGCCGCGATAGCAAACAGCCGGCGCGGCTCAAAGGCAGGCTGAGGAGCCTGCGGCACGGAAGCGCGCTTCGTGGAGGCTTTCATGAAAACATCGGGGGATCGCGATCGGACCGAGCGGATGGTCCGCATGGCCTTGGTCAGACTTCCAGCTTCCAGGGGCTGCGATACCGCGCCTTCAGGAAGGGCTTGGCGGCGTCCTGCGCCACCGTCCAGTTCTTCTCGTCCCAATCCAGCCGCG
>JBEKDV010000195.1:0-19409 GCA_050014175.1 Candidatus Solibacter sp. | reverse complement strand
GCTGGACCGGTTGGCACATCCCGATTCCAGGAGATCAACGAAGCTTACGAGGTCCTGTCGGATCCCGACCGCCGACGCGCGCACGACCGCGACTTCGGCGAGCCGGAGCGCGTCACGGAAGTGCCGGTCCGGCGCCAGCCGCCAAGCTGGCCGATCGCGCCCGAGCCTATCTCGCTGTTCGGCCAGCCCGAACAGACCGAGCCTTCGTTCGACGCCTTCCGCGAGCGCTATCTCCGCAACTTCACCGGCTGGACTGTGCCCAAGGCCGAGCGGGCGGAAAGTCTGACGCTGGACGTGCCGCTCTCGCCGGCGGAGGCGTTCTACGGTTGCACGATCCCGGTTGGCGTGCCCGTGTTCGGTGCCTGTCCGGAGTGCGGCGGGACCGGCCAAGTCTTCCTTTTCCGCTGTCTGGAGTGTGCCGGCTCGGGGCTTTTGGAGGAGCAGCGCACGTTGCACGTCCGCGTGCCGCCCCGGGTCCAGCCTGGGACGGTTCTGGAGGTGCCGCTCGAAATGTTCGGGATCAGTAATCTCTATCTTCGGGTGCAGGTTTCGATTTCGGACGCGCGCTGAGCACCTACCGGTTCAGTTCTATTGCGGTCACAATTTTGTGGCTTGCTCCCGCGCGCTGGAACGCCGCCTTGCGGCCGTGTCCGGCGGCTGCTGGTGTGTGCGAGACGTACTCCGCTGTACACGTACGCGGAGAATTCGACAAGTGTAAACCGAGACGGACGACCGTGTTATACCCGGTCGCCAGCTTATCAGGATCTATCCCTGGAAATGGCACGTACGGCTCGGCGCATCAGCAGATTGGCCTCCAGCACCGGCCGTCACTGGTTGCATGGGGATTTCGCGATAGGTACGCTCCTACCACTCGCAGCCTCAGGCGTTTGTCACTTCGGCAGGAACTTGAAATCGGAAATCGCGATCTCGTCGTTCCCCTGGATGAGAAATCCGAACTTGCCCTGCGTGAAATCGCGGCCCGGCTCGACAAAAGTATCGAGCACTTTCCACTCGTCGCCCACGCGCACCTTTTGCACCAGGTGATCTGGCGTCACCTCGAGCTGAATGGTGAACGCCTTTTGATTTCCGAGATTGTGCGGCGCCTTGACTCGCTCGGCCCGCTTGCCCTTTTGGATCACTCCGGTCCAGAAGTTCTTCCCATCCATCTCGGAGAGCAGGTAGGTCTTGGCGTCGAGATACTGGACACACCAGCGGACCTGACCTGCCCGGAATACGCCGCCGCCTTTGAGCAATTGCACCGTGAAGGTGAAGACGCCGTTGGGCGGCAGCTTATAAGGCACGAATCCGCCACCCTTGTGGACCCAACTGTCGCCGTCCTTCTTCCAGCTCTGCGCGTCCTCAAACTCCGCCATCCCGCTTGCTGCGACTACGGGTGGGGGCGCGGCCTGCCGCTCACGAGCCAGGGCGAAGTCCACTTGCCGGTTTTCGCCGGCGGCCAGTTGGAGGCGTGTCGAAGATTCGGTGAATCCGGGTGCGCTCGCCGAAAATGCGTAACTCCCCGGGGGCAACTCGATCTGGTTTCCGCTGGCTTCGTGCGACGCTGTTTCGTCACCGAGGCGGTAAGTAATGGTTGCCGATGCAGGGTTGCGTGTGAGCCGGATGGTACCGTAGGCAGCAGCCAACACTACGTCCGCACCCGCCAACACTAGAGTCTGGCCCGCATGGATGGATCGTTGCAATCGCTTCGGCAGGTACTGTTCGCGCCGCAGGTCGATCGTGTGGTCGCCCGGTTGGATGGCGCTGAGGCTGAACGATCCGTCCGGCCTCACTATGCCAGCGTTTTTCGCATCGACCAAAACCTCGGTGCCGGCCATCGCGCCCTGGATTTGCAGCGATCCGAATTGCGGCTGCGGTTTCAGGTCGAACTGCAGGCGCACTTCCGCACCTTTCTTCACTTCGACGGTTTGCGCGGGCTCCTCCTGAAAGCCGCTCTTGGCCACGCGCACGGTAACCTTTCCGAGGGTCTGGACGCGCAACTGGCCGCGCTGAGTGCGCCGGCGGTACTCCTTGTCGTTCAGAAACACGCGCACGTCGTCCTGACCGATCGAGACAATCAGCGTGCCCGCATTGACGTCCGTTTTCAGAAACGCAGTCAGCATGGGCGCGGCACCGAAGCTTTCGCTCATGTTGCGCTGATCCCGGCCTTGGCTCACTACGATTTCATTCACACCCGGGGTTGTGTTTGGGAAACAGAGCGGTGATTCTTTCCTGTGCCGGGTAGTATAGCGGCCTGGCGGATTCTGACAAGGGTTCACCGGTGGATCTCTGCCTCGGCCCTCGGCCAGTCGGGTAGCGATCTAGAACCCGTTCGAACCGCAACTTGTAGCCGATGATGACGGTGCCCAGTTCGTTTGCGGTCGCTAGCTCATCGCGAGCGTCGTTCGCCAGGGGATTTGCCTAACGGCCACCTGCAGCAATAACAGGGGGTCGCCCATGCTGAAACTGGCCATTGACGGGCCTTCCAGCGACCCCGACCAGGCGACTGTAGTCAAAACTATAGCTGTAGCATCCTCACGGTTCAACAAGCTTCAATAGCCACGTTTTCTAAGTTATTGAAAACACAGACAAAACTACATAGGGTAAAACCCGGAGATCCACTGAGCCCAAGGCAGTTTCTAGCCCCGGCCGGAAATGGCCTGTTTTTAAGCGCTTACGTTTCAATGAGATGGGAGCGGTCTATTGAAACTTGTTGAACTCTGTTGAGCTTGGAGGCTCTGAGCAGCTACAAAATCATCTACAATTCCGGATTTCGGACTCGCATACCCAATACCTCAACAACTCGCGGCCGTGCCGAACGAATTGCGCTAGCGGCTACGCGATGCCCCTTTCTTGGGGCCAGTGATCGGGACGCTCCGGTGAACTCAAATCAAAGTCTCCATATACCCACACCTGGGCGGCGTCGTACAAGTGTGTGAGAGTCCGTTTCGCTTCGCCGCGTTTGTCCTACGGTTGGAGGTCCGCGTCGGTCTCGCAAAAGGTTTCGCCCCACCACTTGTCGGTCTCTCTAAGTCAGCCCGTGCCGTAAGCCACTGCACACCGAGCGTCATAGCGGCTGTGGCGGGAAGGTTGAAGGCGACAGCGCGCGAGCAATTTCAACGGTTCAATCGTTCAATCGTAGCGATGCACAAGAGGCTGCCAGACGCTGCCGTCGTCGGTCCCGGTGCCCCAAAACACTGGCAGGGTGTTGTTTGGAACGTTGTAGTGAAAGAATATAAGGGCTTGCGAGTTTTCCCAGCCCAAGCAGTGAACGTCGGGCTGGTAGTTTCTTCTTCCTAAAAGTAGACGGCGGCCAAGATCTGCCGCCCACGTCTCATACTCGGTGCGCTCATCGTCGGACTGCCAGGCCGGGTTTTGGTCGGAGAAGGCTCTATCCTCCTCATTGAGTGTTATCTCCACCAGCACGTCTGCTAGCCACGGAAGGCGGCTCTTGATCTCCGCAATCCCTCTACGAAATCCAATAAGAGCTACGTAGTATACCGTCGCATCCTGCAGCCAAGGATGCTGGTTCCGGACCTGCTTAAGGGCCCGAATGGCCTGCTCTCCGGTGCCGATGAAGTCGTCCACGAACGCAACAAACCTCGGTGGGGTCGTCCTGTGTCTGCTGTATTCACCGATCTCTCTGAACGCTTCTTTGTCTTCAAATGACCGTTCACCGGCTCCTAGTTCCAGCAGAGCCTGACGCATGTGGTAGTGACACGAATAAAAGCCGCTCTTCGCTGTGTGGCCAAGCCCTAGGTATGCAACTCCCTTCGTCTTCAATTCAGGAGGCACTTTGGAGCGGTACAGTGCAAGCCACATCTCTCTGATGGACTGCTCACCATAGAATCGAGCCATTCCCAATAGGCGGCAAACACGCAGCCGTTCGGACCGCTGAAATTGGACGATCCATTCACGGAACTGGTTAGCGCGTGCGACTTCTCCGTCGCCGACCAGGTAAGTGTAAAACGTGTTAACGGCTTGCGGAACAGTCGAGCGCGTGAACGGTTCGTGACGTATGCGGTAAAGGGTAGCAGCCCTCAGGTTCCACCTTGGCCTTAGGTAATAGAACTCTTTCTCTTGGACCTCCTGTGGCCCTTCAAAGACAATCGTTTTCTCTTTGCGATTCCACAGTCGGGACGCCGTGGTCCGATTCGCCAGAAAATCTGGCTCTTCGTCTGCGAAGAAACGTACACTTTTCCTCTCTTGGCTCTCTACACGCACGACATGTGGCCAAATGCGGACCTCGCCAAGAAACACCTCTTGGGCAACGACGGCGGGATTGACTCGGCCACAATCAATCGCCACGGCTGATTCGTCGATATGGCTGAGCGCTGTTCGAAACTGCCGCTCATACTGAGGTGAGCGCGAACCCAGGTGAGTAAGTATTACTTGCTTCAATTCTTCAAGACTCATTCCCTCCGAGGGTGCAGGTAGCGTCTTAAGGGATGACCCGGAGGGCCTACCCTCAGTCCGATGGCGATAGCGGTAATACTCGTAGTCAGCCATAAGGATCAGCATATTCTTGATGTTCTGCCACAATAGTTCCTGCCAATGTGGAATATCGGCTGACATATTATCGAATATATAAAAAAAACAGGGAACTCCAAGCTGAGATTCAATATCGACAGTCTTGTCAGAGCCAAGGAGACCGTTATCAAATAGAAGCAGTCGCCAGTGCGCTTTCGCAACACCGACAATCTGGCCGTCTAATACTTCACGGAATCCGCTCTTGTCTATATCCGTTTTCAATGAGAGCGCGCGGACCAGTGAGAGGGCCTCAACAAACGCCCATGTACTCGGCGCTGCGTACGCGTCCTCGAAGAGCTCGTTAAGTTGCCTCCAATCCTCCTTTGATATCGAAAAGTGCTGCTTAATCCGCGCGAGTATTCTCGACGCGGCCTCGAATATCCGGATGTTGTCAAAACGAAGGTCATGGGAGTGAGCGCGATCAGAATGAATCGTAAGCCAGCGCTCAAAAAGGCTTTCTGCTGTCTCAAACTCGCTGCGACTAAAAGCCGAGACGGCATCAACGTATAACTCGTGTGTCTGAGCTTCCCGAATATCGCGGAAGTAATTTGGGAAACACCGTGCTGCATTCAAAAGTTTGCCCAGTTCGAGCGCTTGCGCAAAATGATCTTTGGCTTCCTTGAACTCGCCCGAGCTGAGTGCTGTAGCTCAAGAAGTACGGCGTGGAGCGTCACTGCCTCCTGGAGCTTGGTTAGAGCTGTCTCATGGTTGTCTTCGCGGTTGGCGACAAAGGCCTCGATTTTGAGTGCATCAACTAGTGCATTGATTCTTTCGACGCACATCTTGGCTTGCCGGCGAGAGAGAAGAGGGCGGCGGGACTTGCAGACTGAAGGGTCAAGCGCTTCACATGGCTGTCCAGAGCAGATGGATGGGATATTGATCGCAGCGACCGAACGGAGGAGCTCGGAGGTTTGCAGACCCGCGCGGAAGCGGCGCTCCCTATACTCAAGCATGAGACCACGGCTCTGAAGAATCCGAATTCTGTCGATCGGCTCATCGAAGGAGCTCTGATGAGCTTGAATGAGATCAATCATCCGTTGGAGAATGTCTTGGGACAGCCGATAGTTCTTTGCCTCCTTTGCTGCCCGATAATCGTGTTCAAGTTGGTAAAGCTGCGATCGTGGCGCTTCGGCGATACGCACAGAGCCTCCCTCCTGAGAGCCGGTTCGCCTCGAGGCGCCCCTCGAATGCCCGAGGCGCCCAGAGTCCTATTGAATCTCCGCGAGCGTATTAACTCGATGTACTTATGTCAGAACTCAGTATACATGTGGCACCCGGTAGTGGATATCCGGATTCGTGTGTCCGCCCGCAAGAGCTTGGAAGAACTTTGATGTCCCCGGAACCGTCCGCTCCGCGATCTTGCACTCGGGCGAGCTCCTTCATCCGCGCCTAGATGCGGTGCGCAGAGTGCCCCTGTTTGCGCAACGCATGGCATCCCAACCTCCTGCCGCAAAAGCAGAGGGTCGGGTGCGCTCAAAGCAGCTATTTGCAGGGTTCCCGAGAATTCCCGGCGGCGATTGTAGTCAAAACTGTAGATGTGGCAGCCTCGAAAAGACAGGGGGTCTCCCCTCTTGAAACGCTAAGCTGTTGAATCTACAGGGAAATCTTCATAGGGCATCAACCGGAGATCCACTGCGCCCAAGGCGGATGCCAAGAAGCTGAAAAAGCAGCTTGTTTTGAAGTACTTGCGATTCAAGGAGTTGTTGCCGAGCTGTTGAAACCTGTGGAACCCTGTTGAAGGCGGAGGCTCTCGACAGCTACAAAATCATCTACAATTCGTCCTAAACCTTTAGGAGAAAGCGAAAAAACGAACGGAGTGCCGTGCATAACAGCGGGGAACCGGCAGCGCGGAGGTGTTTTAGGAATGGTTCGATCTGATTGTCGAGCATGCTCTCAGGTGTCCCAGCTTCCAATGTCGGCGCCGTCATATAGTCTCTCCTTCTCTGGGCATGCTTGCCAGCCGGGAGAGGCGCTATGATTATGCCGCGTCAGCAACCATCAGAAAGCAGGTTGGCTGATTCGGGAAGAGCAGGTGCTCTGGGTCCGCCGTTTCCGCAATCTCGTGGAACTGCAGGCGGCCCTCGTCGAATTCCGCGATCGCTACAACCACAACTGGATTCTGGAGCGCCTGAACTATCGAACGCCGGCTCAGGCCCGCCGAGACTTTTTACTTGAGCTGGAGGCCGCCGCGTGATTCAATGCCTCCGAATTACACCCACTGCGCTGTCCACCCCGTCCGGAGCGGAACAGAAACATCAGCCGAGTGGCCACCTTAGCGTGGCGCTTTTGCGGTAGGCCAGGTTGCCGAGGTGGGCGGCGCGGGCGGCGGCCACAGCCGGCTCGACGGGGCAGTTAGGCACCTTGCGCGTACGCATGCAGTCGAGCCAGTTGGCCACATGCGGGCGGCCGCCGTCCGCTTCCGACCGCATTTCGATGGCGGGCTCGGGATAGCGCGTCTTCTCGGAGGGGACGATGCCTTCCGGGTACACCGCGAAACCGTCGCGGGTCAGCTTCATCAGCGCGCGGCTGCCGCGGAAAACGATGGCGCCGCCGTCGAGCGATCCGTTCAGCGTGCCGTGATAGGTGATGCCGAACGTCCGGTAGTCATAGGCTGCCGTGATGGTGTCGGGGCACTCCGGGTAATCGAGAAAGTAGATGCCACCGTTGGCCGAAACCGAGGCGGGAGTGTCGGACGCCATGTACCAGTGGATGACGTCGCAGAGGTGCGAGTAAAGATCGGTTAGGTGGCCCCCGCCGTAATCCCAGAACCAGCGCCAGCGCAGGAAACGGGAGGGCTCGAAGGGACGGTCCGGTGCTGAGCCGAGAAAGCGTTTCCAATCGAGCTTGGCGGTGTCGACCTGGGTCGTGACCTTCATGCCGTGCAGGTAGTCCTGATACCAGGAGGCGAGCACCAGCGACACCTTTCCGAGCCGGCCGGAGGCCACAATCTCACGGCCCTGTATGAAGTGCTCCCAACTGCGCTGCTGATAGCCGACCTGGACGATGCGGCTGGATGCGCGCACGGCGCGGATCAGTTCCTCACCCTCTGGGATGTTATGGGTGACCGGTTTCTCGACGTAGACGTCCTTGCCCGCGCCCACGGCGTCAGTGGTCATGGGCGTGTGCCAGTGGTCGGGCGAGCCGACGATCACGCCGTCGATGTCCTTGCGGTCGAGCACCTCGCGGTAGTCAACGTACATTTGTGCCTGGGGCGCAATCTTTTCCTTGGCCTGGAGGCGGTGCGGCTCATAGACGTCGCACACGGCGACGATCTCGTTGCCGCCGATCTGCACAGCTTGCTCGAGCAGGAAACGGCCCCGGCCACCCGTGCCGAGGCCGGCCAGACGGATGCGGTCGTTGGCTCCGAGGACTCTGCTTTGAGATAATGCCGTCGCCGCGGCCGTGGTCTTGAGAAACTGCCGCCGACTTTCGTTCATGCTTGGTCCCTTCCTTTCCCGATAATTTTTCTCAGCCGGTCCGCCAAGCTGCCTCAATCAGGTGCGTGTTGATTACGCAGGCATTCTACCCGGTAATGTTCAATAAACTTGAAGTGCGCAAATAGTACATCCGGCCGCTACGCCGCCTGCTTCTCCAGGGAATACTCGTGGTGCAGACCTCCGAGGATCGACTTTGCTTGGACGCGGCAATCATCAGAAATTGATGGCGTTGCGGGGAGAACTCAGGCAATGGGTTGAGCGGCAGTGGAATGCCTGGCCCAAGACTTTTGTGTGGGCAGCCGTGATCATAATGTGCGGCCCCCTCAAGAAGTGTGCGTTTCAAGTGGTTCCCGGAAAGTGGAACCAGAAAATCCAGGCACTCCCATCGGGCCGTGCGCACAACCCGTTCGCAATATGAGTTCCCCTTTGGGGCGTGTGCCGGCGTTCGTAGCACTCGTACACCCATGGCTTCCACTGCTAGGTCCAGATCCCGCGGGTAGATCCGATCGCGGTCATGGATCACAAAGCGGTACGCGTGGTCCCCCGGCAGTACCTCTCGGAATTGCCGCAATGTCCATTCCGCAGTGGGGTGGGCAGTGGCGTTTTGGTGCACGATTCTGCGCGTTCCGACTTCCATGACCACGAAAACATAGAGGACGCGAAACGTGGCTGTCACAACCTCGAAGAAATCGCAGGCCACGATGGCCTTGGCGTGGTTACGGACGAACGTCATCCATCGCTGCTGGGGATCAAGTATCCATCCGGAGCGGAATCCGTTGGATAGATACTTGCCGACTGTACGGGGTGCAACTCGAATCCCCAGTTTCAGCCGGAGTTCGTCGGCGTTTCTGGCTTCGCCCCAAATCGGGTTGTCAGCGGCTATCTCGCGGATTAGTTCTCGCAGACTGGCGGGCAGTTTAGGCCGGCTGCGCGGCCTGGACTTCCAGCGCCAGAACAGGCGGAATCCCTTACGATGCCATCGGATCAGAGTATCTGGTTTGACAGCAACGAGTGCACCGCGCCAGTCAAAGAACTGGCCCAGGATAGCCATCAAGAACCTCGTCGCGTCGGTGGCACGCTGAGGTTTCACTTTGCGCTCTTGAAACAGAGCCAGTTGTTTCCGAAGGAAGAGGTTCTCCGCCGCCAGCGCACTGTGGGAGCGGCACCATAACGATGCCAACCTTGCGAAGTCAACAGCCAGGTGGCGGATTACGAGAACGGTGTCGGTGAAGGCCAAGATCGGATGGTACATGAAGGGCATAAAGATCCAGGATCGCATTCCGGGAGTTGGCCCCAAGCTCTTGAAAAGGCGTAGGGAGCGATTATTCATGCACTTCAGGTTTGGCATTTCGATGTCCCCGGCGCTAATAACAATAATTCGAGGCTGCGCCGGCGCGAGCCGGCGCGGCGACGGCTCAACGCAGCGGGCGAATATAGATGTTGCGGTAGGCGACCGGTCCGTGGTCGCCCTGCAACATCAGCGGGTTCGAGGGTGCCTCGACGATCGGCAGAGGTGATGTGGTGGGGCCTTCCGCTTCGACGTTGTCCTGCACCAAGATTCCGTTGTGCAGCACGCGCAGGAAGCGAGCGTTTTCAATCTTCCTTCCCGCGGCGTCGAATCGCGGGGCGCGGAATCGGATCTCGAAGGTCTGCCACTCTCCGGCGGGCTTCGATGCGTTGCGCAGCGGCGCCGTCCCGCCGACACCGCCTTTTCCGGGGACTTGACGTTCGTATATGCCTCCGCAATCGTGCGAAGTTGGGTGTTCAACTCCGTAGCTGTCCTTGACCTGCACCTCGTACAGTCCGTGCACGTAAACGCCGGAGTTGGAGCCGCGCGCCAGAAAGAATTCGAGATACAGTTCCACGTCACCGAACGTCGCGTCGCTTACCAGGTTGGCGGTCTTACCCGCGGCGCTATTGAGAATCAGCCCGCCCGCCGCGGGCTGAGCGTGCAGAGCGAACGGCGCGCTTTCACGGTCCCAGCGAACCGCCGTGGTCGCGAACCACTCCAGCGGCTTGCCGTCCGCGGCGTGCCAGCCTTCAAGATCGCGGCCGTTGAGCAACGGCTTCCAGCCCGGCTCGACCAGGTAGCGCGGCTCCGGTAGGTTCTGCGCGGCAGTCGCCATGGCAAGCGCGGCCGCAAGTATCCAGGTCTTCCACATGGCGGTGTACCTCACCATCCTAACCGCAGCGCCAACTGGACGCGACGCGCGGCCCTCGCGGCGGTTGGAGTAAGAAACAGCGGATCGACTTGGTTGCCCTGCACGTCAAACTTTGCCGTGCTCGAAAGACTCGAGAACTGAGTATGGTTGAAGACGTTGTAGGTCTCCAGGCGCAATTGCAGATAGTGTTTTTCATTGCGCAGCGGAATCCGCCGGTATATCGACATGTCCCAGTTGTTCGGACCAGGGTAACGCAACACGTCCGTCCCGGTGTTACCGAAAGTGCCGCGCGCCGGGCGCCCGAAACGGTCGACAGCCGGGGCTTCCGGGTTCACCACGTCCGGGCGCGCTGCTTCCGACGGTGTTCCCGTGAGGTTGGCGCCATCGATGGTGGTGATGCCCGGCGTGAACGGCCCACCGGAGGAGATCCTGGTGATGCCGGACAGCTCCCAATGGTCAACTACCAGCCCCAGCGGCCGCCACTGGAGGCGGTTGCCCAGATCCGGCAGACGGTAGTAATAGGACATGCTGAAGACGTGCGGGCGGTCCTCGGGGAGCGGGCCGTAGTTCCTGTCCGTAGGGGGGAAGAAAGGACTGACCGTGCTGTCCCATTCGAGAGCGGTGCCCAGGTTCTTGGAGAAGGTGTAGGCGCCGGTAATCGAGCCCCGTTTCATCATGTGACGGAAACTCATCTGAAGGGAATGATAGCTCGAGTTGGCGGCCATCTCATAGGCGTTGATGTCGCCGTAGCCAGTGTATGGCCTAAGAAAGTTGACCGGCAGGGCGTAGCCGGGCGAACTCGGGTCTTGGTTCCCCGGATGGAGGTCCACGAACTGCGCGCCGATCGGGACGGGGTTGATGTTTCGCACCCACCACAGGTGCCGGCCGAACGAGCCTACGTAGGAGACGTCCATGGTAGTTCCCGAGCCAACGCTTTGCTGGATTCCGAAGCTGTAGTTGTAGGCGGCCTCCGGCATCTGGTTGGGCGCGGTCAGGAACGTCTTGACGCTGCCGGGCGCCAGGATCCCTCCGCCGGCCGACTGGGCGATCGTGGCGATCTGGCCGTAGTAGATGGTGGGCGTGTAGACGCGCGGTGGCGTGCTCCCCATGTAGGTCCATGGCGAGTTGATCGAGCGGTTGTAGTACATACCGCCGCCGCCGCGGATGACGGTTTTGCCGAACGGGCTCCACGCAAAGCCGATACGCGGTGCCGCCAGCATGCCCGGCATGTTGGCCAGACCGACGGGCACCCCGTGGGTCCCCGCCGGGATCATTCCGTCGGCCGGGTCGCCCCGATTTGGCGCATACGTCCCAATCAGGTTGCTGGCGTAAGTCGCACCCGTCACCGGATCGAGCGCCACTTTCTGTCCCGCGGCGGTGAGAGCCGGCCGCAGCAACGTGGGAGCGGCGGAAGCGGACCAGTACTGCGGTAAAAACACATTGAAATTGTCATGTTGCTCGGTCTGGGGAGCGTCCTGATAAATGCGCACGCCGTAGTTAAGGAACAGCTTCGGAAGCACGCGCCAGTCATCCTGCACGTACCACTCTACATTGGAAAAGCGGAGGCTGGCCCAGGGCCGGGCCGTGGATTCCGAGTAACTATCATACACACCCGTCAGGGCGTTGCTGAAGGCGTAATTGCTGTCCAGCGGATTGCTGGGGTCGCGGGTGAAGTCCAGCGCGCCGCGCGTACTCGTTCCCACCGCGCGGTTCTTGCGGGAGCGCTCGAAGAAGAATCCTGCTTTGAACGCGTGGGTGTCGTAAATCTTGCTGATATTATCGGCCACCGTAATGCTGACGCTGTTGGTGTAACCGGGATAGTCAGCGGCGAAGGCGATGCTGCCGACATTAGCTACACCTCCGAATGTCGTGTTCGGAATGATTCCGTCCGGGTTATTCACCGGAAACCACTGCGCAATGTCGACGCCGAGGACTTTGCGGCTGACGCTCGCGGGGTCGTTGATCGCCCACTTGGGGCCGGAAATACTCGGCGCGCCGACGAGGAACTCGTTGAAGAGCGAAGGCGTGATGACCACGGTGTTGTGCAGGCTGCCCAGCCAGGCGGGGCGATCTTGGCTGGATGTGCTGGGAACCTGCACGGTCGGGCCGCCCATGTAATAGGAAGTCTGTTCCTCGGCGTTCCAGTTGAACCGCGTGTAGAACTGCACGTTGGCCCGCGGCGAATAGTCGATGCGCAGCGTCTCGACGCGCCTGGGATAGGGATAACTGGCGTTGGTGATGTAGTTCCACTGGTTACGGAGCGAAGGATTGGGATCGGTGAAGTTCGGCAAGGGGAACACCTTCAGCAGGTTCTGGCCGGCCTGGTTTATGCGGGAAGCCGGGATGACATTGCCGGGAAAGACGACTTGGTTGTTCAGCGCGTCGGTGATCTTGATGAGACTGCCGTTGACGTCGAAGGTGTGGGAGAAGTCGCCGTTTCGTTCGAGAAGGGTCGGCACCGTATGCGTGCTCGACGCCGTCGCCACGAGCTGGGACTGGACCTCCTGCGAGAAGAAGAAGAACAGCTTCGATCGGTCCGAGTTGAAGACGTGGGGGATGTAGATGGGTCCGCTGACGCTGTAGTCGACGATGTTGAAGCGGTAGCGCGGCCGGGTTAGCCCATTGCGGTTGTTGAAATAGTTGTTGGCGTTGAGATCCTCGTGCCGGTGATACCATCCGGCCTCGGCGTGGAACTGCTTCCCGCCACCCTTGGTGATGACCGTGATGGACCCGCCCGAGTTGCGGCCGGATTCGGCCGAGTAGTTCGTCATCAGCACCTTCAGTTCCGCGACGGAAGCCATCGAAGGCACGCTCGCCAAGCTTTTGGAGTCGCCGATGTCGAGGTCCGGGATCCCATCCACCATGATGTTCTTGTTGTTCTCCCTCGAGCCGCTGATGAAGATGCCGGTACCGCTATCGGCGGAGGCGGACTCCCGCGATTCATTGGTGTCGACTACGCCCGGGAGCAGCGCCACCGCGTCCATGATGTCACGCGACCGGATCGCCAGATCGGACAGTTGTTGGCTGGCCAACACGCCAGCTCGCTCACCCGAGGCGGTCATCACCTGCGCCAGATCCGCAGTTACGGTGATGGTGTCGGCCGCCGCCCCAAGCTCCAGGCGCACGATGCCGAGCGAACGTTCCTCGCCGGTGTTGACTGCGATACCGGTCTGAGCGTAGTTCTTGAACCCGGGCGCGGAGATGGTCAGCGAGAACACCGACGCGGTCAGATCGGGGAACACGAAGAAGCCGGCCGCATTGGTATTGGTTGTGCGGACGAAACCGGTGCTTTCCGCGACCAGTTTGACTGTAGCCGCGGGCACGACCGCACCGCTGGGATCGTGAACCGTGCCCGAGAGCAACGATGAGATGTTTTGTGCGTGTGCGATTCCGGCTGTCAATAGGATTACTGACCAGAGCGTTTTCACGACGATACTCCTGTCACTCGGAATGGCGGGCGCTGCGATGACGTCGCCGCCTTTTCCCGGGCTTCGGTTTTCCACGGAGTCCTGGCGCCACAATGAACTATAGCTCAGCCAGAATTCTAGTCAATTGATTTGTTTTGAAGAAAGACTCCCGATTCGTGAATTTGGGAGGCGCCGCGCCCTATTTCGGCGGCTCAGGCCGGTAGTTCTTCACTAGATCGACGAACGCTCGCACAGCAGGCGCTCCAATGGCACGCTTGCGCATGGCGAGCACCATCTTCAGCGTCAAGGGCGATTCGCGCGGCTTTATGTGCCACAACTTCCCTATGCGCATGTCGTGCTGGACCGGCCAGAAGGGGAGCAAAGACATCCCCAAACCCTGCTGGACCATGGCCTTGATCGTCTCGGTGGAGTCGGAGCGGATGATCACGGGGGGACGGAAGGAGAACTTGGCGAAGTAGCGGTCGATCATCCGGTCGGCCGCCGATCCCTTCTCAAAAAGCACGAACGGGGTGTGGGCCAAGTCGGCGATCGAGCAACGCAGCTTCGGCCGGTGCGCCGCCCCGGAGACGAACACCATCGGCATCTCCACCACCTCGCACGCCACGTCGACCATTTCGAGCGACAGGCCCGGCTCCTCGGCGAGTTCCGGAATGGCGATGAACGACACGTCGAGCGTGCCGTTGATGAGCTTCTCCACCAGCGCTTTCACCTGTCCGGTCTGCAAGACCACGTTGACGCCCGGGTAGCGCGCGAAGAACCGCGCCAGCATGTCCGGCGCCAGGCATGTGCCCACCACGGGGCCCGATCCGATGCGCACCAGGCCGCGCTTGACGCCCTTCCATTCACCGATCACGCGCGCCGCGGTGTCATACTCCGCCACCATCTGCTGCAGGTAGGGGAGAATCGCGACCGCAGGCTCGGTGAGTCGGAGCAGGCGGCCGTCCCGCTCGTAGGCCGCCACACCAAGCTCGCACTCCAGCGTCTTGAGATGCTTGTGCACGCCCGGCGGGCTGACGTGCAGCGCTTCGGCCACGGCCTTGATGCTCTTCAACTGGGCCAGCAGCAGCAGAGAACGCGCTTCGCGGACTTCCATGGTAGCAATATTAACCAAATCGGATCTCTAATTCAATAACATTCAATTGTCATGAAGTTCGCTTGGCAGTAGTCTTGGGTGAAAGGAGCTTTTCATGCGCAACCAGAATTGGACACCGCAGCCGGCGGAACGCCGGGACTTCCTGCGGGCAAGCGCTGCATCCGGACTGCTGCTGTTGAGACCGCAGACCGTCTTCGGCAGCGCCGCGAACTCGGCGTTCACAGTGGGGATCATCGGCTGTGGCGGACGCGGCAACTTCATTGGAGAATTGTTCGCCGAGCACGCCGGCGCGCGGGTGGTGGCCTTGGCGGACGCGTTTCGCGACCGCACGGAGTCCGCTGCGAAGAGCTTGCGGCTGAGTTCGCCGCGCCAGTATGTCGGACTGAACGCCTACCGCGAGCTTCTCGCCTCCGATGTGGATGTGGCCGTGGTGACCAGCCCGCCTTATTTCCATCCCGAGCAAGTGGACGCGGCCGTCGCCGCAGGCAAACAGGTATTTCTAGCGAAGCCGGTGGCTGTGGATGTGCCCGGTTGCCGCAGCATCCTCGCCAGCGGCGAAAAGGCCAAGGGCCGGCTGAACTTCTGGATCGACTGGCCGGCGCGAGGGCGCGACGCGTTTCGCGAAGCAGCGGCGCGCATCCACCGCGGCGACATCGGCACACCGATCCTCGGGCACGTCTACTATCATGCGCCGCAGAATGAGCGCCGCGCCGAGCGCGGCCTTCCGGCCGACGAAGCCCGGCTGCGCGATTGGTACTTCGACCGTGCGCTTTCCGGCGACATCATCGTGGAGCAGAACGTGCACCCGCTCGACACCACGAACTGGTATCTGCGCGCTCACCCCGTTCAGGCGATGGGGACGGGCGGCGGGCGGGCGGGCATCGACATCGGCGACTGCTGGAGCCACTTCCTGGTCATCTACTGGTACCCCGGCGAGTTCAAGGTGGACTTCAGCTCGGCGCAGTTCTGCAAGGGTTTCTATGACATCGGCATCCGCATCTACGGCACGCGCGGCACGGCAGACACACATCATCTGGGCGCTTTGAGTATCACCGGAGAGAAGCCGTGGGCCGGATATCCGGGGCCAGCCAAGGGATACACAGGCCTGTGGCGCGAGGGTCCGATCGTCAATGTGAAGGAGTTCGCCGCCAGCGTCCGGGCCGGCGGCTGTCTGAACAACGCCGCGGCCAGCGTAGATGCAACCCTCACCGCCATCCTGGGCCGCACAGCCGCCTATGAGACGTCGGTGGTGACTTGGGACGAGATGATGCGCCGCAACGAGAAGTGGAGTGTGACTTTGAAGCTGTAAAAGAGGAAACCGTGGCCCAGGAGACGAGACAGTTGAGAGTCGCCGTGATCGGGGCCGGCATGATCGCCAATGCGGCGCACATTCCAGCCTGGAAGGACCAGCCGGGGGTGCAGGTGGTGGGTGTCGCCGACAGGTCGCGCGATGCCGCCGCCGCGACGGCGAGCCGGCATGGCATCCCGCACTGGTACGAGGACCCCGGCCGGATGCTGGCCGAGCTCGAGCTGGATGCGGTGACGGTCTGCACACCGCCGCGCTCCCATAGAGAGTACGTGATTGCGGCGCTGCAGGCCGGAGCGCATGTTCTGTGTGAGAAACCGCTGGCGGCGGCAAGCTTCGCCGACGCACGAGCCATGTTCGACGCGGCCAAGCTATATGGCCGGGCGTTACTTGTCGGCCAGTCCATGCGATTCTACAGCCAGATTGCCGCGGCCAGGCAATTCGCCGCCTCGGGGGAACTGGGAAAGATCTACTACGGCGAGGCGGCCCGGCTGCGCCGGCGCGGTGCTCCGCGGTGGGGCGCCTTTCACCGGCGGAGCGACTCGGGCGGTGGGCCGTTGCTCGACCTTGGGGTTCACGTCCTGGACGCGCTGCTGTGGATTCTTGGGAACCCGAGGGTGATCGCCGCCAGCGCGATGACGTGCCGCGAACTGCTGAACCGCGAAGAAGAATGGAAAGCGACCCTGGCTGACAGCGGCGCACCGATTGGAACTTTCGATTCTCCCCCGCCCGACTTCCGGGATTGCGACGTCGAGGACATGGGAGCTGGGTTTCTGCGGCTTGAAAACGGCGCCGCCGTGACCCTCCGTGCAAGCTGGGCCGCCAACGTGCCGGACAGCGTTGGGGGCATGGTGATGGCGATGGGAACCGAGGGCGGCCTGTTCCTCGATCCGCGCGTGCCGGAGCTGAAGGTGGTGAAGAACATCGCGGGCTATCAGGTGGACATCAGCCCGAAATTGCCGCCGCCGGATCCCAGCCATCCTTTCTACGCGCACTGGAAGGAAGTGGCGCACTTCGTACGGGTGATACGGGGCGACGAGGAGCCGCTGGTACGGCGCGAGGAGGCATTGAACGTGATGCGTGCACTCGAGGCGATGTACCGCTCCGCGGCTGAGGGTCGCGAGGTTCGCATCGACGTGGAGGACCGCATCCCGCAGGAGAGCCTGTCATGAGCAAGCGTCGCATCGGAATCATCGGGTTCGGACACGTGCACGTGAATCATGTCTCGGCCCTTTATCACGCGCATCCTGGGGTGCAGGTAGCCGCCTGCGCAGACACGCGGCCTTTGCGTCCGGAGTTGCGCGCGGCACCCTACACGCGGGAATGGAACCGCGACTACGTCATGCGGCAGTGCGGCCTCGACAAATGCCATGACGACTGGCGCGAGATGCTCGAGCGCGAGTCGCTCGACGCGGCGATCGTCACGTGTGAGAACGGGCAGCATGGCGAAGTGGTCGCGGCATGCGCCAGGGCCGGCGTGCACGTTTGTGTGGAGAAGCCGATGGCGGTTTCCTACGCCGCCGCACGGCAGATGGCACAAGCCTGTCGCGAGGCTGGCACCACCATGATCGTCAACTGGCCCGCCGCGTGGCTTCCCCACGCGCGAAAGGCGAAGGAACTGATCGACGCGGGAAGCATCGGTCGCGTACTGGAGGTCGGCTACCGCGTGGGAGACTCCGGAACGCTCGGCCCGGGCGCGCGTCATCGAATCGCGGAGACGGCTGCCGGCATGACGGGGCCGGAACGGGGGGCGACGTGGTGGCACCAGGCCGCAGCGGGAGGCGGCGCCTTCCTCGACCTATGCTGCTACGGCGCCATGTACTCCCGCTGGTTCGTCGGAGAGCCCGCTTCCGCCGCGCTCGGACTGAAGGCCAATCTCGACAGCCCGTGGGCCGATGCGGAAGACAACGGCGCCCTTCTCATCCGGTTTCCCCATGCGATTGGTGTGGCGCAGGGATCGTGGACCACCTATGGCAGCGAATACCTCAAGACCGGGCCGGTGGCGGCCTACGGTTCGGCGGGGCTGCTGAGCTTCCAGATCTATGGCGGGCAGCCGGTGGTGCAGGTCGAGCATCCCGATGCCGCCGCCGAGACCGTCGAATCCGGCGCACTGCCGCCGGGGCGCTCCAACGTCGCCGAGGAACTCCTGTATTGCCTCGAAACGGGTGACGCACCCTATCCGATTCTTTCTCCGGAATTCAACGTGGACGTGATGGCGATCCTCGAAGCGGGTGCGCGTTCGGCCGCGAGCGGTCGGCTCGAGAAGGTGGACGGCACCGCCTGGAGCGCAGCCTAAGTGGCGGCGGAGAACATGAGTGCGCGGCCATGCCGCCAGCTCTACACGCGGCTGGCGGCGCTGCAGTTCCTCGAATACTTCGTCTGGGGCGCGTGGGTTGTGCCCATCAGCGGCTACATGAACGGAGCCCTCGGTTTCAACGGCACGCAAATCGGTTGGATCTGCGGGGCGTGGGCTCTAGCCGCCATCGCCTCACCGCTGTTTGTGGGGTACGTGGCGGACCGCCTATTCGCCTCGGAGCACGTCCTGGCGGCCCTCCACGCGGGAGGAGCCGCCTGCCTGCTGGCGGCGGGTCCTCAGACCTCGTTTCCCGCTCTGCTGGCGGCGGTGCTGATGCACGCTCTTTGTTTCATGCCGGCGCTCCCACTGGCAGACAACCTCGCGTTTCGCAGCCTGGGCGATTCCAGCCTGTTCTCGCGTGTCGCAATCGGGGGCTGCGTGGGCTGGATCGCGGCGGGTCTGATCGTGGGGCTGCTGCTCGGAGAGGGAAACGGCGCTTTCTTCCGGCTCGCCGCCGGAGTGGAGTTCGCGCTCGCAATCTACTGCCTGACGCTACCTCATACTCCTCCCAGGCGCGCCTCAAGTGCGCCGCAGGACGTGTTCGGACTCGGTGCGTGGCGATTGCTTGCGCAGCCGGTCTTTCTGGTGTTTGTGGCGGTGATCCCGCTGGTCGCGATTTCGAAGTCCTTCTACACCGTCTGGACCAACGCGTTTCTCAACGAGATCGAACTGCCCAGGCCGACCGCTTTAATGACATTGGCACAGGCTTCGGACATCGTGGTGAAGAGCACGCTGCCGTGGTTCATCGCGCGCATCGGATTGAAGAACGTGCTGGCGGCGGGAATGGCGGCCTGGGTGGTCCGCTACCTGGCATTTGCCAGCATGCAGACGCCGGCTATTGTGGCCGGGCTCCTGTTGCATGGCTTCTCCTATGGGTTCGTCGTCACCGGATCCTCCATTTACGCAGCTCGGGTCAGCCCTCCCGGAATGGGCGCACGGGCTCAGAGCCTCGTCACGGTGCTGGTGTTCGGCATCGGCACGTTCCTCGGAGCGCAGGTAGCCGGATTCACCGGCGAGTATTACCGCGGGCGAGTTGTTCCGGAATGGCAGGTCGTGGCCATGTACGCGGGAGCCGGACACGACCCGAGTGCGATCCATCT
>JBEKDV010000194.1:0-14252 GCA_050014175.1 Candidatus Solibacter sp. | reverse complement strand
GCCAGCAGCAGCGCGAATCCCGCGAAGCTCAGGACCGCCGTGCTGTAGAATCTCGGACGGCTAAAGGTGTCAGCCAGGCGCTGCGCCATGGTTTTCGCACCGAATACCGGCACCTGCGCGTCCACCGACCGGATGGCGTCGCGGACGGTAGCGACCTTGTCTTCGGCCCGGCCATCCACCCGCGCCACGAAGGTCGAGAAAAAACCGCCCGGGGAATGGGATGGAACGAAGACCTGATGCGCGCGTCCTTTCGCCGCCGGGTCTGTCTCGTAGTCCATCCCCTGGACGACACCGATGATCTTCCACGGAGGCATGCGGCCAATCGTGAGTTGACGGCCCAGCACTTCCGCCGGGGCGCCAAATTCGCCGGCAAATCGTTCATTGACCACGGCAACCCTGGCGTCGGAACGCACTTCCGCGTCGGTGAATTCGCGCCCGCACAGCAATCGTCCGCCCATGGTTTGGAAATAGTCGGACAACACCGGGACCATCGTGGCGCCCGCCGGACGCCCGTCTACTCCGAAGGGCCCTCCCAAAAACCCCGTGGCGTAAAGCGGAAGGAACTCGGTGGCGCTGGCGCTGCGCACGCCGGGAAGCCGGCGGACCCGTGCGAGCGCCTCCTCAAAATAGGCGAGCTCCCGCTGGGCGAGTTGATGCGTCGTGCCGCCCAACGACACGTTCACCGTGACCAGCCCCTTCACGGCGAAGCCGCGGTCGGTCCCCATCAGCTTGACGAACGCCCGCCCTACCGCAACCGATGCGGTAAGCAGAATAATCGTGAGCATCACCTGCGCGGCCACCAGTGTTTCGCGAACCAGCCGCGATCCGCGCGTCTGGCTGGAACCCCGGGTTCCGAACGCGTAGATGCGGCTCGCGTACAGTGACGGCAACATGCCGAAAAGCACACTGCTCGCGATCGATGCCAGCGCCGCGAATCCGAGCACGCGCCCATCCAGTATCGAATAAGACAGCGCGGCGAGCGGCGGCGGTTGCACCTTCACCGCGATCGAAATCGTCCAAAACGCCACCACCAATCCGGCCACGGCGGCAACCAAGGAGAGCAGCAGGCACTCGGTCAGCAACTGTTGCGCGAGCCTCGCCCGGCTGGCGCCCAGCGCGGAGCGTATGGATAGTTCCGCCGCGCGATCGGCCGTGCGCGCCATCAAGAGATTCGCCACGTTGGTACACGCAATCAATAGGACCAGCACCACACTCGCCATGAGCATCAGCGAGCCGTTCTTCGCCGGGCCGGCGAGTCCGTCCCGGAGCGAAATCATCTTCGGACGCGGGTGGGCATTGTCGAACTTTCCACGGTTCGGCGAGAGACGATCCACCTCGGCGTCAAATGCCGCGCGCGCCTGCGGCCACGCGATACCCGGTTTGAGCCGCGCGACGGTGTCCCACCCGTTGTTACCCGCGGAGAACGCCGCGGGTCTCCACAGAACGGAGCCTCCCGGGTAGTCGAACCCGGGCGGCGCCACCCCAACAATGGTGAGAGGGTTCCCATCGATCCGGATAGTGGCGCCCAGCGCCCGCCGGTCGCCCGCGAAAAGCTGCTGCCAGAGTCCATAGCCGATGACCGCGATGGCGTTGTGTCCGGCCGTATCCTCCCCGGGCATGAACCCGCGTCCCAATACCGGCTGCGTGCCGAGGGTGGCGAAGAAATTCCAGGATGTCTGGGTGACATGCGCCCGCCCCGCGTCGCGCACTCCCCCAAGGTTGACGTCGTTCTCCTCGGTCAGTGCGGCATCGGCCAGGTACGCGCTTTGCCCGCGCCACTCGTGAAACTGTGTCGCGCTGTCGTGGGGCGGAATGAATTCCCACTTGGACATCGCGCCGAGGCGGCCTGGCTCGCGGAATGGCAGCGAGCGCAAGAGCAGCGCGTTGACCACGCTGAAGACGCCCGTATTGGCGCCAATGCCGATGGCCAGGGCGGCAATCGCGAATCCTGTGTGCCACGGACGGCTGGCCCAAAGCCGCAGTGCGTGCCTGACATCCTGCGACACTTCGCGCGAAATCGCGCCCAGCGACAGCAGGATATGGAAGAGGGTGCGGGACGGCGGCGTGAGATCGCTGGCGGTGCGGCGTTGGCTAACGGACATACTCTTACGTTCGCAGACACAGTATTCCCGCTTGCGATTCCTCTTGTCAAGAGCCATGTCGCGCCGCGCTCCGCTCGCGGTAAACCGTACATCATGTACGGTTTGGATCCATGTATTTATAGAAAACAAAGAGGATGCGGTCGCGTGACCGTACATCATGTACGGTTTTGGGGCGCGCCGGTCGGACCACGAACGACGTCAGCCGGCGCCACCATTGCGGACGCGACCGCTTTCCCTGTATATTCAATGTAGATCCATATGCCGAACGAGACGCAAGTGGCGAAATGGGGAAATAGCCTGGCGGTCAGGATTCCCCATACGATCGTCAGGGATGCCCGGCTGACAGAGGGCGACAGATTGTCGCTCGACCTGGCCGGCGATGGCAGCATCGTGCTGCGGTCCAGTCATCGAAGGTACTCACTTGATGAGCTTGTGGCGGAAATCAAGCCCCAGAACCGCCATTATGAGACGGATTGGGGCGCGCCGCGGGGCAAGGAATCCTGGTAGATGCCCGCATTTGTGCCGGAGGCGGGTGATCTGATCTGGCTCACGTTCGATCCTCAGGCGGGTCACGAGCAAGCGGGCCGCCGTCCAGCTTTGGTCCTCAGCCCGAAAGCCTATAACCGGAAGTCCGGGCTCGCTCTGGTCTGCCCGGTGACGAACCAGATGAAAGGGTATCCGTTTGAAGTGCCGGTGCCTCGCGACTGCGGTGTGACGGGAGCGTTCCTGGCCGATCACGTAAGGAGCCTCGATTGGAAGGTGCGTCATGCGGAGTGGATCAGCCGCGTCCCACCACCCACCTTGAACGAAGTCCTGGCCCGGCTGGCGCCGCTGCTCGGCTACTGATACACCCGGGGGGTACAATTCAAGTTCATGCGCCGGAGATCGCCGCTTCGCAATGCCCTGGAGTGCTGCGCCGCCGTCATCGCGCTCTTATCCTTGCAGTGGGCGCCTCGCAAGCTCGCCTTCCCTCTGGCCCGCTTCTACACCCGCCTGCTCGATCTGGCGATTCCTCGATTGCGCCGCGTGGCGCGCCAGAATCTCGCCATGGCGTTGCCCGAGTTCACTCCCCAGAGGCATGCCCAGATTGTCGATGGCGTGTTCCGCTCCATTGCCCGGATTCTGGTCGCCTTCGCCAAGTTCCCGTCTATCCGGCGCGGCTATCTGGGGCAGTGGATCCGCCTGGAAGGCGGCGAGCATTTCGACCAGGCGCTGCGCGCCGGCCGCGGTGTGCTGGTGGCCACCGCGCACCTCGGCAACTGGGAGTTGAGCGCCTTCGCCCACGCCCTCATGACCGCGCCCATGAACATGGTTGTGCGGCCGCTGGACAATCCGCTGATCGATCGTCTCGTGGAGCGCCGGCGCGCGCTCACCGGCAACCGGCCCATCGGCAAGAAGGATTTCGCGCGCGCCATTCTGAAGGCGCTGGCGGCCAATCAGGCGGTCGGCATCCTGATCGATCAGAATGCGGCGCTGGAAACCAGCGTCTTCGTGGATTTCTTCGGCGTGCCGGCTTCGGCCGGTACGGGCTTCGCCAAGTTCGCCAGTCACAGCGGGGCGGCGGTGATCCCCGGCTTCGCGCTGTGGAACGAAGCGGAGCAGCGCTACGTGCTGCGCTTTTACCCGCCGCTCCCGATGACGGGCGACGCCGCGCGCGATACCCAGACGCTGCATTCCAAGCTGGAAGAAGTCATTCGCCAATATCCCGACCAGTGGTTGTGGATTCACCGCCGCTGGAAGACCCGTCCGCCCAGGGAGACGTCGCCATACGACACGGCCCGCCCGGCAGCGTGATGTGATCTAATGTCGGGTGGATCAGCGAACCCAAAATCCATGTAGAAGAGGGGTTAGTCGATGGCATCCGACGGTTTTTCCCGAAGGCATTTTTTCTATGGCGCCCTTTTGGCCGGCGCAGTTCCGGTTGGGGGATACGGCAGCACGCCGTCGCTGAAAGCGTTGGGCTATAAATCGCCCAACGAGAAACTCAATATCGCCGGCATTGGCGCGGGCGGACAGCCCTTCAGCGATCTGCACGATTCCGAAGCCGGAGTGGAGAACATCGTCGCCCTGGCCGACGTGGATTGGGAGCGCGGCACGCAGGGCTTCACCACCTGGCCCAAGGCGGAAAAGTACAAAGACTTCCGTAAAATGCTCGACAAGCAGGGCAAGAATATCGATGCCGTGGTGATCGGCACGCCCGACCACATGCACGCCACTTGCGCGCTGGCGTGCATGCAACTGGGCAAGCACGTCTACGTGGAGAAGCCGCTGACGCGCACGGCGTGGGAAGCGCGCATTCTGGCCGAGGCGGCGGAGAAATACAAGGTCGCCACGCAGATGGGGAATCAGGGTTACTCGCACGATGCCACGCGCGTGGCCTGCGAGATCTTCTGGTCCGGCGAGATCGGCGAGGTGCGCGAGGTGCACGCCTGGCATGGCCGTCCGGGCTGGCCGCAGGGCATGCAGAAGATTCCCGCGCCCACTCCCGTGCCGGAGACGCTGGATTGGGACATATGGCTGGGCGGCGCGGCCATGCGCCCGTTCACCGCGGGCGACGACGAGTACAAAGCCTACGCCGCCGAGTTCATGGCTGCCGGCCGCGCCGGACGCGCGGCGGCGGCCGGTGCGGGCGCTCCTCTCGCGGCCGGCGCATCGCCGGAGGCCGCGGCGGGACGCGGCGGTCGCGGCGGCGGTGGCGGCGGCGCGGCGGCCTTCGGGTTCTATCTGCCCTTCAACTGGCGCGGATTTTACGATTTCGGCAGCGGCCTGTTCGGCGATTGGGGCGTCCACATCCTGGGGCCCGCCAATTGGGCGCTCGAACTCAGCCCGCAGTCTCTCCTCAGCATCGAAGCCATCAAGAAAGAGGGCACGGGACCATTCACCTATCCGGTGAAGAACGCCGTGAAGTACGAATTCGGCGCGCGCGGCAATCTGCCTCCGGTGACGGTCTACTGGAGCGACAGTGTGCAAGGGGACGCCTGGCTGCCGCCGGGAATGACTGCCGAGGAGGCGCGCAAGATCCCGGGCGCCGGTCCGCAGGTCGGTCCGGCGGGACGCGGCGGTCGCGGCGGACGAGGTGCTGCCCCCGGTGCGCCGGGAGCACCGGGCGCCCCTGGCGCGGCGCAAGCTGGGCGTGGCGGCGGGCAGGCTAGCAGCGGTTACAACTGCATCTTCGCCGGCTCCAAGGGCTACCTGGGCACCAACGGAAGAGGCGAAGACGTTGGCTTGCTGCCCGGCTCGAAATGGGCGGAATACAAATTGCCCAACGCCTACTTGCAGCGCTCACCCGGCGCCAGCACCGGTGACAATCATGCGGCGCACTGCCGCGATTGGGTGCGTGCCTGCAAGGGCGGCGCGCCGGCCTGCTCCAACTTCAGCATCGCCGGTCCGTACACCGAATGGCTGGTGCTGGGCGCGGTGGCCACTCACTTCGACGGCAAGATGCTGTGGGACGCCAATAAGATGGAGTTCACCAACAACAAAGAAGCCACTAAGTGGATCAAGCCCACCTTCCGCAAAGGCTGGGAAGTCAAGCTATAGGTGGGGCAGGCGGGGTACCCTCTGGGTCCGCCTGCCAACCGCCCGCCCTCCTTCTGGAATACGCGGAATCGTGATATAACTATCACCAAGGTTTCAACAGGAGGGCTGGGTAATGGCTGCTGGGATAACGATTACCAACTGGTTCGGCGACCTGGTTTCACACCCGAGCGTGGTGGTGGAAGCCGCTTCGGCCGACGACATCGTCAAGATCCTGAAAGATCCGGACCACTATCCATCGCCCGTGCGCGCGGTGGGCTCCAACCACTCCACCGCGCCCGTCGGAGTGGCCGATGGGGGCACCCTCATCAAGATGTCCAAGATGAACGGCATCGTGGAGATCGGCACGGATACGGTCACCGTGCAGGCCGGCGCCATCGCCATCGATGTCGCCCACGAACTGCAGAAACATGGGATGCAGTTCTACGTCAATACCGAGATCGGCAGCCTGTCGGTGGGCAGCGCCGCCTGCGCGGGGACCAAGGACGCGTCCATGCCCGGCGAGTACGGGCAGGTGGGGTCGTACATCACCAGCATCAAGATGGTGCTGCCTTCGGGCGAATTGCTGGAAGTCTCCGACGGCCGGCCGGAGCTGATGCAGAAGGTGCGGTCGTGCTACGGAACCTTCGGCATCGTCTACGAGGCCACTTACAAGATCCGTCCCATCGTCCCCATGGCGGTGCGCCACGAAACCTTCCAGCTCGCCGATTTCCTCGCCAAACTTCCCGCACTAAAAACCTCCGGCGAATCGCTGATGTACTACATGTTTCCGTACGAAGACCTGGTCACGGTGGAATTCCGCCACTACAATCCGGGCGCCACGGGCGACCCTGACAGCCATGTCTGGCCGCTGCGCAATTACATGTGGGCCAAGGCGGGGCCGCTGTTCTGCTCGCAGGTGGAGGCGAACATTGCCGACAAGACGGTGCGCTACAAAGTGATCGACGGGTTCGGCGCGCTCTGGCGGTTCAACCTGGAAAACCTGATCCGCAGCGATAACACGGTGGCCACGGACCAGATCATTCAGTACCCGCCGGTTTCCGACGCCAGCCGCTACACGTTCAGCCTGTGGGCCTTCCCCGAGGAGACTTACCCTACCGTGCTGCCGGCTTACTTCGCGTTCTGCAAACAGTATTATCAGGACGCCGGCTATCGCAACAACATGCTGTACGTGGGCTATCGCATCTTACAGGACCGCCAGGCTTTGCTCTCCTATTCGTGGGACGGCAACGTGATGACCATCGACCCGGTGTCGACGGCAAATCCCGGCTGGACCACGTTCCTCCCGGCCTACAACCAGTGGTGCAGCGATCACGGCGGCATTCCGCTGCCCAATCAGACTCCCATGGCGACGCGCGCGCAGATCGAGAAGGCTCTGGGCGACCGTTGGAAACAATTCGCCGCGGCGCGCCGGACCTTCGACCCCAACAACCGGCTGTTGAACGCCTATTTCCGCGATTTGCTGGGCGAGTAAGTGAAAGGAGATCGCATGCTATCCACACCATGGGCACAGCGCAGGAGTAAGTACGACATCGTGATTATCGGATCGGGTTACGGCGGGGCCATCGCGGCGGCGCGCCTGGCGGCGGCCAATCTCAGTCCCAAGCCCTCGGTCTGCATTCTGGAACGCGGCAAGGAACGCCAACCCGGCGAGTTTCCGGAGACGCTGGCGGACGTAATCGGCGAGGCGCGCAGTTCGGCCAACCCGCTGGGACTGTACGAGCTGCTCAACTACCCGGACATTTCGGTGATCAAGGGGTCGGGGCTGGGCGGCACGTCGTTGATCAACGCCAACGTGGCCATCGAGCCCGACCGCGAAGTCTTCGAACAGTTCCACTGGCCGGCGGAGATCGCCTTCGACGATCTCGAGCCCTACTACCAGCGGGCGCGCGACGTGCTGGCGCCCTCGGTGCATCCGCGCGCCATCGAGCTCGCCAAGGTGCAGGCGCTCAACCGGCGCGCGCAAGAGATGGGCACCACGGTGGAGGCGCTCACCATCGCCGTGAACTTCACCATCGACGGGAACAACCCCCACGGCGTGGAGCAGCGGCCTTGCAACGATTGCGGCAATTGCGTCTGCGGCTGCAACGTGAAGGCCAAGAACACGCTGTACATGAACTACCTGCCGATGGCGCGCGCCGCCGGCGCCACCATCCTCACGCAGACCAAGGTGGAGTGGCTGGAAAAACTTTCTTCCGGCGGGTGGCGCGTCCACGGCCAATACGTGACGGGAGCGGATGCGAGCGAGAAGTTCACCCTGGATGCGGGCGAAGTGGTGCTCTCGGCGGGTTCTCTGAACAGCACGGAAATTCTGCTGCGCTCCGAAATGCACGGCCTCGCGGTTTCACCCGCGCTCGGCACCAAGTTCAACGGCAACGGCGATTTCTTCGGCCTCGCCTACAACGGCGACTATGAGACGGACGTGCTGGGGTACCCATACCGGCAGGCGCCGGCGGCGGGCGATTCGCCGTCGCCGGGACCGAACATCGTCGGACTGGTGCGCTACACCCAAGGACTGCCGGAGGAGCAGCGCATCGCCATCGAAGATTTCTCCTTCCCCAACGCCTACATCGATGGCGCCAAGGCGGCCTTCGGACTGATTCGCGGGCAGGATACCGTGACCGGCAACGAAGACGCGCAGCGCGCCCGCCTGGCGCGCGATTTCGACCCTGCCGCCCCCGCCCACGCCCGCGACGGCGCCATGAATCACTCCATGCTCTACCTCGTGATGGGGCATGACAACGCACGCGGAACCATCCTCTTCGAGGCGCCGTGGACCGAGCCCGACGGCCGCATACGCATTTCGTGGGACCAGGCCGGGCAGCAGCAGATCTTTACCCGCATGAACGAGGAGATTCGCCGCCACGCCCACGCCCTGCGCGGCAACTTCATCTCCAACCCCACGTGGAGCATGTTCAACCTGCGCCACCTGATCACGGCGCATCCGCTGGGCGGTTGTCCCATGGGCGACGACTATTTGCAGGGCGCGGTGGACCCGTTCGGGCGCGTGTTCGCCGGCGATGGCAGCGTGCATCAGGGACTCTACGTGACCGATGGCTCCGTGATTCCCAGCGCGCTGGGAGTGAACCCCTTTCTCACCATTTCCGCCCTGACCGAACGCTTCGCCGAGTTGCGCATTCGCAATGCCTATCCGGCGGCGGCCACGCAGGTCAACATGGCGGGCATTCATGCGCTCGATACGATCGATTACAACGAAGACCAGCTCGAAGCGCTCTTCCGCCGCTGCCCCACCATGGGCATCGACACGCTGGTCAACAAGGGCGGCCCGCCCCAGATCGACACGGCGGCGCAGACCATTCGCAACGACGCTTACTGGAAGGGCTTCTTCCCCCAGGGCCACGTGCTGAACGCCATGTCGTCGGCCCTCTTCACCGGGTTCCGCAAGCAGTTCGACGTGCAGAACGGCAAGTACACCGGCATCACCAGCGATACCGACGGCCGCATACAAGCGCGTAACAGCCTGCAAGAGATCGAGATCGCGTACGATACCAAAGGCACGCTGGAACCGGGCCGCTACATTCTGCTGCGCTACCTGGATCCGCCCTGGCAGGGCTTCTACGACGTGTTCAAGGTCATCAACGAAGATCTGCTGATTGGGCGCGTTTACCTCGGCGAGTTCCCCAATGGCGCGCGCATGATCACCTTCCCCATGTCGCGGCTCTACGCCTTCGACCAGATGACGGCGCCGGATCATCAGGCGTTGTACGCGGCGGCCGCCGTGCCCGCGCCGGCGGATCTGGAGGGCGTGTGGCGCATGGACACCATCTCCAACGCCAATTACGCGGGCGGAATCGCGTACCTGCAGTTCAGCAACAAGCCGGACGGCCGCTTTGAGGCACGCTACGAACTGCTGGGACTGATGGAAGGCCTGGTGGTCCCGAGTTTCCTGAAAGACCATTTCCAGTTGAACGACTTCACGCCGTTCCACGATGAAATTCGCAAAGTGTCGGCCGATTTTCTGGTGGGCACGTACATGACGGGCCTCCCACCGGCGGTGTCCGCCCTGCTGGGGACGTCGTCGCTCGGGCTGTTCCACGCGCAGTCGAACGGACAGTTCGGCTTCTACTACACGCTCACGCGGATGACGCAGCGGGAACTGCCCACTAACACGCTGCTCCAGCCGTTCCTCGACGCGCAGTTGCCCGACGGCGTGGGCATGCTGTTCGACGAGCAGATGCAGGGCTGGTATTTCCCCGGCGTCTTCACGCCGGCCCCAGGGCGCGCGGGCGACCTCACCATCGGCGCGCGTATTCCGGCGGCGGGCGATCCGGCTGGCGCGTTCTCCTGCGTGTTCCAAGGGCGGATGACCGTCGGCGACGTCAACGAGTTTATCGACGGGTACGCGCACGAAGCGTCGATCAAAGGCACGATGACGTTCGGCGGGTTCGAGGGGATGCAAGCGGCGGCATTCGCCATCGATGAATCGAACAGCCGCTTCAATTATCTGCGCGTGAACCCGGCGACCGGCGAGAGTGAGATGCGGTACCACATCGAATTCGCCGCGCCGGATGGACGCCGCTTCACTTTCCAAGGCACCAAGTACATGCAGAAGGATGGCGGCGGCGGGTGGCAGGGCATCGCGGAGCTTTTACAGGACTACACCACGCTCTACTGCCACGTCTACCAACAGATGGCGGGCGGAGCGTTGCGGGAGACGGGGACGGCGTACCTGAAATTCCGCACGTTCGAGGACCTGGCGGCGGTGGGCAACCTGGCGGGCTTCCTGACTTCGTTCCAGGTGACGGGAACGAGCGACCCGGCGATGCAGCTGCAGGCGCGCCTGCGGTTCATCGCCTTCACGGCGCAGTTCGTGCAGCGGGAGTACGATCCGCTGGCGTTCGGCTGATCGGATCGGTGGGGCGGACGGGGTGCCCTCGGGGCCGGTCCGCGCGGGTCCCCCCGGACCCGCTGTTCGCTCCTTTGGCCCCTGCCCCGCCTCAGCCAGCGTGGTTATGCGTGTTTCTCGTGGTGGGGGGTGTGATGTTGTGGACGGAACAGAATCAGCCCACCCGCGCCCCAGATCATCAGCACGATGAAGGTGAAACCGAAGAGCAGATCGAACGCCGGTTTCTGATATTCGAACGGTATTGGAATGAAGCCCAGAGTGATCGCCCCCAGGACCGAAAGAGTATGCCAATACCAGGCCTGGGAGTGGAATCGGTACAAGAGGTAGATGGGGAAGCCCATCGCCAGGAGATAAACCAGGACAGCCAACATGCCGAACATGCAGAGCCTCCTGACCGTTATTGTAGGCCCAAAAATGGGATATGGGAATCCTATTCTATCCAGCCGCCGCCGAGCACCATCTCGCCGTCGTAGAAAACAGCGCCCTGTCCGGGGGTGATGGCCCGCTGCGGGTCGTCGAAGCGCACCTCGACGCGGTCCGTATTGCCCGTGCCACAGAGCGTAGCGGGCGCGGCGGCGTGCTTGTTGCGGATCTTGACCTGGGCGCGGACGGTCTCTCCGGAAGCCAGCCCCGCGATGGAAATCCAGTTGACCTGATTGGCCACGAAGCGCGAGCACTGCAGGTCGTCATTGCCGCCCACGGTGACGCGTTGCGTGGCGGGATCGGTGGCAATCACGTAAAGCGGTTCGCCGGTGGCGATTCCCAGGCCCTTACGCTGTCCCACCGTAAAATGGTGCACACCCTCGTGACGGCCGAGCGTGCGCCCTTCGGTGGTCACGATCTCGCCCGAGGTCCGCTCCACGGCAATGCCCTTTTCCTTGAGGTAGGCATCCATGAAGGCCGCGTAGTCGCCGTTGGGGACGAAGCAGATTTCCTGGCTATCGCCCTTCGACGCCACGGCGAGATCCATGGAGCGCGCCATCTCGCGCACTTCGGGCTTGTTCAGTTCGCCCAATGGGAACAGGGTGCGCGCCAACTGCGCCTGGGTCAGGCCAAAGAGGAAGTAGGTCTGGTCTTTGGATTCGTCCACGGCGCGCAGCAGTTGGTAACGTCCCGCGGCGGCGTCGAAACGTACGCGCGCGTAGTGGCCGGTGGCCATGTAGTGCGCGCCCACGGAATCGGCCATCTCCAGGAAGCGATCGAACTTGATGTAGTTGTTGCACAGGGTGCAGGGGACGGGCGTGCGCCCGGCGAGGTACTCCTCCACGAAGGGCTTCACCACATGCTCTTCGAACTGCCGCTCGAAGTTGACCACGTAGTAGGGAATGCCGATCTGCTCGGCGACGCGGCGGGCGTCGTAGACATCGTCCAGGGAACAGCAGCGTCCGGACCCGGAGGGTGCCCCGCCTTCAAACGCCAGTTCAGGCAGGCGCCGCTGGTTCCACAACTGCATGGTCATGCCGACCACGGCGCGGCCTTCGCGCACCAGCATGGCGGCAACCGTGGAACTATCCACGCCGCCGCTCATGGCGACCGCGATGGGGATGGAGTTGGCAGGCGGAAGCGCCTGCCCCACCGGGATGGCGACCGCGATGGGGATGGAGTTGGCAGGCGGAAGCGCCTGCCCCACCGGCAACTCAGGCATGCACCGAAATCCGGCGCAAGTGCGCCACGCTGGCGCCGATGGCTTCGATCAACGCGTCCACCTGCGCGGCGGTATTGGCGCGGCCGAGAGAGAAGCGCATGCTGGCGCGGGCGCGCTCGTCGCTCAGGCCGATGGCCTTCAGCACGTGCGAGGGCGAGAGCGCTCCGCTGGAGCAGGCCGCGCCGGTGGAGACCGCGAAGCCGCGCAGGTCGAGCGCGATCACCATGGCTTCCCCATCGATGCCGTCGAAATAGATGTTGGTGGTGTTGGGCACGCGATTCCAGCGCGAGCCGTTGACGCCGGTACCGGGGATGCGCTCCAACACGGCGTTCTCGAGCCGGTCGCGCAGCATGGCGAGGCGTTCGGTGTCCTCGGCCATGCGGCGTCCCGCGATGTCCGCGGCCGCGCCGAAGGCGGCGATGCCAGGGACGTTCTCCGTGCCCGGCCGGCGGTCGCGCTCGTGATGTCCGCCGTAGGAGACAGGGGCAAGACGGGTGCCTTTGCGCACGTAGAGCGCGCCCACGCCCTTGGGCGCGTACAGCTTGTGGCCGCTCGTGCTGTATAGGTCCACGCCGAGCGACTGCACGTCCACCGGCACTTTGCCCAGCGCCTGCACGCCGTCCACGTGCAGCGCGGCGCCCCCCTGGTGCGCGATCTGGGCGATTTCGGCGATGGGCTGGAGGGTGCCGAGCTCGTTATTGGCGTGCATGATGCTGACCAGCACGGTCTCGGGACGCAGGGCGCGCCGGATGTCTTCGGGATTGACGATGCCGCTAGCCGGGACGCGCAGGCAGGCGATCTCCACGCCTTCGGTGCCCAATTGTTTGGCGGGGGAGAGCACGGCGGGGTGCTCGATGGCGCAGGTGACGACGTGCTTGCGCCCGGCGGTAGAGGCGCGGGTCAGGCCGAGGATGGCGAGATTGTTGGCCTCCGTGCCGCCGCTGGTGAAGACGATCTCGGCCGCGCTGGCGTTGATGAGCGTGGCCACCTGCCGGCGCGCGGCTTCCAGGCGCTGCTTGGCCGCCTGCCCGAAATGGTGGATGCTGGACGCGTTACCATACACTTGTCCGAGGCACGCCACCGCCGTCTCCAGAACCTCCGGATCGACGGGTGTGGTGGCGTTGTGATCGAAGTAGAAATGCTGCACTGGAACTCATTTTACCAATGACGCGACCGATTCTGACCCTGACCACCGATTTCGGCCTGACGGACCACTTCGCGGGCGCCATGAAAGGCGTGATTCTGAGCATCTGCCCGGCGGCGCGGATTGTCGACATCAGCCACGGCGTGACGCCGTTTGAGATCGCCGAGGGCGCCTACCTGATCGCCCAGGCGTGGCGCTATTTCCCTAAGAAGACGGTGCACGTGGTAGTGGTGGACCCCGGCGTGGGCACGGCGCGGCGTCCCATTCTGGTGGAAGCCGGCGGCCAGTATTTCCTGGGCCCGGATAACGGCGTGCTCTCCATGGTCTACCTGCACGAGAAGTGCAAGGTGCGCCACGTCACCAACGAGAAGTACTTCCGCCATCCGGTGAGCCAGACGTTTCACGGCCGCGACATCTTCGCTCCGGTGGCCGCGCACCTGGCCGCCGGAGTGCCGCCGGCGCGCATCGGGAAATTGATGCAGGACTATCTCAAGCCCGAGTTCGAAGAGCCGCACCGGGCTGGCAAGCGCACCTGGATCGGGCGGATTCTGAAGATCGACCGCTTTGGGAATATCGTTACCAACTTTCACGTGAACGATTTCGGAGACCTGGAAACGCGCAATTTCACCCTGGCGCTGGGACCGCAGGCAGTCACCGTGCTGGCACGCAATTATGCGCAGTGCGGCGCCGGGGAGTTGTTTCTGATCCTGGGCAGTTCCGGCTATTACGAAGTTTCCTTGAGCCAGGGCAGCGCGGCGAAGCTGGTGAAATGCGAACCGGGAGCGGCGGTCGAGTTGATGGTGTGGTAGAGGGAAAGGTTCCTCGCAAAGAAGAATGGCCGCCGATGAACGGTAGAGTAGGACAGTGAGCGACGGTCCTCGCGACCCACTGTCCCCTCGTCGAACCGGACGTGCAGATTTCCCGCATCCGGCTCTCCTGAAAACCCTCGTCAGCGGC
>JBEKDV010000193.1:0-14258 GCA_050014175.1 Candidatus Solibacter sp. | reverse complement strand
CTCGCACATCGCCTTGCCCGGCCGCTTCCTGGTGTACATGCCCACCGTGGACCACATCGGCGTCTCGCGCAAGATTCCGAGCGACGAAGAGCGTCTCCGCCTGAAACGGATTCTGCAGGCCAACCGCACCGGCATTTCGGGCGGCTATATCGTGCGCACCGCGGGCGAGGGCCGGACGGAAGACGAGCTGCGGGCCGACATGATGTTCCTCTACAACCTGTGGCTCGACATGCGGCAAAAGGCCGAGCGGCGGCCGGCGCCGGTGCTGATCCATCATGACCTCAACGTGGTGGAGCGCATCCTGCGCGACCAGTTGACCGTGGCCTATAAGAGCGTCTGGGTGGACAACGAGGAGGCGTACGAGAGCGTGCTGCGCTTCGTGCAACGCTTCCAGCCGGCGCTGGTGAATCGTGTGAAGATGTACACCCGATCCACGCCGATTTTCGACGAGTTCGGCATCACGGCGGAACTGGAGAAGGCGCTGCGCCCCAAGGTGTGGCTGAAATCCGGTGGGCACATCGTGATCAACCAGACCGAGGCGCTGGTGGCCATCGATATCAACACCGGCAAGTACGTGGGCAAGTCGAACCGCCTGGAAGACACCATCGTCAAGACCAATACCGATGCCATCAAGGAGATCGTGCGGCAGATCCGGCTGCGCGATTTGGGCGGCATCATCGTGGTGGACTTCATCGACATGGACGAGCGCAAGAATCGCCAGAAGGTGATGCAGGCGCTCGAGGAAGCGATGCGGGCCGACCGCGCGCCGTACAAGATTCTGCAATTCAACGATTTCGGGCTGGTGGCAATCACCCGCAAACGGGTCAAGCAGAGCCTGGAGCGCACCCTCTGCGTGCCCTGCTCCTATTGCGAAGGCGCGGGCTATGTCAAGAGCCCGCAGACGGTGGTGTCGGAAATCCTGGTGGAAGCGCAGAAGATCGCGCGCGCCGTGGATACCAAGGACGTCATGCTGCGCGTCTCGCCCGAGGTCGCCAAGCTCCTCAAGAGTAACCAGAATACCTATTTGCAGGAGATCGAGGAGATCCTCTCCAAGCCGGTCATCGTCAAGAGCGACCCGCTATTGCACCAGGAGAAGTTCGACCTGGCGTAGCGTAGCCTTTTAGGCTGCCATGCCGCCATTCCTGGCGGCATTCTTCTGCTTGCCCTACCGCCCTTCGTCGGCGTCCAGGTGGCACTTCTTATATTTCTTCCCGCTGCCGCACCAGCAGGGGTCATTGCGGCCCAATTTGGGCTCGGCGCGTTCGAATGGCTCGTCGTCCACCAGGTCGAAGCCATCCAGGCAGACGTCGTAGATGGAGGGCTCTTCCGCCTCGCTGATTTCCTGGCGCGCCTCTTCGATTTCCGCGCGCAGGCTCTTCAACTCCTTGCGGGCCGCGCGCGCGAGCAGCGCGCCGTGCTGTTTCTCGATTGTCGCCGCCTCCTCGCTGCCGGCGCCATGCATGACATACGCGCTGGTGAGCATGCTGACAATCACCAGATCGCGCTCGTCCTTATCGAATTCGGCGAGGTTGTCGGCGAGAGAGAGCAACACCTCGGAACGCCCCGGAACGTCCGGCATCAGGCAGAGCTGCTGGGCGAGCGCGGCCAGATCGAGCGCCTCGGCGCCGATGGAAAGGTTCCGGATGACATCGAGTGCCTCGGCCGGCCGCCGGCGGGCGATGCGCAGGAAAGCCCAGCGCGCCGCGCCGCCCATGGTGTCGTCTTCGAGCGGCACGAACTTGGCCAGAGCGGGCAATGCGGCGGGGTCGCCGATCTCACCCAACAAGGCCAGTGCGCGCACCACCAGCCCGTCGCGATCGTGCAATAGATCCTCGCCGTAAGCGTTGAGCACTCCCAGCAGCAGGGGCGCGCAATCGGCGCCGCGCGCCAGCACGCGGTCGAGCAGCGAGGCGTCGATCGCCTCCAGTCCGGCCACGAACAGCTCGTGGAGCAGGCGGTGCGGCTCCAGTTCGCAGGTGATGGACTCGGGTTCGTCAATCAGCACGGCGGGCGGATCCGGGAGGTCGGGGCGCGCCAGTTTCGCCATCGCCTCGGGATCGAAGTGCAGCTTCTTGATGCCCAATATCCCGTAGGCGGCACGCAGCGCCCGGTCGGAGAGCACGCGGCCCAACAGGAGGTATCCTTCATGCGAAAGGGGGTCGGCCTCGATGAAGCGGTGGCCGAGTTGCGCGGCAAGCGCGCGGTCACCGTCCTTTTCGGCGGTCAAAGCGAGAAACCGCGTGGCGGCAGGGTCGTGCGGATCCACGGCCAAGGCCTGCCGGAACATCTCGACGTCAGTGAGGGTACCGGCGTTCATCTTGGCGACAAGCTCGCGGCGGAACTCGTAGACGGATTCGGGGGGGAAAATCATGGGGCGTGGGATGGAGCGCGCGCCTAGTGCGCGGTGTATTGCTGCTGCGGCGGGTTCAGCGTGATGTCGAGGGTTTTTTCCTCTTCCGTGACGTCGAAGGTCTGGCCGAATGTCTGGTAGCCTTTGGCGATCACCTGCACGAGGATCTTACCCTGCGGGATGGCCGGGATGCGGGCCTCGCCCTCCTGGTTGCTGCGCAATTCGAAGGTGGTGCGGATGGCTTTGCCGAGTTTGACCACGGAGTGGCCCTGCACGAAGCGCACCACCACGCTGGCATGGTCCACCGGTTTGCCGGCCTGATCCTTGAGGACGATGTTGATCTTGGTCATGGGGGGCGTGGCGGCGAACGCGCCGGCGGCGAGAACGGCGAGCAGCACGGCGGAGGTCATGAGGGTGCGGAGGAAGCGATCCCGATTACGCATACTTCGATTATAAACGCCCATGGGCGCCGCGGTGGTAGAATGGGAACGTAGTACCTGCCAGTCGCAACCATGTGGGGGCGCAACGGATTCGACGGGATTGAATCGTGGTGGGGAGGCGTGCCGGGTTCCGAGCTCCCGTAAAACGATCGGAAACTATAACTGCCAATACGCAGTTTGCATACGCTGCTTAAGTAATTAAGCAGCCGCTCCAGCCACTGAGCCCGCGCGGTGGTGAGTGAGCGTCATTTTGCGGGATAGGCCAAAAGCTTCGGTCCGGAGCTGGCGGCTGAGAACCAATCGGGCTAGGCTTCCATCACCCTTGCCGGTTCAGAGGTGGCGGTCAAAAATCATGAGCCGGATACGCACGTAGTTCTCTTCATTGCGGGCTTTTTCGGACGGGGGTTCAACTCCCCCCGCCTCCACCACTTTATTTCCTTTAAAATCAATCATTTAGCGCACTTCGTAGTACAAAGTGAATTTTACGTGAGTGCCGCCGTGCTAAAATCTGTGGCATGTTGAACATTTTCCGGCGCCACCGTGACGGATGTTCCAGGGCGGGTACCCGGTCTCAGGACTGCCCAAGCAAGCCGAAGTGCTCTATCCATTTCGAGGGTATCGACGGAGCCGGCGTTCACCGGAAGCGCCAAGCCCTCATTGACCCGGCGTCCGGTAGCGGCGTCCGGGACTGGAACCGCGCCGCGGAGATCATCCGTGACTTGGAGCTTCCGACGCCCATCGAGTCAGTCCAGAAGCCACAAATCGGCATACAGGAGGCCATTGACTCATTCATCGCCTTCAAGGCCCGCCGGAGTATCGACGTTCAGAGGAAAGCTCGGCTGATATTGGGTAAGCTCAAGGCCTTCCTGGAGAAGCGAAAGAAGCTCACCGTGGCGGAGATCATGTTCAGTGACCTGGTAGAGTTCAGGGCCGGATGGAGCGACGCTCTGACCACACAGCGCCGCAATCAGGAGGCGATGAAAGGCTTCTTCCGGTTCTGTGTGAAGTCCGATTTCATCGTCAAGAGTCCCGCGACCGATCTGGATTCGATCCCAGAGGGAAGGCCTAAGACGGAGCCGTTCACGCGTGAAGAAATGGACCGCATCTTTCCCGCCGTCGCCAACCTGCCCGACGAATACGGCCGACGGGGACAACCGATAGCCGATCAGACCCGAGCTTTCATTCTGGTAATGCGCTACACGGGAATGTCGATTGGAGACGCGGCAAAGTTGGAGAAGACGGCCGTTGACGGATGCCGGATCAGAACCTACAGGAAAAAAACCGGAGAGGACGTGTTCGCGAAGGTTCCGCCGTTTGTGATTGAGGCGCTGAATCGGGCGCCGCACGACAGCGAGCGCTATTTCTTTTGGACAGGGGAGGGGAAACTACACACGCGAACCAGCAAATGGGGAAGCCGCCTGCAACGGTTATTCGTAGCAGCCGACGTGCGGACGGTCGAATCCGAAAAGAAGAGAAGGTCGGGGGGAAAACTGAAGACTGAAGCCGAAACGGTGAAGGTTTCGAAGGCCACGCCCCACATGTTCCGCCACACGCTGGTGCGTGATCTACTAGAACGTGGCACGCCAATGGAAGAAATTGCGGAGCTGCTCGGCAACTCCATGAAGGTCGTGGAAAAGTACTACAGCAAGTGGGACATTCGCCGGCAGGCCAGGCTTGAAAAGACCCTTGAGGACTTCTGGCAGAATGACCCGCTAACGCAGAATCTAGCCTCCTGAAGCCTCACGCGACGGACCCCGCACACATGCGGCGGTATACGCGGTTTAAGACGCTCTCAGGGACGCGCAGCGTCACGTACGACCGTTTGTAGCGGTTGCCTGGACGTGCGATCTTCGGAACATCCGGTTCCACAAGGAACATCTTACGGACGGATTCCCTCGACAGGTTCCACATCTCCGCCACTTCATCAACCGTGTAGTGTCGCTCGTTGAATATCGAAGTCTGATTCATTCTTTGCACCTGGAAACCGTAAACGTTCGCGGGACCGCGCCAAGGAGGAAGCGCGGCCCCGTTCCGCGCGGGGCGTAGGCCAGTACGGGAGCCGCACGGAAAATCAATCCGGCCCGGAGTTATCCCGCCGCAGGCCGGCAGTCCGTGAATGTGTATTTCAGCTTCATTGGCCTTCTCCGAGATAAAGGCATGGCGGAGGGGCTGTCGTAGGTGCTTCTCCTGCGACCGACTGGTAGTAGTAGCAGGTAGATCCTGAATCCACCAAGTCCTTATAGATCATGGCGGCAGTTGGTGAAATAGCCGATGCCCACCAGCAGAGAAACAAAAAGATGTTGAAGATCCACATTTTTAAGCCATCCTTTCCAGAGTTAGGTCTAGGTCATATGACCCGGTCCCCGTATAGCTTACCGAGTACGTGATGTTTGCCGATGGCGGCGGACCAAATGCTGTATACCGGAGTGAGCACCGCGGAATTGTTCAAGATCAGCGCGCGCCCCGCGCAAGCGACCCGGCACAGGAAGGTCGCCTGCGAACTGATTAAACCTGACTTGGCCCGCGCCGCCGCAGGACTGCCCTGTGAACCTTGCCGGTCTCGCGGTCCCGCAGAAGCGCCTCGCCATCCGCGGTGCGCACCGCGACGAACCGCGCACCGAACGCCCAGAGTTTCTTTGATGGGTCTGACAGGAATCGAGCCAAAGACCGCGCAAAATCCGAGGTCCTATTTTTTCGTCTTCGTCTGAGTCTTGGCATAACCCCCCTACCTGCCCGGCGGCCGACCGACTGGGCCGGGAGAATCAATATCCAAGCCCAATTGCCGCATCGCCGCAAGGAAAACACGTTGGCTCTGTTGCTCAATGTTGATCGCTGGATGGGGGCGGTTCACCAACACCATGCCCTCCTTGGCTATCAAGATCCGAGCCTCTTGCGCCCTGTCGAACGATTCACAGGCCGTGCGAAGGATCAGCAGGGCATCGCTTTCGAGCTCGTATTCCGAAACCACCCGCCGCCAAAACCGACGCATCTCTACCGACAGGTGATCCGGCGCGCCGCTGGCATTAACCACCGCGGGTTCTTTACTGGCGGACGATGGCTTTGTTTTGACCGCGGCCGGCATCTCCAGGCCCCGGGACGCGATAATCTTCAAAAGTACAGGGCCAAGCCGGTCAGGGCGCGCGTAGTCCCGTTTTGCATTCCATTCCGCTAGAAGTTTGAGCACGTCGGCCGCGCCGTCCTTGAAGGTTAGTTTCCCGCCACGGATGCTTTGATAGACCGCCTGTTTGGTGATCCCACCGGCCGTGCATAGCTCGTTGACCGTTATTCGAGTTCGCTTCATCGTGAGTCGATCCCCCCGTGAACCCAGCGACACCTGGTGTTTATGTGCCATTCACGTACCCCCCACCTACTAAGTGGCTTATTTCGTGCACTTTGGACTTGCCGCGAGTAAACCTACAGTAAACCTACAGTAAACCGAGTACAGAACCACACGCGCGTGGTGGCATCACGGTCACAGGAAGACCATTCCCCAAGGAACCAAGCCACCCCTCCCCACTGGCAGTAGGTGTAACCGCCGGAACCAAAGGCTTAATCCCCGCGCGCAGCTTTCGACGGCCTTCACTAACTCGGGCGCTCCCTCCCGGAGCACCTTAGCCGCAGACTCCACCAGTCAAAGTGCCATCGGCAGCCAGCCACGGCCAATATGCCCGCTTTGCCCCCACCATAGCCCGCCACTCGGCATTGCATTCTGGCGTCCGGCCGGGAGGTATCCAGGTGTCACCCGACCCCGGTCAAACGCTAAACACCCGTCCCACGGGGCACAAAAGGCCAAGGCGGCCGAATTGTGCGGCCGTCCCTCCCGGTGCGCTTCGTTGACTGGTGAATTTCACCAGTCGCCTGAAGTTTCTCCCGCCAGCGCATCACGGTTACGTGATCCACCCCCACGTGGTCAGCGATCTGGTGATCCGACTTCCCTGCGCCGGCCAGATGCACTAGCGCCGCCTGTCTCATAGGAACCACCGCCTTAGCGCACAGGAGCCCCGCCTTGCGTTCTTTGGCACCAGGAGGATACAGGGTAGCACCCGTTTTTTGATGTTCGCGCTATGTCGCTGATTTCAAAAGGGTCTAACGTTATACGCTTTCTTTCGCCCGTCGCCACCACGCCTTACGCAGAACTCAACCGCGGTATCCACGGTGAGGTCTGCGAAATCCCCACCCAACATGGCGGAGGCATGAAAGAAGTACCGACGCCCGCTTTCGCATTCAATAAATCCGAATTCGCGAGAATCTAGCTTCAGAATCCATCCGATTTGCTTCGGTGCTGCGCTCTGCTGTTCAGCTACGCCGGGTATTTCTACTCGAACGTCTATCGCTCGCGGTCCGGTGGCGGTTTCCGCGATCAAGAAATTTACCCGCCGCTCGGGTTGGAACTCGCTTTGCGGTGTCCCTTTGCTATCCCGCGCGTGGAACCACAGCTCATCAGCCCCATCTACTTTGATGAATCCGTAAGACTGAGAACCGAAGCGCGCAATTGTCCCTTGATGCAAACCCGTGACCTCCCGTGCTCTTTTCAATTACGGAACGCGCCTGGAACCCAAAAGAGAACCAGGCGCCTTCCCGCGATTGACTTCGGTAATCCCGAAGTCAACGCCGGGCGACAAACCCGGCTTGCTTAACCGACTGGCAGCCCTACCCTGCGGAGCCACGCCCGGCAATCCTGTAGACGGCGCCCCGGGGTGTTTTCTTCAGCTTCCCGCGCCGCCGTTCGCGATAGCGCCGCATCTAAGCGTAATTTCGCCTCCGTGTAGCTCATTCGCCGCGTGTCCCTGGATTGGCTCACCGCCGCCGGCGCGTACGGTCTACCGGCGTCCGCCTCCATACGCCGCGCCTCTACCAGGGCGCAATTATGTTTTAGGGCGCTCGCTCTCTTGTGTGCCGCAAGATTCTCTCTGGCCCGTTGAACCGTCCGCTGCCAGTCGGACGGGTTCCAGCCGCCGGAGCCATGGTTGCTCAGCGGGCCGTGCGGCACGAGCATACTTCCAATGATTGAGATTCCCGGAATTCCGAACATTTGAACTTTCTCCCTTTCGTAGTGTGGGGACGCCAGATTGAAGCCGGCGCCCCCATTTCCGGTTAGATCGCGTAACCCGCGCGCCTCATGGAATCGAGCCAATATCTAAAGGCGTCGTACATTCCCGGGCCGTTGACTTGGATCGGCCGGAAGGTGAAACATGGCAAGGCATCCGGAGCGCCGGTTACCTGAGCGAATGTGGATTGAATGGCCCGCGCTGTGAGGACTCCATCCTGTGCTTGCGCATAACCCTGAGCGATGACCTGCACGGCCCCTTCGATAGCGGGCTTGATTCGCTTCGCTACATCGGAGCAAAACTCTTGTTGAGCGGACAGTACCGTCCGCGCCTGGAATTCCATCGCCGCTGCCACGGTATGGATATCTGCCGTCAGGCGCCGAACCTTGGCCTCGGTACTTGCGGGTACTTCGACCGGAAGTAGCTGGCCCGTCTTCAACAAATGGTCGATGTTGGTCTGAGCAGTACCGGCAGGGGTCGGTGCTGTCGCCTGCGTGACATCCAGATCATGCTGAAGCTCTACTCGTCGCTTTTGCAGCCCCATCAACTTTGCCGCTTCGTCGCGGTATCGTTGCCCGAACGGAGAAGCTTCAGCCGCTTCACGGACTGCGCTCCGCCCAATGTTCTCGCAGGACTCTCGCGCCGCCGTCCTCGATGCGAGAGATTCGGCCCGCGCCGCCGCGAGCGGTTCGGCGAGGGACGCTAATCCACCCTCGCGAAATTTGATCTGTGCCTCCAGCTCGGCAAGTCGTTTTGTGTATGCCGCTTCGCGGAGCCGAATTTTATCCTGGGAAGCTCGGGAGAATTTCGCTTGATCTATGTGGAGTTCGATCTCGCTCGGGCGATTCATCTTCAGTTCAATGAGTGCTCGCTTTAGTTCGACGCTTTCGACTTGCAATGTCCGGGCCTCATCTTCAAGAGCGAGTACCTGACGGTCGAGATCTGCCTGTGTTTGTTTTTTGGCCATTTGGCCTCCTTTTTTTGTCGCCGCGTCCAAAGCAAGGACGTGGCCTGCCCCGGCATAACAGCCGGTTGAGTTTTGCTACGAAATAAACGTGTTCCTGCGGAAATGGACGGTATCTAGCGCAAAGCGCGGTGGACTTAGAGCTGATCCCCCGCTGTCTTCTGCCCGCGGCTGTTCAATACTCGGCTCACGTCAACAAGTCGTCCATGACGGGAAACGCGGTGTAACACTGCCGCGATGTCGCCGCAAGATTCCAGCCGGCGGCGCGTCGCACGCACCGTTCCGATATCGACGTTTAAACGGCGTTTTATCTCGTTATTCGAGAGCGCTGCCACGTCGGCAGTTCGGAGCGCCCGCTCGACCATCGCGCGCCGTAACGCATCACGCGAGCTCATTATCGCCCCACCAGGCCAACCCGGCCGCCCTCCAGCTCTGGCACTCCGCCGCCGAGCTATTCCGCATCGCCCTCTCCTGAATCGGCGATCATGTCGAACCTGGTCTCGGCTTTGTGATGCCAAAGCGCAATACAACGGCCCTGTTCGCCATAACGGTTCTTGCCGATCTTTAGCCAGGCCTTCACCGGCCCTTTCGTGTATCGTCTCCCGTCATTGGTCGAGTGCGCGGCTTGCGCGTCTTCGTGATCCTCGAACAGCAGGAACACCGCGGCGGCGTCTTCCTCGATAGCTCCGGACCCGCGAAGGTCCGACACGTCCAACTCACTACGGCGCTCGCGTGAATTCGCCCGGCTCGTCTGCGAAACCAGCAGCAGCGGAATGTCCACCTCGACCGCAGTCTGTTTCATAGCCCGCGAGATGGCCGTGAATTTCTCGTAATCGCCGCGCGTGCCCTGGTCAGCGCCGCACAGTTGCATGTGGTCCACAATTACCAGATCGATGGCGCTTCGCTTCGCCAGGCGCTTTGTCTCGGCAACGACAAACTCCGGTGTGATCGCCGGCTTCGTGGACACCCGCAAGTTCCGTTCGGCGATTTCCCCCGTCGCGCGGCTCAGCCGCAAACGATCCTCAGCGCACTCCCGCTGTTGGCGTTGAGCCTCACGGAATGCGGCGAGGTCTACACGGGCTTCGATGCCAGCCATCCGCTGAAAGATTGCGCGCCAGCCCATCTCCATCGAAAACACCAGAACCCCGAACCCCTGCCTGAGTGCAGCGAGTGCGAATTGCAGGGCCAACGAGGTTTTTCCCGCGCCCTGATTCGCGCCGATGACGTAGACTTCGCCCTTACGCATCCCGCCTGAGAGCGTCCATGTCATTTTCGGAAACGGCGTGGGCATTCCGGTGAACTTCTCCAGGTCCCAGAACGCCGTGAGCCCGCCGGCGGCCTCTACCTCCTGATCCATGGTCCGGATATACTTTTCGCTCTCCACAGGCACGTCAACGGCGAACCGCCATTCCGGCGTCCATGGTTGCGCCCGTCGATAGAGTTCGCGAAGGGCTTCTAAGCTACCGCCGGCGTTCACCCAGTCGCTCACGTCACCCTTCGCCGGCAGATCCGGCAACTCCACAACCTTAAGCGACTTCGCGACGCACATCAGGATTTCGGCAACCTTCAGCGCGTGGGCGCGGCCCGCCTCATCGTTGTCGGGGAAGATGGCTACATGCTTCCCTCTGAAGTACGGGGCGAGTTCCGCCTTGAAGTGGCCGGCGCCGCCGTTGTTACAGGTGGCTACCATACCGAGCCGCTCAAGGGTATGAACGTCCTTCTCGCCCTCGCAAACGGCGATAAACTCCGCCGCGGCGAACTTCGGCAGACGATATGGGACGAGATCCACGCCGTGAATATTCCAGATCCAACCGCCGTTACCGTCCGGCCGTCGCTGCCTGAATTCCTTTCCGAAGTTCCTGACGACCTGGTAGAGCAATTTCCCGGTGGCGTCCGTGTAATCGTACAGCGCCTCCGTGTTGCGCTCTTCCCAAGGCACCCGCGGGCGGCCCACTAGATCAAATACGCGTTCTTTCGCGCGCACGAAATCAAGCCCGGCTATCTCCATTTCGAGCGACACGATATCCCAGCCCCGGCCGCCGCACTGGCTATGACACTGCGCTAGGCCCGTCTCGGCGTTGACAGCAAAATTAGGGTCCTTGCCGCTATGTATCGGACACGGCCCGCGCCATTCGCGCTGGCTGGTGATCTTCAACGACGGCACCCGCGCGGCGTAATAGATTCGCACCTCCGATGGACTGAACGTCATGCCAAGAGCCTCACGGGTTCTTTCCTGCCTGGCGCTGCGGTCTCATCCTCCCACCGCTCTTGGGAGAGATAAGTGCTTGGATGGCATCGGTACTGCGCATCCTTGGCAAACTCCGCCGGCGCCTGTTGTGTGGTGGCCGTCATGATATCTTCGAACAACCCGACAGTCTTGACCTTCCGCGCGAAAAGCTGTCGAGCCTTTTTCTTCCCCTTGTGAGTCCAGAACGCTCCCCACCACTGCGAGAACCAACCATCCTGCTCGGCCGTCAAGCCGTCAGCGGACTTCGCCGGCTTTTCCAGCGCCGTCCCAATTACCGGAAACAGAGTCACTGAAAGAGGCGCATCACCCACTGGTGCATCGTCAGATGCACATATGTGTTTATTGTCTTTGTTACTGTTAGTGTCTATGTATGCGGAGCTTTTTCCCGCGTCCTGCCTGAAATCTGCCGTACCACCGGGATTTTCTCCCGGCATCGTGGTAGAGAATTCCCCGGTATCGGAAATTTCTTCCAGCCATCCGGTATCCATAAGCCGCGGAATCGCCGATTCAAACAGCGCCAGTGGTAGCCCAGACTTCAGGGCTAAGTGCCGAGTCGATAATGAAACGCCGCCTTCCTGGAGAGTGCCTCTAACCTTGCACGTGGAGGCTATCTCAACGATTACGATCCATGCGGCAAAATGTGCCGCGCCGTCTGGATGATCCACCAGTAGCCGGTACTGCAAATCTAAGATGTCCTTTGGAACGCTAACCCAATCGAGCCGCTTAAGTTTTCTGCTCTCATGTGTTTCAAAGTTAGCGCACCAGTTACGGATACGTAGCACACGGTCCCCCTCTTCCCCTCAATTCACTAGGAGCACACTTCATCCGGCTGAAAACAGCACGCCAGACGCAACGCCTCATCGGTCGCCATGACGTAGTTGTGCGTCGAAACCGGCGGATACCAACAGGTGCGCTTCACAGCCAGCTCCACCGCGACCCCACCATAAACACCCTAGCCACGATGCGGCGTATCATCCGCCATCGCCATGGTACCCGCTCTCCGCGCATGTCGTAACGCGAGGTGATGTCCTGCCACAGGCTTTCGAGATTGAGCCGGCCGGGTCGCTCTTTCATCCGGGCGCCGCGTGCTTGATTGGCGAGCATCACGCCACCATCCGCCCGGTTGGAATGATCGGCGCGGACGTGCTCGCCGAGAAGCCTGGTATCAGGGCACCGAAGTACCGCTGAAGGCGAGACACCTCGTCATCCTGGATAAGGCCAAGCATCGGGTCCGCCGCCTTCGCTCGTATAGCATCTAACCGTGCTTCCCTGATAGCCGCACGGGCTACCTGCCGGAGCATTTCGCCGTCAGTGATCCTGGCTAGACTAACCGGGCGGCCGTGCTCGGGTTCGATGGTGAGATGGATAGATACGCTGCTCATGATTTGCCTCCTGTTTTTTGGCCTCTCAACATATAAACGGCGCGAGATGGCCAATTCTGGGACATCCGCTCAAAGATTTGTTCGGGGGATAAGGCTTGCCGAGGGTGGCTAGCCCTTACATTGCGATGCGCGCGCCGCCAGCATAGGACGGCTCTGGGTTGCCGGTCCCGTTCCAGTCGTGTGAGATTTCGACGCGCTGTAATTGGCGTCCCGCGAGGAAATCCGGGCGACACCGCTCCGCGCGCCATGGTTTCGGGTCCTTTTGAGAGCATTGCGCTAACGGAGTCGCGGGGCGCCGCCTTTGGGGATATCGATCCCGAAGCCACTCGCAGATCTCTCCGCGGGAGCGCCCAAGGTTCTTCTTCGCCGCGGCGACCTCTCGCCCAGATATGTTCAGCACGGCCCCGACCGTTTCCCAACGCTCCCCGCAGATGTCGCGGACCATAAATACCCTGAAATCTCGCAACGCGATTCCGTTCAATCGCCCATGATGAGACTGGTCCGCCGCGGGGGATCGGCCGGCTCCATATACTGATCGGAACGCATTTTCGATATCGTGTTTGACTTGGACGCGCTCAATGAACTCATGGCGAAGCCGTACGCCCTCAAGCCATCCCACAACCGCCTTTGCCGGTTCCCTGCCCCGCGGCGGTTTCTTCGTTTCATCTGGAAGTAGCGAGGTTTCGATTTCTACTACTTCACCCGGCGAATGCGCCGGCTTTTCGATTTGTTCGAGCCTGCGGGATGTAATCGGTGAGAATGCACTTCGGCTGTACCAGTTTGACCTGAAGCTATCCTCAGATTCGTCGCCCTCTATCTGAGAGAGTGATGGTTTCTTCTTGGAGCGAGATGCGAGCTCATCACGCTGTACAAACTCTAAAGCAGTCTCCGCGATTGGGTATTCCTTTTGCTCGGCCAGCGCGTCAATAAAATCGTTTTCGATTGATCGGCCCACAACTCCATAAAGCGAGGTTCCCTTTTCTGGATCTCCGGCGAAGTTCCTCCACGTCTCCTGCTTGCTCCATAGCCAGTTTAGGGTAACGTCTCTTTTTAGCTTGGTTTCCTGTTCGGTGCTGGGGTGCTGCCCCACGGCCCGGAGTAGGAAATCGATGTCACGGTACCCTCCGGTTGCGCCCCGCTGTATGGTTAGATTGCGCGGGCCGGAGAGCCAAAGAATCAACTGGGCCAATTGTGACACAAATACGCTGGGAAGCTTGCCGATAGATTCATGGCTCCAGTAATGCTCTTGGGGATTTAGGGGGTCGCGTACCCCGTGAAACACTACCTCCTGGAACACCTCGTTCGGTTTGATTCGGCCCTTGAAGTCGTTCACTACCCGGTGGCGAACCTCTCCACTGAGCCCGCGAAAAAGGAGGCCGGCCGCATGTACCTCCCGTGATCCAATAACAGAGCGGTCGTAAACGCCATCAACCGCCCATCGCTGGCCACTTGCCTTGTCCTGACTCAGGGGCAGGATGGTATGGCCTACCGCCATGCCGCTGACCACCATGAGCAGGTACGCCTCTAGCAGGCCGTCCACATCTTCAGGACCTTGGATCTTCGCGCGCACAGAAAGGACAAACTCGCGCGCGTTAGTGGCGACCTCGGGAAACCAAGTCGCGTCCATTGGGTTTCCGCCGCCATAGATCGGCGGCGCGAGCAGCACTGCCAGTTTCGCCGGAATCTGGCTTATGGCGTCCATAATGCTTCGGTGCTCACGAGAATTGACCCAGTAGCGCTCGATTGGAGTGACCCAGGCCGGGAACGGCATTTGAGCCGGGGGTGACGGCGTCATCATCCACGCCGAAGGCGTGCCGTTGTGCCGG
>JBEKDV010000192.1:0-14345 GCA_050014175.1 Candidatus Solibacter sp. | reverse complement strand
ATCTGCGTAGATTAAGTAACAGGTTCGGGGCGGAAACCCGCGCCCCGAACCCGTCCGGGGCCTGCCAAGATCTCCGGACAGTTTATTTTGCAAGTTCCTAGGAAGCGCCTGCCCCACCTTGCCTGGTCCACCATTTTTCATGAAGTTTCGCGGGCGGAACGCCCATCCCAACAGGCCAGAAGCCTGTCCTACCGATGAAGCCGTTTCTCGCGCTGCTGCGCCGCAACCACAACTACCGCAATACGTGGATCGGCCAGGTAGTGAGCGAGATCGGCGACCACTTCAACAACATCGCCGTTTTCGGCCTGGTGCTGGCCCAGACTCACAACGGCATGGTGGTCACCGGCGTGATGCTGGCGCGCGCCATCCCGGCGATCCTGGCCGGACCGCTGGCCGGAGTCCTGCTCGACCGTTTCGACCGCAAGCGCATGATGATTGTGAGCGACCTGGTGCGCGCCGTGGTGGCGCTCGGTTTCATCCTCACGGTCGACCGCACCGAGACCTGGCTGATCTACCTGTTGAGCGGCCTGCTGATGCTGGCCTCGCCGTTTTTCACCAGCGGGCGCGCGGCCATTCTGCCCTCCATCGCCACCAAGGAGGAGTTGCACACCGCCAATTCGCTGACCCAGACCACGCAGTGGACCACGCTCTCCCTAGGCGCGTTTCTGGGGGGCGCCGCCGTGACGCAGTTCGGTTTCCGCCTGGCCTTCGTCGCCAATTCGCTGTCTTTTCTGATTTCCGCGCTTTGCATCTCGCGTTTGTTCCTGCCCGGCCGCGGCTTTCGCCCGCCGCGCGCCAGCGTCACCGAATCCGAGGTGGTGCGCCCCTGGCACGAATACGTCGAAGGACTGCGCTACATGCGCGCCCACCCGTTGATCCTGGGCATCGGCATGATCGCCGTGGGCTGGGCCACCGGCGGCGGCGCCGCGCAGATTCTGTTCAGCATTTTCGGCGAAATGGTCTTCCATCGCGGCCCCGCGGGCATCGGCACGATCTGGGGCTGCGCCGGCATCGGCCTGCTCATCGGCGGCGTCGTCGCATACAAGATCGGCCCGCGCCTGAGTTTTCGGAATTACAAGCGCGCCATCGTGATCTGCTACATCTCGCACGGCGCTTCGTACATCGTCTTCAGTCAGATGCGAAATTTCGCCTGGGCGCTGTTCTTCATCGCCCTCTCGCGCACCGCCGTCGCCGTCTCTAGCGTGCTCAATATGACGCAACTCCTGCGTCACGTGGCCGATGGCTTCCGCGGCCGGGTTTTTTCCACCATCGAAAGCATGCAGTGGAGTGTCATGATGGTGTCGATGACCCTGGCCGGAATTGCCAGCCAGCATTGGGACCCGCGCACCATCGGGGCCATCGCGGGCGCATTGAGTTCGACGACCGCGATATTCTGGGGCTGGGCCCACGTCACCGGCCGCCTGCCCGAACCCGCGCTCGAAGGCGTGGACCCGGAGGAGATCGAAGTCCATGGCGAACCGACGGTTTAGAGAAGAACTAGCCGCCGATGAACGCCGATGAACGCCGATAACACAAAGACGATTTTATCCGCGTTCATCGGCGTTCATCGGCGGCCAAATGCTCTTTGGAGGCTACTGAGATGAGCGACTCTAGTCTGACCGGCAAAACCATCCTCGTGACCGGCGGCGCGAAACGCGTCGGGCGCGGCATCGCGCTGCGGCTGGCGGGAGAGGGCGCGCGCGTCGCCATACACTATCACCACTCCGAGGCGGAAGCGCGCCGCACCGCCGAAGAATGCGGCGGGGCCGAGATCTTCCGCGCCAATTTGGAACTGGTGCCCGAGATCGCGGCGCTGTTCGGCGAGGTGGGGCAGCGTCTGGGGCGGCTTGACGGACTGGTGAATAACGCCGCCCGGTTCACGCGCTTCGACCCGTTCGACATCACCGAGCGCGATTGGGACTTCATCCACTCCGTCAACCTGAAGGCGGTCTTCTTCTGCTGCCAGCAGGCGGCGCGCCTCATGAAGCGGCAGGGCAGTGGCCGCATTGTCAACATCAGCTCGCTGGGCGGGATACGTCCCTGGGCCGAGCACGCGCACTACTGCGCCTCCAAAGCCGGCGTCATCATGCTGACGCGCGCGCTTTCCAAGGCGTTCGCCCCGGAAATCACCGTGAACTCCGTGGCCCCCGGGGTGATCCCCTTCGAAGACATTGACGAGCGCGGCAAGCTTATGATCGAGAGCACTCCGGCGCGGCGCGGCGGGACTCCCGCCGAAATTGCCGAAGCGGTGGTGTATTTTCTGAAAGCGTCGAATTTTGTTACAGGTCAAATCTTGGCCATCGATGGCGGATTGAGCCAAAGATAGCGGGTAAATGGGAGTAGACTAAGGCTCGTGCCGGATGTAAACTCTTAAAGTCAGCCCGCCGGAGGGGAACCCGGCGTGATGCTGCATGAGCGAAGTTCCCCCGTTTTGCCGCGTTACAAGAGTGGAGGACTCTAACAGACCTATGAAACGGATATTTTCGGTTTTAGCTTTGGCGCTAGTGGTGTGCGCGGCGGCTTCGGCCGCGACGATTAGCACCACGTTGACCGTGAACGCGACAGGTAGCCTTGCTGGCACGAGTATTGCAGCCTCCGGAACAGCAACTTTGACGAACATCGGCAGTGGGACGTTCAGCGCGACGCTTTCTCTTACGCCGGACGCGAGCGGGAACTTCAGCGCTCCTTTTACCATCACGCTCAGCGGCGGCGCCGGCACGATCACCGGAACGCTGAAGATCCCTGAAGCGTTGCTGACCGGCTCCGGCACCGGTTCGGCAACCATTACGGGCGGTACGTATCCGGGGGTGAGCGGGGGATCCTTCCCGTCCCTTGCGGGCACGGGATCGTTCACGGGGACCAGTATCACCCTGAGCTTTAGCGGCGCCGGCACGATCGTCACCGGCGGCACGCCCACGCCCAGCATCACCGCCGTGCAGGATGCGGCCAGCAACACGCCGAGCATCGCCCAGGGCAGCATCTTCATCGTCAAGGGCACCAACCTCTCCGCCTCGGGGTACACTCCGTTCGCGCCGCCGCGTCCCACCCTTTCGAGCGGCGTCAAGGTCACCTTCACGCCGGTCGCGGGCGGCACCGGCACCGACGTGTATCTGGTCTACCTCTACAACCAAAGCGGCGTGAACCAGATTGCCGGGATCCTGCCTTCCACCGTAGCCGCGGGCAACTACAACGTGACGGTCACCAACGGCACCGCCGTCAGCGCACCGTTTGCCGCCCAGGTGGTGGCCAACAAGGTTGCCCTGTTCACGCAGGATAATACCGGCAGCGGGTTGGCTGTAGTCCAGAACTACATCTCGGCGTCGCAGGTCGATTTGAATCGGCTGACCACCGGCTCGGTCAGCGGCGTAACGATTTCACCCGCCAAGCCCGGACAAACCCTGATCGCCTGGGGTACCGGCCTCGGAGGCTACGCCGCCGGTGACAATACGACCTCGCCGGTCTTTGACTTCAGCAAGACGTCGACCATACAGGCCGTCGTCGGGGGCGTTTCCATCCCCGTGCTCTACGCCGGCCGCGCGGGTTATCCCGGGGAGGATCAGATTAACTTCACCTTGCCCTCGAACATTCCGACGGGCTGCGCGGTGACGCTGCAGATTTCGGTAAACGGCAAACTCAGCGCGCCTACGTCTATCTCCATTGCGCCCGATGCCGGTTCCAGCGCCTGCGTTTTCCCCGGTTATACCCTTGCGCAATTGCAGAAACTCGATGCGGGCGGAACCATCACCACCGGCGGTTTCTCGATCACGCAGTTCACGGAGTCGGTGACACAGGTCGGCACAGAAAAGGTTGATCTCATTGGCGGAGGTTTCAGCCAGCTCACCGGATTCCAATTGTCGTCCGCCGTTCAAGGGAATGTGAATCTCATCCAGCAGGGAAGCTGCCAGGTGATTACAGCGACCGTAACCGGCACGAGCACCTCCACCGGCACCTCGACCGAACTCGACGCCGGCGTAGTTACCATCACCGGCCCGGCCGGTTCCAGCCTGACCAATCAGGCCCTCACTAAAACGCTCAACAGCTACTCCCTCTCGAATATCGAAGGCTTAGGGACCATTCCAGGCCAGACGAACTTCACGCTTCCGGCTGGAAGCTACACCTTGACCGGCGCCGGCGGCAACGACGTCGGATCGTTCAGCACGTCGCTTACCCTCGGCGCTCCACTCACCCTGTCCGCCCCCTTGCCCACTAACGTCGTCCGCAGTTCGCCCCTGACTATCAACTGGACCGGCGGCATTGCTTCGAATATGGTGGAGATCATCGGAGGCGTCACAACTTCCACCGGCACCGGGAGCAGCGAGGTCACCACCACAACCGAATTCCTCTGTGTCACTACGGCCGGAGCGGGGACGTTCACCGTGCCCGCTTCGATCCTTACCCAGTTGCCGGCCACCACCGGCAGCAACACGGGTATCCTCGAAGTGGCCTCTTTCAACACCTCCGCCACGTTCCCGGCCACCCTGAAGGCGGACGGATCGACTATCTCCGGGACTTTCGGCAGCTTCGTCGGGGTAGCCAGCACGCCCACGTACCAGTAGTAATCGGTGGGGCAGGCCCTTTGGCGACCCAAGCTCTTGGCAGGCGGACCCACAGGGTGCCCCGCCTGCCCCACCAATCCCTCCCGCTATACTGAGGGAGAAGTGCGCTTACCTTTTCGCCTGGCCTGGAACAGTACGGCGTCCTACGTGGGGCTGCTTGCGGCCTCGTTCGGGCTTGCCCTCTTCGTCAGCTACATCTTCGGCCCGCAGATCAACGACTACGCTTACGACAGCATGTTCCGCGCCTACCGGCCGGCGAAACCGGCGCAGACGGAATCGGTGGTGCTGGCCATCGACGAGTTGACGCTGATGGAGTGCGGCGGGATTCGCGGCATCCGGCGCCCCATCGCCTACGCGCTGAGCCTGCTGGCGCCCGCCAAACCGAAAGCGGTGGCGGTGGACGTGATCCTGGCCGATCGCGGCGACCCCGCCGAGGATGCTTCTCTGGCCGAGGCCTTTCACGCCACGCCCAACTTGGTGCTCTCCACCGAACTGATCGACGGCGGCCAGACGTGGGAAGATCCGCGCCCCGAGTTTGCCTCGGGGGCCAGCCTGGGACACGTCTCCACGGTGATGGACAAGGATGGCGTGACGCGCTCCATCCTGATCGACCAGCACAACGCCAGGGTGCGGCGGAGGGCGCTGGCGCTGGAAGCGTTCCTGCTCAGCCGCGGCGTATCCACGCCCAGGGAATCGCTCACCTTCACGCGCTTTCGGGGCTGGCTAGTGAGCACCGAAATTCAGGTGGGCGAGGTCACCATCCCGGTGCTGGAGGACCGCAGGGAACACCGCCGGCTAATGCGCGTGCGCTTTTTTCCGCCGGACCTTGCCGTGCCCCGCGTCTCCATGAAACGCCTGCTGGACGATCCCTCGCTGGCCGCCCAATTCGCCGGCAAAGTGGTCTTCGTGGGCGTCACCGCCAATTCGGCGATCGACGACCGCCTGTTCACTCCCTTCGGCATGACCCCGGGAACGGAAATCAATGCGGCTGCCTTCGAAACCATGGCGCAGGGCATGTTTCTCACCGACGTGGGCACGCTGTGGGAGAACCTGGTGGCTCTCGGCCTGCTGGTGGCGATCGGCCTGGCCTTCCGCTATCTGCCCGGATGGTGGGCTTACGGCGCGGGCGGCTTGCTGCTGGTGGGCGCGACCCTGATTCCCTACGTCTTTTTCCTCCACCAGCGCGTCTTTCCCTTTGCGACGTCCTTCCTGGTGGCATGGCTGGGCACGCTCACGGCGGCATCCTACTATCACCTGGTGGTGCGCCGCAACCTGCGCATCGAGCAATCGTCGCGCGAGCGTTACCAGCAGGCCATGCACTTTGTCACTCATGAGATGCGCACGCCGCTCTCCGCCATCCAGGGATCGAGCGAATTGATTTCGCGCTACCCGCTGACGGAGGAGAAGCGCAAGCAGATCGCTTTATTGATCAACTCCGAATCCAAGCGCCTGGCGCGCATGGTGGAGATTTTTCTCAACGTGGAGCGGCTTTCCGCCGGGCAGATGGAACTCAAGCAGGAGGCCATTTCCGTGAAGCAGATCCTGGAGGTCTGTGTGGATCGCGTGCGCCCGCTGGGGGAGCGCAAGCACATCGAAATTACGCTGCAACCGGTGCCCGAGGATCTGCATCTTACCGGCGATCGTGAATTGGTGGAGTACGCTTGCTACAATTTACTTACCAACGCGGTGAAGTATTCGCCCCAGCGTACCGAGGTTACGGCCTCCGCCTGGAAGGCCGACTCCTGGATTCATATCGCCGTCAAAGATCAGGGGATCGGTATGGACCAGAAGGAAGTGAAGCAGATTTTCCAGAAATTCTACCGCACGAAAAAAGCGGAAGAATCGGGAGAAGCCGGCACCGGAATCGGGTTGTCCATCGTCCAACAGATCGTGGAACAACACGGCGGGCGCATTGAAGTGACCTCTAAGCCGGGCGCCGGCAGTTGCTTCACGGTGGTTATGGCGGCCCGTGCGGCGGCCGGGGTGCCCACCGCGGCGGAACGAAATTGATGCTGAAATTACTATTAGTCGAAGACGATCCGAACCTGCAGTTCACCATTCTCACGGCGCTGGAGGCCCAGGGCTACGCGGTGGATGCCGCTTCCACCACGGGCGAGGCTATCGAGCGGCTGAACGAGAATGCCTACCCGATCGTCCTCACCGATATCTATATCGACGAACGCACCGGCCTGGATGTGCTGGATGCCGCCCGGCGCAAGGATCCGCGCTGCGCCGTTATCCTGATGACCGGGCGCGGCACGGTGGAGACCGTGATGGCCGCCACCAAGGGCGGGGCCTTCGAGTATATCGCCAAGCCGTTCGAGCTCGACACCCTTTTCGACGCCCTGACGCGTGCCGAGGCCGCGCGCAACGATACCGAAGCCGAAGCCGAGGAAGAGGAACTGCCGGAGAGCGTGATGATCGGCAGCTCCCCCTCCATGGTGGACATTTACAAGAAGGTGGTGCGCGTCGCCCCCACCGACGCCACCGTGGTGATCGAAGGCGAAACCGGCACCGGCAAGGAACTGGTGGCGCGCATGATCCATCGCTTCAGCCTGCGCGCCAAGCAGCCCTTCGTGCCGGTGGATTGCGCCTCCATCGCGCCTTCGCTGCTGGAAAGCGAGCTTTTCGGCGCCATGCGCGGCGCTTTTACCGGGGCCGACCGCGACCGTGTCGGCGTCTTCGAAGCCGCCAACCGCGGCACGGTTTTCCTGGACGAAATCGGCGATATCGAAAAGAGCTTTCAAGCCAACCTGCTGCGCTTCCTGCAGGAACGCGAAATCCGGCCCCTGGGCGCTTCCCGGGCCAAGGAAGTGGATGTGCGCGTGCTCTGTGCCACCAATCAAGACTTGCAGCGCCTGGTGGACGATGGCAAGTTCCGCGAAGACCTCTGGTATCGCTTGAACACCGTGCGCATCGTCATGCCGCCCTTGCGCGAACGGCGCGACGATATCCCGCTATTGGCGCGGTTCTACGTCAACAAGTACAACGGGCTATACAGCCGCGAGGTCAGGCTGATGGAAGCGGGCGTGCACGCGCTGCAGGATTACACCTGGCCGGGCAACGTCCGCCAGTTGCAGCACGTCATCGAGCGCCTCACCATCCTGGCCGGCCGCATCGACCGGGAAACCGTCTTCGAAGCGCTCACCTCCATGGAATCGCGCGAGAAACCGGTGGATACCCTGGCCGATGTGCAGGAGGACAAGATCCGCGAGGTGCTGGCGGCCACCGGCGGCAACAAGAGCAAGGCCGCGCAGATTTTGGGCATCGAACGCAAGACCCTGTATCGTAAACTGGAGCGTATGAAGCTGTAGCCGCGCCGGCCTACGCCCATGATCGATATCCACAGCCACATCCTGCCCGGTTTGGACGACGGATCGAAGAGTCTGGAGGAGTCCGTCGAAATGCTGCGTCAGGCGGCGGCCGCCGGTACCACCGACATTGTGGCCAGCCCGCATGCCAACCAGGATTACGCCTTCGATCCGCTCGTGGTGGAGCGGATGATCGGCGAACTGCAGGCGGCGGTGGGCGATACTCCGCGGATTCACTACGGCTGCGATTTCCACCTCACCCTGGAGAATATCGACGACGCGCTGCGTGCGCCGGGGAAGTATTCCATCGACCATCGCGGGTATCTGCTGGTGGAATTCTCCGATTTCCTGGTTCCCAAAACCAGCGACCAGCTCTTCGCCCAAATGATACACGTGGGTCTGCGTCCCATCGTGACCCATCCGGAGCGCAATCAGTTATTGCAGCGCCGCCAGCCGGAGTTGGAAGCGTGGGTGGCGCAGGGCGTCCATTTGCAGGTGACGGCGCAATCCCTGTTAGGCCGTTTCGGCAAGACCGCCAAGGAGTGCGCGCACGAGTTGATGGGGCGCGGGCTGGTGCATTTCCTGGCCAGCGATGCCCACGACACCCAGTGGCGCACCACCGCTCTGGATGAAGCACGGCGGTACGTGGACGAGCGTTTTGGCCCGGAAGCGGGGTTGCGGATGTTCGTGGAGAATCCGCGCTCGGTGCTGGCCGGGGTGCCGCTGACGACGGTTCCGCTTCCCATCCGGCGGAAACCGTGGTACGCGTTCTGGTAAGGGCGGTTCACTGCAGCTTGCGGACCCTTCATTCCAGCTTGCGGACCAAGGTCGCGGAGCCGGAGATCAGCTCCAGGTCCTCGCCCAGGTGGGCCGCCGCCCACTCCACTTCGAGATTGCCGTTGGCCAGGAGGCGCAGCCGGATCTCGCCTTGCGCCCCTCCCGCGCCCCGCCAGGGGAGAACGCCACCTTCGGCCGCCGTATGCCCTTCGAACTGGAAGGCCACGTTGGGCGAAATGGCGCGATCGGTGACGCGATACCGGGCGCGGTAGCGGCCGCGAATCACTCCCTGGTCCTCGCTCAGCCGCAGCTCGATGAATTCCGGCGAATAGCCACTATTTCCGGTCTCGGAAGCCGGCACGAAGAACCAATCGCCGGCGAGCGCGGCTGGTGCTTCGGGCGCTTCGGGCGGCGGCGGGCCGGCAGCGCCGGCTAGCGGTGGTTGGGTAGCCGCCGGGTTCGGATTTTCCAGCGGGTTGGTCTCCGCCGGCCGATGCTGGGCCGGGGGGCTGTGCGCGGCGGGCGCTTTCCTGGGCGGACCCTGCTTCTCCCTGGCGGCCGCCGGGGAGGCTCGCGCAGGTTTCATCCGCCGCGCCACGGGCGGCGCGGCAGGGTATTCCCGGGGGAGGATCTGGGGCGCTGCCTGGGCAGCCGGTCTCCGCGCTGGCGGGCGGGATGGCATCAGGGTGCAGAAGAGAAGCAACACCAGCAGGCCCGGCACTGCGGCGGCCAGCCGCCACATGGCGAGCCGCCGCCATGGCGTGCCGCGCCACCGGGCGCGCCCGTCTGGCGGCCGCTGGCACCTGGCGTCGCCGGCTGCCGGAGGGCGCCGCCACCCGACGTTCCGCCAGTTTTGCCAGAGTGCCCGTAGCCGTTGGGCAGGCCCCGGGCCTGCCGGGAGCCGATGGCGGCGCCATGGCGAGTCGCGCTCCACCAGCCAGCGGTCGTAGCGGGCGCGCTCGCCCGGGTCGCTCAGCACTTCCAGGACTCCATTGAGGCGCCGCATCTGCAACTCGGCCAGCAGGCGCGTCGCCGGGTCGCCGCAGCGGTCGGGATGGAGCAGCCGGACCAGCCGTTTATAGGCCTGCCGGATCTCCTCGCGCGACGCCCCGCCGGGTACGCCCAGTTCTTCGTAGTACGTCATCATACGCCCCGCCGGCTGCCGCTCCACGAGCACAGACCGCGCCGGCCATAGCGAACCACCACGCCGCCAGCGCGGGCCGCTGCTGCATCGGGTAGTCCACGAGCGCGTGCAGCAGGACTGCGATCACACCCAGCCCATATATCGACCGGAATGCCGGTTTGCATAAGAGCCCGGCGAAGAGAATCATCGCCATAAGGAACGGCAAGCCGCCTTCGGCCGCCCATTGCGCCCAATCGTTATGCGCCTGGTTGACCGCTTCGCCCGTGTCCAACCCCGCGTAGCGCGGGTACATGCGCTGCCAGGTGCCGAGGCCGCTGCCCAGCCACGGGCGGTCGCGGACCATGGCGAGCGAGGCGCGCACCGCATCGACGCGCACCGCCTCGGCGCCCGGGGTCCAGCGGCGGTCGCGCAGGCCCTGCCACCCCACCACGGCGATGGCGATGGCCGCAAAGCAGCCAAACCGGACCGCCCACAGGGCGACGGCGCGCCGCGAGACTGCGTGCCGGGCGGTCAGAGCGAACCCAACCGCCAAGACCTCGGCGACCGCCAGCGCCGACCCGGCGCGCGACGCTCCGGCGATCGCCGAACCCAGCAGGATGGCCGCCGCCGCGCCGTAGAGGGCGCCCCGCCGCGCCGTCGCCGCCAGGTAGAGCGCCGCCGGCAGCAAAAGCTCGACCCACGCCGCGTATTGATTGCGGTTGACGAACGGTCCGAGTACGGTATCGGCGTACCCGCTGGGAAAGAGCCAGAAGATCTTGCCCGCCGAGGAGTAGTCTTGCAGCACGGCGGCGGCGGCCACGGCCATGCCGCCGAGCGACAGCGCGCTGAGGAACCAGCGCCGCTCGCGCTCCCCGCTCAAGACGTCCGTGGCGAGCAGGAATACCACCAGGAAGGCCGCCCAGTCGAGCGCCGCCATCCAGGTTTCCCCGCGATCCACGCTGCCGCCCGCCGCTGCCTGCAGTACCCCCCAGGCGGCGGCCACGGCCAGAGCCGCCGCGGCGGGCGTCACGCGGAAGGCGCGCGCGCCCCCGACCCGCCACCCGGCCAGCAGAAAGACTCCCAACTGGAACAAACTCCACGCCCAGCGCCCGGGTACCCACAGGGTCAGCGTGGCGTAGAAGAGCAGTGCGGCGAGGAGCGCGGCGGCGGTCACGGCGCCCGCTTCAGGCGCACGTTGGCGACCGAGACGGTACCTTCCAGCCGCGTCTTTCCCGGCGGCCTCTGGTAGGTTAGAGCGATGCGCGCCGGACCTTGCGCCGCCACGAACTCCACCAAACCCGCGGAGCGCGCCGGCTCCGCTTGCCGGGAGGCCTGCGGCACCTCCCAGACGATACCGGCGGCCGGCTCGCCCCCGGCGGCGCGCGCCTCGCAGCCGAGCCGGTAGCGCGTTCCCGGCACGGTGAGAACGTACTGCCAGGCGAGCGCGCAGCGCTCCGGCTGGCGTCCCGTAAAAACGACCCGCAATCTGCCGCCGGCGGCAGCCGCGCTCACCCCGCTCTGCGCCACCAGGTGCCAGTCGAAACCGCGTCCCGATGGGGCGTGGCGGAAATCGCCGTTGGTGACCAGGTGGCCGCTGCCGGGGTCCAGCGCTTCGTCGGGCAGCAGGCGGCGCCGGCAGAGGGCATTCCAGATTTCCGCTGCCTCGCGCGCGTCGGCGCGGGAGAGGCGCGCCTCGCAATAGGCGAGCAGCCCGGCCCGGTCGGCATCCTGCGCGGCGGGGAGCATCTGGCGGGCCGCGGCGGCGGCCGCCTCCCAACGCTCCCGGTTCATCAGGTAGGCGAGATACTGGCGGGCGATTTCGTGCCGCGGCGGGATGGCGTTGGCGCTCAGCCAGGCGGCGTCCGGCCGCATCCGCCAGCAAAGCTCGAAGACCGGCGCGGCATCGCCGTAAGCGGTTTCCAGGGCGGCGCGCGCCCAAGGCCAGAAAAGGCCGGCATTCTGGCGCCGGAAGTAGTACTGCGCCAGCAGATACTTCGGCTGATAGAGCCGGCTGCGCGCGGCGGCGGCCAGCAGACTCTTCTCCGCCAGGGCATAATCGCCGGCCAGCTCGGCGCGCAATCCGAGCCGCATCAACGGCTCGGGGTTTTCCGGGTCGAGCGCACTGGCGCGCCGCCAATCGGGCAGGGAATCGCCGCCCAGCTCCTCGCGCCGCTCGGCCAGCCGGACGGCAAACACGGCGGCCGGCGCCAGTTGGAGGGCGCGCTCGCGGCCGGCCAGTGGGGCGCCGCGGGAGAGTTGGTCCGCCCACGCCAGGCGGAGCGCCCAATAAGAGGATAGGGCGAGCGCCAGCCAGGCGGCGCCGCGCACTAGCGCCCGGACTACGAATTTCGCGGATGGGTTGCCGGCCAACATCTTCCCGTGCCCGGACTATCGGCAGCCGGGCGCCGGAAGAATAGGTCGCCGCCAGCATGCAGATGGAAAACCGCGCTCCGGGGCTAAAGGTTCCGGGCGCACCCGCCGATAGAGCATTTGGAGGTTACGACATTGCGAAGACTCATACACATGACGGCGGTTCTCGTGGCGATTGGCGCCGCGGCGCTGCTTTCGGCGGCCGGCAGTGCCATTGGCATGGCGGTGGCCAGCGGCAGTTTCCAGGTGGACCACTCCACCGTGTACGGCAATGGCACGCTTTTTGACGGGAGCGTGATCGAGACCGCGAAGGCGTCATCGCAACTGCAACTGACGGGCGGCGTACAGATGCGCCTGGCGGGCGAGTCGCGGGCCAAGGTCTACCAGCAGCGTCTGGTTCTGGAACAGGGTTTGGGCGAAATGGAGTCGGCGGCGGGCTTCGAAGTGGAGGCAAGCTCTCTGCACATCACCGCGGCGCCCGGTTCGCTGGCGCGGGTGAAAGTGGCGAACGGGAGCAACGTGCAGGTGTCGGCAGTGCGCGGCGCGCTGCGCGTCACCAATGCGGCAGGTGTGCTGGTGGCCAGGATGGAAACGGGCTACAGTCTCGCCTTCGAGCCGCAAACCGCCGGCGCCACGGCGCCGACGCGCGCGTCGGGCTGCCTGCTGGAGAAGGGCGGGAAGTTTCTGCTGGCCGAGCGGACCGCTAACATTGTGCTGGAGTTGCAGGGTAGCGATCTCGACAAGCAACTGGGCAACCGGGTGGAAATCACCGGTAAGGCCGAAACGGCCTCGCCCGGCATGCCGGAAGCCGCCCAACTGGTCAAAGTCGCGGGAATCAAGCTGGTCGGCAAAGGTGGGTGTATGGCCATCGCCAAGAAACTGGGTGCGGCCACGGCTGTGGCCGGGGCGGGCGCGGCGGCCGCCGGCGCGGGTGCTGGCGCGGGTGCTGCCGGCGCCGCGGGTGCTGCCGGCGCGGCCGCGGGCATCGGGATGGGCACGGTAGCGGTGATCGGCGGCGTGGCGACGGCTGCCACCGTCGGTGGATTGGCCGCCGTGGGAGAACTTCCCGGTCAGGGCAATTCACAGCCTTCCGTCAGCCGTTGAATTCGTGGTTTGCGTCCTCCTCTCTGGTGGGCTCCGGGTAGTCTTCCGGGGCCCTTTTTTCGCGCCCCCTTTTTTCGTCTTCCGGTTCAACGGCTGGGTGTATACTGAACAGGACTCGGGAGTCCGAAATAAGCGCCGACGTAGGTAATACACCGCTGTCCCTCTAAACCTCACGAAACATAACTACTTGCCCGTGTCTCTACCTGCCTCCGAGTAAACTCCCGCTGGTGGTTATGGGGATGCCGAGCGCCGGGGACCGGGAAGTGACATAATTATGGCATGAGCGTCCGAACCACGATCGATATTCCAGACGATCTTCATGCCGCGCTCCGCCGGCGTGCGGCGGCAGAGCGCACCTCGATTCGTTCGCTGATTACCGGCGCCATCGAGACCCAATTCCGGCCGCTGCCATCGCGGTATGTGAAGGGGCCACTGGTGGGGAAGAAAGGTAAGCCCGCCGCCGGCAGTCCCGACAGGGAGAATCCGTACGACGTCTTATTTGCCTGACCTGAACGTGTGGCTCGCCTTGAGCTGGGCCAACCACACGCACTCCGATGCCGCGTGGACCTGGTTTTCCGGGCAAGAGGACAACCGTTTCTTCTTTTGCCGGTTCACGCAACTCGGGTTGTTGCGACTGCTGGCAACATCCGCGGTGATGGGCAAGGATGTGCGGACCATCGGCGAAGCCTGGAAGGTGTACGACCGGTGGCTGGCGGATTCGCGAGTCGGAATCCGCCAGGAGCCGTTTGAGCTTGACGTGGCCTTCCGCGCGGCAACCCGTTCGGTATCTCGCCTCGCGTCGCCGAAAGCGCTTGGCGATTGCTACCTGCTTGCGGTCAGCCAGGTCACTGACTCGACGCTGGTGACGTTCGATCGGGGTCTCGACTCCATGTGCCGCAAAGCCCGCCAACGCGTAACGCTGCTGGAGCCTCGCACCCTGGCCGGAGGTTGAATGAGCGCGCATCGCGCGACACGCACCGAGTGCGATCATTATGAAAAAGGAACCGGCAGCCAAACTCAGTGACGACTTGAGGCCCGAGTATGACCTTTCACGATTGAAGGGCGGCGTTCGTGGAAAATACTACGCGCGCGCGGCTAAGGGAA
>JBEKDV010000191.1:0-14355 GCA_050014175.1 Candidatus Solibacter sp. | reverse complement strand
CATACTTAGGTCGGTCTGTCAACACAAATCAACAATAGACAGACTCAATTTAGGCCGTCAGATCACCGCCGAGCGCAAATCGAATCAAAACAAACCGGGCGGAAAATGTAGAAACTCCAGTGTCAAGCAACAGCTTGACCGTGTCTGCATGGTTGTTTGTCACGGCGACTAAAAGCGGCGTCATTCCGCCCTTTCCCTTTGCATTGACCTTTGCCCCGACATCAAGCAGATTCTGAACCCTGGCGTTGTCACCAGCCTCGGCCGCTTCCAGTAGTTCCACCGTTAACCTGTCAGTACTCCAGGCGCACGAATGAATGAACCACACGGCGATGAGGGTGTCGCGCATGAATTGCACAGCATTATGTTAAATCCTCTCGCATTCCCCATCAAATTGCGTCACGGCGTTAAAGGTTGCGGAAAGTGGCTCGGGCCGGACGCCGCAAAAATCAATGAAGTCCGCGATTCGCCGTCTCACGACCCCTAACCAGGAGTGCCGCTCGCGAATAGAATTAGACTGAGGTTGAAATGCGCTCATACACGATGGCAGTGGCCATAGCATGCTTTAACGCTTCGGCCGCGACGGCAGACGCGGAGACCAATCTCTATATTCGATCGCTTGACGCTTGTGTTCAGGCCAAGCAAGAGGTGGTTGGCGACCTGAACGCAGTGTTCGTGGTCAAGAACCTCATCGTCGGCGATCCGACCTTTTTCTACCCGATCCCTTCGGAGGTGGGGACGCTTCGTCTTGAATATCTAGACACGCCATCGCTTTTGAAGAACTTTCGGCAAGCCGGAAAGCCCTTTCCAGCTATCGAAGTCAAGCCAATGATAAATCGGGACGACACGCTAATCGTCGATTGTGCGGATTACCGAGTCAGCGTGAGCAAAGGGAGAGCCGTGCTCAGCGTCATGGGTGGCACCAGGATTCATTGGCGGTTCGACGCCGCGAAACGCGATTACAGCATGACAAAGGCCGAACGTTGGCGACCACAAATGTAGTCCGAAGTGCGGTGTGCCGACGTTAGCGGGCAGAAAGTCACGTTAGCGTCCATTGAGTCGCTTCTTGATCCTGCCGTGTCGCACACCCAACTCCGGATAGCGCGGGCGGGGCCTGGTCATGGCACGGGAGCGGGTTGAGGTTTGAGCAGGCCGGGGAGTTGTTCGGTGGCCTGGCCGAGGGCGCGGGCGAGGCTCAATTTGGCCAGATTGTGGGCGAAAACGCTGTCGATCATGTCCAATTGCGCACTGGCGACGGTTTGTTGGGCTTGCACGACCTCGACGGTATTGATGACGCCGGCTTCCATGCGGGCGCGGGTCATGTCCAGGGTTTCGCGGGCAACCTGCAGATTCTGGCGGGCGACTTCGACCTGTCCGGCGGCGGCTTCGAGATCGAGGTAGGCCTGGCGGACTTCGGCTTCGACCTGACCGCGGGTATCGTCCAACTCGGCCTGGCGCTGCGCCAGCACGGCTTGGGCCTGGGCGATGTCGCCGGCAGCGCGGCCCCCTTGCCACAGCGGAATGCTGAGGGTGCCGACCACGGTGAAGGCGCCATGCGATTGGGCCGGGTTGGTGCCGATCACCTGGTAGTCGCCACTGACGGCGACCGACGGGAGGCGCTCGGCGCGGGCGGCCGAGAGGCCCTTGGCGGCTGCCTCCACCTGGGATTGGGCGGCTTTGAGGTCGGCGCGCTGTTGCGCGGCCTGGGCCACGGCGGCATCCACACTCGGGACCGGCGCCGGGCTGAAGGGGAAGGTATCGGTGAGCTGATAGCCGGCGTTGGGAGGGAGGCCGGTGAGGCGCGCCAGGTTGATTTTCTGTTTGGCGAGATCGTTGCGCAGAGTAATGATCTGCTGTTGTTGGGTGAGCGTGCGAACCTGGCTTTGGTCGACGTTGAGCTGCGCCAGCACGCCCTGCCGGTGTTGTTCGCTGGATTGATGGAAGACGGCATTGGCGGTGTCGAGCTGGGCTTGGGCGGCGTCCACGCGGGCCTGGGCGGCGAGCACCTGCAAATAAGCGCCGCCCACGGCCAGGGTGATGAGGTCGCGGGCATTGCGCAGGCTGAATTGGCCGGCGCGGGCGGTGGCCTGGGCGGAGCGGTAGTTATTGAGCGCGGTCAGGTTGGCCACGGTCTGGCTGAGAGTGGCCTGGAGGGCGAAATAGTTGAACGGGCCGACGACGTTGGGGATGCGGAAGCCGGGCACGCTGATGCGCTGTCCCATGGCGGCGAGATCGCTTTGCTCCACGGTTTCGGTGAGATTGCCGTTGAGGTTGGGCAGCAGGGCGCTACGGGCGATGGTCACCTGGGCGGCGGTTTGACGTACGGATTGCGCCAGGCCGACGGCGCCGAGGTTGTAGGCCAGGCCGCGCTGGAGCGCCTCTTGCAGCGACAGCTTGCCGGAAAAGGGCATGGCCGCGGTGCTGCGCGTGCTGCCGCTGTAAGGTCCGGAAATCTGCACGCTGGGGTTGAGGGTGTTGACGCTGGTGGTGGTGCCGGGCACGGGCTGAGCGGCGGCGCCGACCGAGCCGCCCTGGTTGTTGCGGCCCGACGCGGGAAGAACGACGGCAGGCGTAGCGCCGCCGGAGGATGACTGTGCGAAGGCGCTGCCGGCGCCCGCCAGGACGGTGAAAAGCACAACGCTGCCGAATAGTTTCATGGCATCTCCGGTGATTTCGAAATCATCGCCAATTTGCGCATGGCGGCGACCAAGTGGCGTTGTTGGGCCGCGGAAAGCACGGCCAACTGGCGCGCCTCGGCGCGTTGGGCGCGTGGCAGCGCCCGGGCGAACAGGCGGTCGCCGGCCTCGGTGCGCTGCACCCAATGCATGCGGCGGTCGCGCGGGTTGGGCTGGCGGCGCAGCCATCCGCGGCGCTCCAAGCCGTCGATCACGGCGACCAGGGAGCTGGGGTCGAGGCCGTACTGGCTGGCAATCTCATGCTGCGGGACGTTGCCGCGGCCGGCGATGGCCAGCAGCCAGAACTCTCTGGCGCGCAGTTCCAAGGGCGCCAGGGCGCGATCCAGGCGGCGGCGCGCCTCCAGCCAGATTTTCCAGTTGTAGAACCACAATCCGGGCGCAGCCGGGTCCCAGGCGGCCACTACCTTGGTTGCGGTCGTGTTGGCAGAAGGGCGCGGCATGGTTACAGGGTCCGCCGGAAGAGCAGCGTTGCGCCCGACAACACGATCGCGGAGGTCAACACGAGGGCGAAGATATCGGTGGTGATGGCGGTGATGCCGACGTCCTTGAGCAGGAGCGTGCGGAAGCCGTGGACGGCGTAGGTGAACGGGTCGGCCTCCGACAACCAGCGCAACCAACGGGGGAAGCCGGCGATGGGATAGATGGCGCCGCTGGGAAAAAACAGCAGGGTGTTGAGCACGCCGAAAATGGCGCGCGGCACCAGGGGGTCGCTGATGCGCGCCATGATGAAGAACATCATGCCGATGAGGGCGATGGAAGTGAGCGCGACCATGAGGGTCAGCTCCAGCAGGCGCACCGGTTGGAAGAAGTTGGGGACGCCGGCCACGATGGCCCCCAGCACCAGGATGGTCTCTCCCGCCAGCATCGCCTTGATGACGCCGGACAGGTTGAAGCCGAGAATCAGCTCCCATTTGGTGATGGGGGTGACCATGTAGCCTTCGTGCAAGCCGCGCGACTTATCGTCGATGAAGAGCAGGCCGCCGCCGATCATGGCGGTCATGAAGATGGCCAGCGACACCGAACCGGGCAGCAAGTACTTCATGTAGTCGATGTAGGGATAGACTTCGACGACGTCAAGTGAGGCCTGGGGCGGTTGGCGGGGCTGGACCTGGGGCGCGTTGATGGAGGCCACCAGATCGGCCATCTGGGCGCCGACCGCGCCGGCCACGGAGCGATCGGTGTTGTCGGTAATGAGCGCCAGGTGCGGCTGGTGCCGTTCCAGCAGGTCGCGGGAATAGTGTTGTGGAATGATGAGGACCCCGCCCAGCACGCCTTTGCGGAGGTCGGCGATGGCGGCGCCCTGGTCGTCGTAATCGGTAGGCAGGAAGGTGCGCGCGTTGGCGCCCACGGCGCGGACACGCTCCAGCACATCGACCGATTGCGGTCCGCGATCGAGGTTGACCACGCCCAGGATGACGTTTTTGATATTGCCGCCGAAGGCGTTGCCGAGGATGATCAACTGCAGCAGCGGCATCACCAGCGAGGCGAAGAGCAACGCCGGGCTGCGGCGGAACTTGCGCATATCGCGCTCGACCAGGGCAAAAGCTCGCATCATTGGGGGCCTCCTTTCTTGCCACGGCCGGCGGGATCGGGGGCTTCGGCCGACTCCGCCAGCCCGTGGCCGGTGTAATGCAGGAAAACATCGTCCAGACTGGTAGATTGCACGGACAAGCCTTTCAGCTCGAGCTTGAGCGCGCGCGCCAGCTCGATCAACTCCTGGGCCGAAGCGGGGCCGCGGTCGCTGGAGATGCGATAGGTGGCCGAGCCCAGGGCGAGCACGCTCTTGACGGCGGGCAACGCTTCGAGGTCGGCGGCGCCGTGAGGCAGATCGGGCTCGAACTGCAACTCGATGCGGCTGGCGCCGGGCACGGAGGATTTCAACGCCACGGGCGAATCCAGGGCTACGATGCGGCCTTTGTCGACGATGGCGACGCGGTCGCAGAGGCGGTCGGCCTCGTCCATGTAGTGGGTGGTGAGAAAGAGGGTGCGGCCCTGCTGGGCGCGCAGATGGGTGATCATGTCCCAGACGGAAATGCGGGAGGCGGGGTCGAGGCCGGTGGTGGGTTCGTCCAGGAACAGGATTTGCGGATCGTGCACCAGGCCGCGGGCGATCTCCAGGCGCCGCCGCATGCCGCCCGACAGGGTGGAGGCGAGGGCGCCGGCGCGGTCGGCGAGGCCGACGGCTTCGAGCAACTCGGCGGTGCGCTCGCGCCGGCGCGCCCCGGTGATGCCGTAGAGGCGGGCGTGGATGCCGATGTTCTCGGCGCAGGTGAGCTCGGGGTCGCTGGTCATGTTCTGCGGAATGACGCCAATGCCGGCGCGCACGGCGTTGGGGTCGCGAATGATATCGTGCCCGGCCACGATGGCCGTGCCGCTGGTGGGCGGCACCAGCGTGGTCAACATGCGGATGAGCGTGCTCTTGCCGGCGCCGTTAGGTCCGAGCAGGCCGAAGATCTCGCCCTCCTTGACCGTGAAGCTGACGTTATCGACCGCCAGCAGCGTGCCAAAACGCTTGCTGATGGCGTCCACCTCAATGGCGACGCCGTTTTGGGATTGGCTTTGCGCCTCCATGACGGCTAGTCCTTCACGCTGTTGACGGGATGAGGCGGCAAGGCCGGCACGGGGAGCATGACCCAGGCGGTCATGCCGAGCGGAAGCTTGCCCTCGGGATTGGACACACGGACGCGAATGGCCACGGTCTTGATGTCGCGCTTGGTGCGGCTGACGTCGCGCTGGGTGGCAAAATCGGCTTCCACGGCTTTGTAGATCACCGGACCGGAGGTCTCGGCGCCGGAGGGCAGGCGTACGCGCAACGTCTGCCCCATGGCGATGAGATCGGCGTAGGTTTCCTCGACGTCGGCGACCACCCAGGTGGAGCTCAAGTCGAAGAGGGTGACGATGGGACTGCCGGGGCTCACCACCTCGCCTTGGCGGGCGGCGCGCAGGGTGACGATGCCGCTGGCTGGCGCGAAAATCCGGGTCTGGCCGAAGCGCGCGTCGGCGGCGGCGGCATTGGCCTCAGCCTGCGACTCGGCGGCGCGCAGGGCGTCGGTCTGCCGCTGTTGTACGGCGACCTGGCGTTCCTGCTGTTGGGCGTCGGCCAGCGAGGCTTGCGCCGCCGCCACGGCGCGCTGTATGGCCTCGACGCCGGCTTGCGCCGCCGCCACGGCGCGCCGTATGGCCTCGACGGCGGCTTGCGCGGCCTGTTCGTTGGCCTTGGCGGAGTCGAGATCGGTTTGGGCCGTGACCAGGTCTTGCGGCGGGTTGATGTCCCTTTCCACCAGCGGCCGGATGCGGTTGAAGTTGTCCTGCGCCTTGGCCACCGCCGCCTGGGTTTGCGCCACCTGCGCCTGGGACTGCCGCAGTTGGGCCTGGGTTTGCGCCACTTGCGCCTGCGTCTGCTGCAGTTGGGCCTGGCTTTGCGCCACCTGCGCCTCCGCCTGGCGGACTTTCGTGGGCAAGGTATTTTGCAGCAGCTCGGTTTGGGCGACCGACTGCCGCGCGCTGGCGCGGGCTTGCGCGATGGCGTGGCCGGCGGCGCCCTGGTCGGCGCGCAGCTCGTCCTGATCGAGGACGGCAATCAAGTCGCCGGCCTTGACCCATTGCCCGTCGTCCACGTTCAGGCTGACGATGCGGCCGGTGATCTTGCTGCCCACTACGACTTCGTTGCCATCCACGGTGCCGGTAAGCACGAGCGTCTGCGGGCGCGGACGCTCGACCCACCAGATCGCCGCGGCGATGGCCACAATCGACAACAGAAGGATGGCTCGTTTCATGCGGAAGACCTCATTCTGTAAAAAGAAAAATACATTGTAAACCAAATCATTGCAAATCCAAAGTAAATTTCGGGGGGTAGTGCGAGCGATCGGGATTGGGGTTGGGGGCTACCGCCGGAATGCCGTGGAAGTTGTGGGGCAGACCCCGGCGGGAGCTACTTTCTCTTCTGGCGGGCGGCGATCAGCTCTTCGATGTTGACCAGTTCGGTGGGGTAGTCGCCGGTGTAGCAGGCGTAGCAGTATTCGTGCTTCTCGTCGTCGGCCACCGCCTTGCGAAGGGAACCGATGGAGAGATAGCCGACGGAATCGGCTTCCACGAAACGGCGGATCTCCTCCACGTTGTGGTTGGAGGCGATCAACTCGCTGCGCGTGGGCGTATCCACGCCGTAGAAACAGGGGGAGACGGTGGGCGGGCAGGAGATGCGCACGTGGACTTCGCGGGCGCCGGCCTGGCGCACCATGCGGACGATCTTGCGGCTGGTGGTGCCGCGCACGATGGAATCGTCCACCAGCACGACGCGCTTGCCCTGAAGCAGGTGGCGCACCGGGTTGAGCTTGAGCTTGACGCCGAAATCGCGGATGGCCTGCGAGGGCTCGATGAAGGTGCGGCCGACGTAGTGATTGCGGATCAGCGCCTGGCGGAAGGGCAGGCCGCTCTCATCGGAATAGCCGATGGCGGCGGCCACGCCGGAATCGGGGACGGGGACCACCAGATCGGCATCGGCGGGGCATTCGCGCGCCAGCAATCGGCCGAGATTCTCGCGCGACTCTTCCACCGAGCGGCCGAAAACCATGGAATCGGGGCGCGCGAAATAGACGTGCTCGAAGACACACTGGGCGCGGGCCTGTTCCGGGGCGTAGCGCTCGCGCGTGATGCCCTCGGGCCCGACGATCACCATCTCGCCGGGATCGACGTCGTGCAAGTAGACCGCGCCGATGAGGTCGAAGGCGCAGGTTTCCGAGGCGAAGACGTAGCACTTGCGGCCGCCGGAGACTTCCATTTCGCCCACGGCCAGGGGGCGGAAGCCGTGCGGATCGCGGGCCACGATGATGCGGTCCTCGGCCAGGAAGACGAGCGAAAACGCGCCTTCCAGTTGCAGCAGGGCATCGCGCAGGGCGCCGGCCAGGGTGCGTTCCGAAGAGTGGGCCATCAGGTGGAGCACCACTTCGGTATCGCTGGAGGCCTGAAAGATGGCGCCGCGGCGGCCCAGGTCGGCGCGCAGTTCGTTGGCATTGGTGATGTTGCCGTTGTGCGCAATGGCCACCTTGCCCTTGTTGCAGACCACAGAGAACGGCTGCGCGTTGAGCAGCACGGTATCGCCGGCGGTGGAGTAGCGGGTGTGGCCGATGGCCAGATTGCCGGGCAGTTCCTTGAGCACCGTGCTGGTGAAGATATCGGCCACGTGGCCCATGGAGTTGTGGGTGTGGACCTGGTTGCCGTCGTAGGTGCAGATGCCGGCGCTCTCCTGCCCGCGGTGTTGCAGGGCGTAGAGGCCGAGGTAGGCGAGCTTGGAAGCTTCGGGGTGGCCGTAGATGGCGACCACGCCGCATTCGTCTTTGAATTTATCAGAGCCGAACTTATCCGAGCCGAAGTTATCGAACATTCGCTTCGAGCGCCCCCTCGCAAGCGGCGCGCAACGCCGCGATGTCCCAGGAACCCAGCGTAATTCCCCGCTGCCGGATTTCCATCCCATTCTCAATTGTAGCGCCCACCACGGGAGCGGGGACGCCGTGCTTTTCGGCGATTGCGGCTACCTGCTTCGGATGGGCGGTGGAAACCAGGATGCGGGAAGGGGCTTCGTGGAAGGCCAGGACCTCGGAGCGAAGGTCGCTATCGAGATCGATGTGCGCGCCGATTCCGGCTGGCCCGAAGCAGCATTCGGCGAGCGCCACGGCGAGGCCGCCGTCGCTGAGATCGTGCGCCGATTCGGCGAGGCCGGCGGCGACAATTTCGCGGATGGCCTCGTGCACGCGCTTCTCGCGGTTGAGATCCATCGCGGGCGGCAGGCCCCAAAGCTGCTGTTCGATTTCCTTGGCGTACTGGGTGCCGCCGAAGCGGACCTCTTCGCAGGAGCCGGCGCCGCCCAACAGGATGACGGCGCGGCCCACGTTCTTGAACGGGATGGTGACGGGCGCGGCGGTTTTCATCAGGCCCACGATGCCGATGACGGGCGTGGGGTAGATGCCGCCGCCGAGGGTTTCGTTGTACAGGCTGACATTGCCGCCGGTGATGGGCGTATCGAAGAAGCGGCAGGCGTCGGACATGCCCTCGATGGCCTCGACGAGCTGGGCCATGATTTCCGGGCGCTCGGGATTCCCGAAGTTGAGGCAATTGGTGGCGGCCACGGGCAGGGCGCCCACCACCGACAGGTTGCGGCAGCACTCGGCGACGGCAAGTTGCGCGCCCTCGCGCGGCGAGAGGTAAGTGTAGCGGCCATTGCCATCGAGCGACATGGCGATGGAAGTGCCGGTTTCCTTGACGCGCACGATGGCGGCGTCGGTCTGCTCGGGAATGGTGAGGGTGTTGGTGCGCACCTGGAAATCGTACTGTTCCCAGATCCAGCGCTTGGAACAGATATCGGGGGCGGCGAGGAGCGCGGGCAAGGCGGATTGCACGCTGGCTTCGGCGGTCCGAACGTGCTCGCGTGTCACGGCGGGCGGAACGGTGTAGGGACGGTGGTAGAGCGGTGCCTCGTCGGCCAGTTCGCGGTTGGGGATTTCGGCGACGATCTCGCCGTGGTGGCGGACGCGGAGCTTGCCATCGGCGGTGACGGTGCCGATTTCGGAGGCTTCGAGACCCCACTTTTTGAAGACGCGGAAGACTTCGTCCTCGCGGCCCTTGTCGGCCACCAGCAGCATGCGCTCCTGGCTTTCGGAGAGCATGATTTCGTAGGGCGTCATGCCGGTTTCGCGCTGCGGCACGCGGTCGAGCTCGATTTCGATGCCGACTTCACCGCGGCTGCCCATCTCGCAGGTGGAGCAGGTTAGGCCGGCGGCGCCCATGTCCTGTATGCCGACGATGGCCCCGGTGTGCATGGCTTCGAGGCAGGCTTCGAGGAGCAGTTTCTCCATGAAGGGGTCGCCCACCTGGACGTTGGGGCGCTTCTGCTTGGATTCCTCGGTGAACTCGGCGGAGGCCATGGATGCGCCGTGGATGCCGTCGCGGCCGGTGCGCGCGCCCACGTAGATGACGGGGTTGCCGACGCCCGCCGCCCTGGCGTAGAACACGTCTTCCTTGCGGCAGACGCCGAGGGCGAAGACGTTGACCAGCGGGTTGCCGTCGTAGCAGGGTTCGAAGATGCACTCGCCGCCCACGGTGGGCACGCCGAAGCAGTTGCCGTAGTAGGCGATGCCGGCCACTACGCCGCTGACGATGCGGCGGTTGCGTGGCCCGGTCGCGAGGTCATCCAAGCGGCCGAAGCGGAGCGAATCCATCACGGCGATGGGGCGGGCGCCCATGGTGAAGATGTCGCGCAGGATGCCGCCGACGCCGGTGGCCGCGCCTTGCAGGGGCTCGATGAAGCTGGGGTGATTGTGCGATTCGATCTTGAAGGCAATGACGTAGCCGCCGCCGATATCGATGATGCCGGCGTTCTCGCCTGGGCCCTGCACCACCAGTTTGCCGCGCGTGGGCAGCTTCTTGAGGTGCACGCGCGAGCTCTTATAAGAGCAGTGCTCGCTCCACATGACGGCGAAGATGCCGAGCTCGGTATAAGTGGGCTGGCGGCCGAGGATATCGACCACCTTCTGATACTCGCCGGGCGTGAGCTGATGCTGGGCGATGATTTCGGGGGAGAAGGCGGCGGTCATGCGGTCACCGCCGCGCGCAGCATGGATTGGAAGACGACCAAGCCATCGGAGGAGCCCATGAGGGGCTCGGTGGCGCGCTCGGGGTGGGGCATCATGCCCATGACGTTGCGCTCGCGGTTGAGGATGCCGGCGATATTGCGCAGCGAGCCGTTGGCGTTATCGATGTAGCGGAAGGCCACGCGGTCTTCGGCTTCGAGTTCATCGAGCGTGCGGTCGTCGGCGATGTAACAGCCTTCGCCGTGGGCGATGGGGAGGCGGAGCACCTGGTTCTGTTGCGCGGAGGACGTGTAGGGCGAATTGGTGGTGGCGACGCTGAGGCGCAGTTCGCGGCAGATGAACTTGAGGCCGCGGTTGCGGATGAGCGCGCCGGGGAGCAGACCGGCTTCCACCAGGATCTGGAAGCCGTTGCAGACGCCGAGCACGAGCCCGCCATCGGCGGCGAACTTGCGGACCGCCGCCATGACGGGCGAGAACTTGGCGATGGCCCCGCAGCGAAGGTAGTCGCCGTAGGAGAAGCCCCCTGGGAGGATAACGGCATCGACATCGCCGAGAGCGGACGAGTCGTGCCAGATGAACTCGGCGGGCTGCCCGAGATTGTTGGCGACCGCGTAGAATGCATCGTGATCGCAATTGCTGCCGGGAAAAACAATGACGCCAAATTTCATGGTTTTTTGTTTTCGAGCGGGCGGTAATTTTGATTTTACCAGAGGCGGGCGCCGCGGCAGCGTGCCGCGAAGTCACGCCGTCCACCGGGCGGCACAGTTTGGGTTGCATAAACGCTTTGCGTGCAACGGGAAACGCTGGCAGGCAACGTGCTAAATTACCTGTTATGCGCACACCTGCCTGCGTGGCCGCCGGCCTGCTATTCCTGGTGAGCCTGGGCGCGCCGGCCCAGCCGGCCAAGTTCGCGGGCACCTGGGAAGCGGTCCGCGAGGGAAAAGTCTTCCTGGTGCTGAAGATCCAGGCGGAAAAGAAAATCTCCGGGACCTTGAACGCCGGCAGCATTACGCTCAACGACGAGGGCGAACTGGTCAAGGCGGAACCGGTGGAAGACCGGGAAGCGCCGTTCTTTTTCGCCAAGGCGGAAGGCGACAAACTGGAGTTCGACTACCAGGACCAGGGCGACGACGAGATCATGCACTTCGAGTTGAAGCTCATCGCCGATGACGCGGGCGAACTGCGCATCGTGGACGAGCACATCCCGAAGATGAAGCCGTTCCGGCTGCGCAAGAAGCAGGCCTAGAATGGGAGCAGGGCCGAACCTGCCATGCAAGCCGCCGAATTCGACCGTCTGGTTTCCGCCGCGTACGAACGGATTCCGGCGCGCTTCCGCAGACGTCTGAAAAATGTCGCCATGATTGTGGAGGCGGAGCCGCACGCGGGGCAACTGGCGCGCGGGCGGGTGCCGCGCGGCGGGACGCTGCTCGGCCTGTACGAAGGGCGTCCGTTGACGCGGCGGAGCGTATTCGAGCCGTACGCGATGCCGGACCGGATCACGATTTTCCAGGGTCCGCACGAGCGTCTGGCGCGCGGTCCGGAGCACCTGGCGAAGTTGGTGGAGGATACGGTTTGGCACGAGGTGGCGCACTACTTCGGGTTGAACGAGCGCGAAGTGCGGGCGGCGGAGCGGCGGCGGGGATAGGCGAAGGAGCGCGCCTCAAATGTATACTCGTGCTTGAGGTGCTATGCCGGCAACGATTTCGAAATCTATGCAGGCGTCACAGCGGCGCGAGAGATTTCGCGAGTACATGAAAAAGCTGAATCCGACTGCACCCGCCCGGCTAACGATAGACGCTGGCCTGGTGGTTGAGGATTTGCGCGGCTCCCAATTCAAGGCCCTCGTGGCTCGAGCCGAACTCGACCCAGCAAGTCAGCAACTCGTGGTCGGAGCCACAGGCTCCGGCAAAACCACTGCCCTCCTGTTGGCCGAAAAATGGCTTGAGCAACAGGGCCAAACACTCTCCCTGTATATTGACATTTCTTCTGAAACCGATCTCACGGGCATCAACTCGGGGACATTACTAGCGAGTTTCGGGCTGCATTTGGCGAGAGCTTTCTCCAGTAAGGGGTTTGAGGATGACCTTGACGACGCCAACAAAACAGCACTGAAGAACGCGGGGAGTGACATTGAACGATTCGCGTTTGGGACAAGAAAGTCGGTCTGGGTGCCGGATAAGACTGCAGCCGATTTGATGGGCATGGTTGACCCGCTCCGAGAGATTCGGTCGGTGCTTGGTCACTACGTGACCGAGGGAGTGCCCGGAAAGCTACCGCCGCCAGTCCCCGTGCTCCAGCGCGACATTCAGGCGATCCAAAAGTCCCTGGAGGCGTTCATCACGGCAATCCAGGCGCGCTCACTAGATATCGTTGCGATTTTCGATGGGCTGGACAGGCTACCAACGCCCGACCGATTCTGGAGCGTTGTGGACCAGGACTTCCGCGCTCTCCGTCAGATGCGTGTCGGTGTGATGGCGGCAGCACCCCAGTCGGTACTCTACGGCCAGGGTCGCGCGGTTTCAGAGCATTTCGATCGAGTCCATCAAATCAGGGCGCTGAGTCCTGACCCTGAAGCTGGCGGCTATCTGAAATCTGTCTTGTCTCACCGAGGTGGAACGGACCTGCTAGGGCAAGACGTGGTCGACCTCATCTGCGAAGGGTCTGGTGGCGTGCTGCGGGACCTGATTACCCTGGCCAGGGATGCTGGAGAGGCAGCTTACATCGAGGGGGCCGAGCAAATTCTGGCTCCCCATGCACGCGCTGCGATCCAACAGATGGGAGAATCCTACCTTCGCGGGCTTGGTCCCGAGCAGATCGGGATCTTGTGGCGGCTGAAGGAAGAGCACTCCTTCGATGTGGCCGCCGGTCCAAACATCGAGTTGCTCGTGACGGGCCGGGTCCTGGAGTACTCAGCGACCGATTTCAGAGTGCATCCGGCGCTTGGGCCGCTGCTCGCGAAGCCGGAGTCTAAGTGACGGATTTCATCACAGAGCCGGCGTTTGAGATTGGCCGGCGACTCGAAATCCGCGGGTCTTCTGCTTGGCTCGTCGTGTTGCGACCAGCCGAGGATGGGGACACGCTGGCAAACTTCGTCGCGGATCTCTCTGCCGTGCTCGATCAGGCGGTCAGGGTTGTCCGCATTTCCGGCTCGTCGTTTGAGAAGCTACGGCGTGACCTGCGTGAATCGGCGGGTGACCCAGTTTTGGTAACTGATTTGGATGGAGCCGACGCCGAACAGTGGCGTGCGCTGGATGTGAACCGCAGCGCCTGGCTTCGGGAAGGCGCGGTGGTTCTTTGGCTCTCCGCCGCCGGGGTCACGAACCTCTGCACCTACGCGCCAAACATCCGAAGCATCGTTGGAGGCAGTATCTTTCACTTGGGAACTGGCGGCGGAGCGATGACCGCCGCTGAACGTGACCAGCGAATCGCGGACCTGGAATCGCACTTCGAAATAACGAGTGCAAAGGTAATCAACCTGGCAGAATCGGGCGGTCTTCCGGCTGAACCTCATTTCGTCGAATGGTTGGTGCTCTTGGGCCGCGGGGACCTGGTCTGAATGCCGACCCGTGCGCACGAGCGGGCTAAGACGCTGGACGGAGGGATTGAGCAATCTCTCTCAGGACTTGAGTTGCCGTCTGTGCGTGACTTGGTGGCCCAAATTCGGACCTACCTGCTGAGGCAAGATGCCGACCTTCAGCATCGAAACAACGTGCATCGCATCCTCAGGACTATCGAGAGCCAGCACCGGACCGTTATCACGGTAGGGCCGTCGATTGACAAGGGATCCACAGAATCACACTTCCACTTGGAGTCCGGGTCGCGATTATCATTCGGAATCACGCTACGCGAGACGAATGGCCGCTGTTCGTTGGTCGCATACCGTTTCCATCTGAGCCTGCCTGAAGGTCAGTCTCCGTCGTTTTATAGGTTCGACCTCAACGACAAGGCGCACGAGTCGCCGTTGACTGAGCCAAGATGTCACTATCATCCGGGCGTGGACGACGTGCGCCTGCCTTGCCCGGTACTCACCCCGCTTGAGGTCTTCGACCGAATCTTCATGGTCATCGAGCCTCGGCTCT
>JBEKDV010000190.1:0-14402 GCA_050014175.1 Candidatus Solibacter sp. | reverse complement strand
GATCCCTTCTATTGCCCCCCGGAAGCATGAGTCTTCGTGAAAGCTGTATGCGGGAAAACTGCACGTACAGTTTGAGCGGCGGACGGTGGCTAGCGCGCAAGCGCGCCACCTCCGACCCGACATCGTCCTTCGGGGCCTAACAGGAAGTTGAATCGCTCATACCGGCTCATCGATTCGTTTGGTTCTCCAAAGTCGCCCATGCGTACTTCGCCCTCGAACTTTGGTGCCCAGCCCATCTTGGCAAACAAGATCTTGTCGAACACTGGAACTCCTTTTGCTCTTTTCCTCGCGGTTCCCCTATCGGCTCGCGTACTCACCACTGCCCAAGCAGGACCATTCCAGTTTCGCCAGGATATGATGCATCCCGCATGGCAGGAAAGGATGGGTTGCGACCTGGAGGACCGAGCCTTCCGAAATGACCGGAAAACAGGGCTACGGGCTACCCAGTCGTGGTGGTGGTCAAGCCGGTGCCCTGGAGATTCGTACCGAGAGTCGAGCGTAAATCACTGCTGATGTTGTCGATGGGAGCTACGTTCATGCTTTTCTCATCGGCATTTTTGTCTGGGCTTTCGAGATACTTTAAGGTATTGGAAAGACAGGCTTCGATCCGCCGCAGTGTTAAGCTTCTCAGTCGGCGAACCGGCGGTGCCACTGCGCTCCGCTGGAGAGGCACGCGGCGGGGACGAGACGGGCCCTCGGCACCGGTGAAACAAGAACAGCCGGTGGAATGGAATTTGATTTCGTTCTCGACAGAGGTTCTAATGGGAACGGCTCTTTTCCTCTGATAGCCTGGCCATGATGGAATGAGCGGAAGGTTCAATGATCGTATGCGATGGACCCGGAAAGTTGCGTTGCGGGGCGGTAAGGACCGCGGCTCGCAGATGTTGCGGACACTAGAGGAGGCGCCTTTAGGTCAACCTCCTGCCCCTACCACGGAGGGTGGTGGCGCCCCGGTTGAGAACCCGGCTCAAGGTCGTTTGGCGCAACTTCCTCCGTTCAGCCCCGTCGTCATCTCGCTCTTACGCCTTTTTGACCGCGACGACGTCGAACTTGCGGAAATCACGCGGCTCATCGCCTCGGATGCGGCGACCTCGGCCGAGCTGTTAACGCTGGTCAACTCGCCGTTGTTCGCCATGAGGGTTTCTGTGGACGACGTGGCGCACGCCGTGCCACTGGTGGGAATCGCACGCACGAAGGAGCTCGCTACTGCGCTGGCGATGCGGGCGATGCTGCGAGACGCTCCCAAGACGGGCGTGATACGGCGTCTGTGGAAGCACTGTATTGCTACCGCAGTCATCGCGAAGGAACTGGCGCCCATCTATGGTGTTGCCGCCGGCGTGGCCCACACGGCTGGCATGCTCCACGACGTGGGGCGCATGGGCCTGCTGTCGGCATACCGGGACTCCTACGCCGAAGTCGTGCTGCACGCATACGACAATGTCGCCGACATTCTGGCGAAGGAACTGGCGGTGTGCGGGATGGACCATTGCGAGGCTGGACTTTATCTAGCAAAGTCCTGGGGATTCCCCGACGCATTCTGCCAAGTCGTGCAACATCACCATGGAGCGTCCGAAGAGCGGGGCATCCTCTCGCTGGTCCAAACAGCCTGCGCCTGGGCCGACGATCTTGGATTCGCGGCCGTGTCTCATGCCGACCGAGCTGAACCCAACACGCGAATTGCCGGTTGGATGGGGGACTCAGATCGGGCCAAGGCGCTGCAACGCTTGCCGGAGATGGAACGCCTGGTATTCGAGGAGGTGGAGTCGCTCGACTTCTGATCGTTTTGTTGGAGGGGTGGCCGGGGCGTCCGTTCGGCCCACCGCGTGGCGTGCGTTGGCACTGAGTTTGGGAAGAGGTGTCCGTACGTGCCGAAGGTGACCTGAATAGAGGAGTGGCCCGTCTGGTCGCAGACGAATTTCGCGCTCTCGCCCCGGGGTCAATGATTTGACACGTCAAGAAACGGCGGCTCGATGAGGGCGATTGGGCTGCGCAAGCCTTCTGTTTCCGCCCCTCGAGACTGGAAACACAAATGCAGTTAGCCAAGCCGGCGAAGATGGCTGCTGACAATGAGCGGAGCAAACTTGCCCTATTCGGCGATCTGGCAGTTCCGGTCGAAGTGCGAATTGGGAGGCGCCGGTGTTCCTGCGCCACAAGGACGGCCACCCCGTCCCGGTGCTCGTCCGGCCGGCCGCCCTTGGCGACGCGCATGGATCTATCGTCGCCGCCGCCCAGGCCTTCGACGTGTGCGCCGCCCAATCTGGGGACGACGCCGGGCAACGGCGTCCCAAGAGTCCCCAGGAAGCAACACCACAGAAGGAAAGGAAAGGATTTCGCATGGTTAATGTCGACCCTACGCTAAGAATCGCGTCGCGCACACCCTATACACCGCCGGCATTGCGGCGCAAAACGGAAACTCCGGCAAGTACCGGCACTTCGGAACCAGGGACGAGTTTCGGCACGGAATTGAAAAACCAGTCCGACGCGACCTCGACCACTGCCACTACCACTGCCACTGCCACTACCACTACCTCTAGCTCTACCGATACGGAGCCGGCTTCCCGCATGATCGGGACGGCCAGCCCGTGGCCCCCCGCCACGGTGGCCACAACCCCCGCGGCTACCACGTCACCGCTGGCGCCCACCGCGCAATCGCTCTTCGGCGCCAATCCGTGGATTACCGACGCCGGAGGAGCCGGACCCAACGGCAGCTACAGCTACAACCAGTACTACTTCGCAACCCCCGAGACGGCCGCCACGGTGGCGCAGATGCTGGGCGGCAAGGTGGTGACGGCGGATGCCATCACCCCAGACGGCCCCTTCACGCAGAATGAGGCGAACCAGATGGTCCAGATGCCCGACGGCCGGCTGATCAACGCCGGGCTCGTTGCCGGGTTTTACGACCACGGCTACACGCAGCAGACGGTGGACAAGATGATCGCCGCCGAAGTCAGCGGCAATACCATGTATTCTTGACACTCCCCATGGCTGAAGCCAGGGGATTCACAGTTCAACACCGAGCGCCAGCATATTCTCATCGAGAGCGACCGCCGCCCGTTAATTGGTTTGGCGCCGACCAGCGGGCCAGGTAAGCGTCTGCCGCCGCGTTCTCGAGTTCGCGTCCGGCAGCGGCCGTGTACTCCTCAAACCGACGGTCTCTCATCTTTTCGACCAGTTTGACCCGCTGCTGGGCTCGCTGGACGCGCACGCGCTGTTCCGCAGCGGCCGCCATACGCTGCCGGCGATCTTCATGCAGGTCGATTTCTTCTTTGCTGGCGCGCAGGCGGTAGCGGCTCAGATTGACGAAATCCGCGGCTGGAATTGCGGGGCGTCCGAGGATCTCCCGTTCAATAGCCTCTCGCTGGGCCTTTAATAGCTCGATCTTCCGCTCCGCGGCATGGAGCAAACTGAGGCAGGCCGTCAGACGGTTCTCTTCCATCCGGCACTTCTTGTGGTACCAATCGAGAACGCTGTCGAGCCGGAACTGGAAACGCTGCACGGGTGCTATAGCCTCTCTGCAATCGCGTTCATGCGGACGAGTGCATCAGTGAAAGGCACATCCACCCGGGTATCCTGCTTGAGAAAGGCAGCGATTTCCGGCCGCATGCGAACGGCGGCATCGAGTGCCACATTCGCTCCGGGCGTGTACGCGCCGAGCTCAATCAGGTCTTTCGATTCCTCGTAATTGGCCATCGCTTCACGCACCTTCCGGGCCGCTGCCAGGTGCTCCGGGGCGGAAAGCTGCGGCCCCAGGCGGCTCACAGAGTTCAATACGTCGATTGCGGGATAGTGCCCGGCCGCCGCCATTCGGCGCGACAGGAGGATGTGGCCATCGAGAATGGACCGCACGGCATCGCACACCGGCTCATTGAAATCGTCGCCTTCCACCAGTACCGTGAAAAAGCCGGTGATGGAGCCTTTCTGAAAGTTGCCGGCCCGCTCCAGGATTCTCGGCAGCAGATTGAATACGGACGGCGTGTACCCTTTCTGACTGGGCGGCTCGCCGGCCGCCAGCCCGATTTCGCGTTGGGCCATGGCGAGGCGTGTCACCGAATCCATGATCAACAGGACGTTAGCGCCCTCATCGCGGAAGTATTCGGCAATGGCGAGGGCCACAAAGCACGCCCGGACGCGCAGTGGAGCGGGCCGGTCCGAGGTGGAACAGACCACAACGGAGCGCCCGCGGCCCTCGGGACCGAGGTCGTGCTCAAGGAACGCGCGAACCTCGCGATTGCGCTCCCCGATGAGCGCGATTACGGTGATGTCCGCCGAGTTGTGGCGTGCCATGGCACCCAGCAACGTGCTCTTTCCCACGCCGCTACCACCGAAAATCCCCATGCGCTGACCGGTTCCTACGGGGATCAACGTGTCGATCGCGCGGATACCGGTGGCGATGGGGTTGACGATGTGCTCGCGATCGAGCGGGCTTCCGGGCGCCCGATACAAACGATAGGACGCAGCCGGCTGGATCGCGCTCCCCCGGTCTAACGGTTTGCCGAAACCATCGAGGACCCTGCCGACAAGATCGGGCCCGACGGCCACCCGGGCGTCATCCCGCCGGGCGACGATCCGGTCGTGCAACTGGATGCCATCGATCTCTTCCAGCGGCATGGAGAGCACGTGGCCGTCGCGAAAGCCGATAACCTGGGTGCGAATGCGGCGGCCTGCCGATGTTATGACTTCGCAAAAATCTCCCACGGCCACAGCCGGCCCGCGCGAGGCGACCAGCAGACCCACGAGCTCGACGACTTCACCCGTCCAGGGCAGCAATTCCAAGCTGCGCACGCCGGCGATGTACGGATTCAGATCGATAAACTGCGGCGACGTCATACACGAGCCTCCAACTGATCGATAAGACCGCGCTCGATCTCGGCGAGTTGCGTTTCCACGGACGCATCCAGCGATCCGCGGCTGATTTCGAAAACGGCACCGCCCTGGGGTTGCATGGGATCGCCGACCACGGCGATGGCTTGCCCGCGGCCGGTCTGATCCAGGCACGCCCGCACGACTTTTTCCTGGTCGGGATGAACGCGCACGCGATACGCTTCCTGGGATTGCAGTTTCTCCAGGGCCGCTTTGATGAGGGCCTCCAGCGCGGACCCATCGATCGAGAGTTCGCGGTGCAACACCCGCCGCGCAATCTCGATGGAAAGGCGCACGGTGTCGCCTTCGGCGCGGCGGATGGTCTCCGCACGCATCCCTGCTACGTCCGCGATGGCCGCAGCCATCTGCTGCACGGTTTCGTGAACGCCGGTCGCCAGAGTCTGCCGGGCCGATTCTTCTCCCGCACGAACCCCGGCTTCGTAGGATTGGCGCGCTTTTGTTTCCAGCTCCGATTCCAGCCCGGCAAGCCTGGCCCGAAGCCGCGCCACGTCCGTGTTGGCCGCAACCGCGGTATCCGGCTGGGCCGCGGGCGCGGAGGCGACGGAGCGGTTGCGCCAAGGTACGGGCGCCAATTCCATGGTGGCGTCCTTTAGAAGTTTAGACAACATATTCGTCAGTGCCACCGCGGCTGGTCGCGATCGTGCCCTGCTGCTGCAATTGCCGGACCACGCCAACCACCTGCTGCTGGGCCCCTTGCACGTCGCGGATGCGCACGGGACCGAGCGCATCCATGTCCTCGGTGAGCATCTCGGCGGCCCTTTGGGACATGCACTTGGTGAAATGCTCGCGGACCTTCCCTGCCGCGCCTTTGAGCGCGAGAGTCAGGATCTTGCGATCGAGCTGCGCGAGGAGGGTTCTCATCCCCTCCTTATCGATGCGGAGAATGTCTTCGAAGGTGAACATCAGGTTGCGAACCGAGTTAGCGGCAGCCTGGTTCTCCTGATCGACCTGGGAAAGGAGTTTCTCAGCCAGCGCCGGCTCGACGTGGTTCAGCAAGGCGGCCAGGGAACGAATCCCGTCGGAACGGGTGACCTTGCGGATAGCCTTCAGCTTACAGCCGATGGCCTCTGCGATTTTGCGCAAGACCTCCGGGGAAATGCGGTCCAAAGTAGCCATGCGTAGTGCTGCCTGGGCTTGAAGCTCGGCAGGAAGCAACTGCAGGAGCGCGCCACCCGCTTCGGGAGTCATATTGGAAAGCACCAGCGCTATGGTCTGGGGGTTCTCCTTGCGCAGGAAAGCGGCCAACTGGCGCGGATCCGTATTCTGCAAGAGCTGCAAGCCCGGATCGGGCGCGTTGGGCTTCGCAGCCGCCGAGGGCTCCGCGGCATCCAAGAGTTTCTGCGTCGACTCTGTGCCCAATGCCTGCTCGATAAGCCGGCGGGCAAACCCCGCGCCGCCTTTGGCGAAGAACCGGCTGGGGCCGGTGAGGCTTTCGAATTCGCGAAAGACGCTCATCATGTGGTGCGGCGCTACGGCTTCCAATACGGAGATTTGGGAAGTTACCTGGCGAATCTCGTCGGCATCGAGCTGCCGCAACAATTCGGCGGAAACCTGGTCGCCGATTCCCATCAGGAACATGGCAGCCTTTGTCGCGCCGGAAACGGGTTCAGTGATCGGAGTCATGGTGGTTTAGGTGATGGCTTCCTGGCGGCGGCTCTCATTACTCTCCGCGAGCCACATACGCAATACGTTGACGGTCAACTCAGGCTCGCGTTTGGCAACCGAGCGGACGCGCTCGGCCAGTTCGTTGTGATCTTCGGCCGCGGTGGGAGCGGCCAGCGCGGCAGCGGCGATTTCCGTGGCAGCCGGGCTCAATTCGGTGAGCACAGCCGGCGCTTGCAACTCATCCGGAAGGTCGGCTTGTCTGGCGGGAGTACGCCGGGCAAACCGGAATACACCACGAACCAGCACCAGCAAAAGCCCCAAACCCAGGGTGACGGGCCCCCACAAGTCGCGATATTTCGTTACAAACTCGAGCCATGGCGGACCTTTACTCCCCGGAACGGGAACGGGCTTAAGCGATTTGGGTAGCTCGGAGTTGAGGCTGGATTCGAACGGCAAGGTTTCGACAATGAGTTGGTCGCCTCGTTGCACGTCCAGCCCTGCAATGCCGGCTACCAGGTCTTTGATGATCTTCAGGGTCTCCGGCGCGGGCGGCACCAGGACACGGTGCTTATTCGCTCCTTCGCCTTCCCAGCGCACGCTCTGATCCACCAGAACCGCCAGGGACATGCGCCGGATTACGCCCTGTGGAATCTTGGTATGACGAATGACGCGGCTGGTCTGATACGCGACGTTTTCGGTGCGCCGCGAAATACCGTTGGAACCCTTGGCGGAAGAAGACGCCTGCTGCGGCAGATTCGAAGCGGTGCCCGGAATGCCTGAAGTGGTGGCGTGTTCCGTTACGTCCTCGGTCTTCTGGGAGCTGACCATCACGGAGCGCGAGGGGTCCAGCGTTTCCTCCTGCTGCTCGCCGCTGGTCAGGTCGCAGTCCACTGACGCGCCGGCGCGAAATCCTTTGGCCCCGAGAAGCGGTTCCAGCGTCTCGCTGATCTTCGCCACCAGACCCTTTTCGATTTGCTGACGGACTTCGAGCGATTCGCTGGTGACCTCGGACCCATCTCCAGCAGCCGATTTCTTAGGACGGCTGAGGAGTGTGCCATCCATGTCCACCACGGAGACGGCATCGGGAGTCAATCCTTCGACCGCGCTGGCCACCAGGTTGGTGACGGCCAGCACGTTCTGGGTGGAGATCTGCGTCCCCGGGTGCAATCTCACCATCACGCTGGCCTTGGCCGGCTGTTGTTGATCGATGAATACGGACTCCTTGGGAAGGGTCAGGTGGACACGGGCCTGTTCGACCTCCGCCAGGCTCATCACGGAACGCTCGAGCTCGCCCTCCAGGGCGCGCTTATAGTTGATGTGCTCGACGAACTCGGTCGCGCCGAAATTGCTCTTATCGAAAAGCTCGAAGCCGATGCGGCCGGTCTTCGGCAGACCCGCGGCGGCAAGTGCCAGGCGCGATTCCGCCAGCTTCTCCCCAGGAACCATTACGGAGCCGCCATTATCCGACAATCGGTATTCGACCCCGGTCTCTCTCAGCTTCTGCACCACGCCTGCCGCGTCTTCCGGCGCCATGGACGTGTACAATGGGCGAAAATCGCCTTCGTGCTTCCAGTGGACGAAGAAGACGATGCCGGCGACCACCGCCAGCGCCGCCGCGACAATCGAAATGCGCTGCTTAAGAGAGAGCCCGGCTATAAGGGAATTGATCTGGTCCATGGCGGTTTCCGCTGGCTACATCTGCATCTTCATGACTTCCTGGTAGGCGTCCACCACCTTGTTGCGGACCTGCAGTCCCAGCTCGAAGGCGAGCTCCGCTTTCTGGGTGGCGAGAATCGTGGTATGCAGTTCTTCGTTTTGTCCGGTGAGGAATTTCTTTACGGAATCGGCGGCATTGTCCTGCAGCGATTCGAGAGAATTGATGGCGCCGGACAGGACGTTTTGAAACTCACCTGGCTGGCCCACGGCGCCGGCAGCCGGGGTCATCTGAGGCATTCCGATGGGAGTGATGTTTGAGATCGGTAGAGTCATGGAAGTCTCCTATCGCAGCAGATCGATGGACTTCTGAATCATGTCCTTGACGGCGGACATTGCCGAGACATTCGCCTGATAGCTACGGTTGGCGCCAATCAGGTCCACCATGTCCTCGGCCGGGTTGACCTTCGGCATGGAAACATAGCCATCGGCATCGGCATCGGGGTGTCCCGGCAGATAGCGCTTTTCGGGTGCGCTGTTATCCACGCTGATACCCGCGACCTTAACGCCGGTGAGTTGTTGACTGTCCAGTTGCGAGTCCAGCTCCGAAGCGAACGACGAGCCGGCTTGATCGCTGGAGAAGATGGCGTCTTTGCGGCGGTACGGGCCGCCTTCGGGAGTACGGGTGGTTTCCGAGTTGGCGATGTTCTCCACCAGGAGGGCCGCGCGGGTGCGCTGGGCGGCCATGCCGGATGCGCTAACGGAGAGGGCGGAAAAAAGGCTCATGAGCTTTTGCCTCCCTGAATGGCCTCTTTGATGGTGTTCAGCCGCGACCGCATCAGGTTGGATGCGGCATTGAAACGCATGGCATTTTCCGCCAGCAGGCGGGCCTCGCGGTCCAGATCGACATTGTTGCCGTCGTTTTTGGTGGGAAGGCCGGTCAACTCCGACATTTGCGGAGAGCCGCCGTCTAGAGCCGCCAGGAAGCTCGACTGGAAATCCAGGTCTTGCGTCTTGTAGCCGGGTGTATCGGCATTGGCGATGTTGGACGCGACCAGCTTCTGCCGCAAGCTGACCACGTTCATGTACTGTTCAAGGCTGTCGGTTAGACGATCTATCACGGCACCAGGGTTCAAGCAACTGGAATTCCACTGCGACGGCGAGTAAATTCAGCGAAATGCTGGGCAAAGGTGCCGTCAAGTGAGTGACGCGTCAGGGGATTGACGAAAAAGTCGGAGGGGGAAGGATCATAGATCCAGGCTTACGGCGGCAGTCCTGCCGGTCGCGCCGGATGGCCGGGCGTAGCGAGTCGCCGTGGTGACCAGGCGGAGTTCAGCGGCACAGGCGGATCGCGCGGCTTGCATCATCACCAGCGCCCAGGAGAGAAGATCGTACAGCTTGCGTGCAGATTCAGCGGCGTGCGAGTCGCCCCTCCGCATGTCCTGTGCATGCTCCCGCGCGACCTCCCCGATTTCCGCGGCCAGGCGCGCCACTTCTTTGTACTGCCTGCACGCGGCAGCGCGGCGGAGGTCTTTTTCCAGTCGATCCACGCGTGGCGCGATCATCCACCCGACCCCGTGCCGTTGTTGTTGTACTCCGCCTGGAAGAGCTCCGTGTAGTAGGTCTTCTGGGACTGCAATGCGGCGATGGCGGCATCTGCCTGCATGAGCTCGTTTTGCAGGTTGGTCTGCATCAGGGTGACACGGGCCTGATCGTCTGCGATCTGTTGGTTTTTGTTGGTGATCTGGTTCTGGAGCGCGTTGTACTCAGTCTCGATATCGCCCATATTCGGATCGTCGATGGAGGTCATCGCGTCCGACGCGGCCTGCATGAAACCGCCCGAAGAGGCGCTACCTAGAAATTGCGTGATTGCCGCGACGTTCTGGCCGTTGAATGCCGAGGCATCGAACGACATCTGCCCGCTTTTGTCTATCGACAGCCCCAGGTCGTTCAGCGAAGCCACCGAGCCCGATCCCGACGCATATTGCGAGATGCTCTGCAAAATATCCGTCAGAGTATAAACAATACTCTGGCCGGAAAGCGCTCCGGCATTTTGCCCTATTTGCTGCCCTAGAGCTGTAACGGCCGAGTTGTAGGCGGTTGCGAAGCTCGAAAGAGCGCCCTGGAGCGTGCTGTAGTCCGTCGAGACTGTAATGTTATCGGGCTGCGTGCTGGTATCCAGCAAAGTGACGGTCAGCCCGGGGGAGATCGTGACCTGGCGCGAACTACTGGACACTTCCGTGCCGGTTCCATTTACCTTATAGGTGGCCGGGGAGCCCGTGGAGAGGGTGCTTAGCAGGTTGGAGGAGCCGGCCGTGAGCTGGATGGAATCGGCGTTCAGAGAAGTGCCCGTTACGACCAGGCGGTAATCCGGACTGGTTGTGGACCCGAGGTTGACGATGGTGGCCTGCACGCCCGCAGAGGAGCCGTTGATGGCGGTGGCGAGTCCTTCGAGAGAGGCGCCCGCCGGGGTGATGGCGGTATTCGTGCCGTTGACCGAAAGGGTGAAAGACGATGCGGAGCTGATGTTCTGCGTGGCGGGATCGGTCACCGCAGTGGAGCCGGCTTGGCTCATTGCGGTGGTGTAGGAGCCCAGCCCATCCACCTGAATCGAATAGGTGCCGGGCTGGGCGGCCGAAGTTGTGGCAGCACTCACCACCGAGGGGTCGGAAACATTCGCGGAGATGCTGCCGCCGGACGCGACACCGATATTCTGTAAGGCGACATCGAGCGACTGGAAGGTGGATTCGAGTTGCGTCAGGGCAGTCGCTTGGTTGGTGAGGTCGTTGACGTTGTTCTGCAACTGCTGTATGGGCAAAGAGGCCATCTGCACGGCGCGCGTGAGTACCTGCTGGAAGGAACTGGAAAACGTGCTGGAGCCGTTGAACGTCGGCGAGGCAATGGAACTTGTGCTGGAAGCCATAAACCAACCCTATGCAAAGTGTGGGCCGAACCCGGAGAGGCCCGGCCCACTGAGTTCACTCAGCGCCCTTGGAGAACACTACTGCAACAGCTTGAGAACCGCCTGCGGGGCGGCGTTGGCCTGGGCCATGGCAGCGACGGAGGCCTGCTGCATCACCTGGGCCTTGGTGAGGTTGGCGGCTTCTGTCGCGATATCGGCGTCGCGGATCTGGGATTCCGCCGTGGAGAAGTTCGTGATCTGCGAGTTGGCCAGATTGATGGCGTACTGCAGGTCGTTTTCGCCGGCGCCAACCGTGCCCTGCACTTTGCCGAGCAGGGCGAGAGCGTCGTTGACGGACGCGATCGCCGCGGTGGCGTTCTGGGTGGCAATGCCGGGTGCCCCGTTCGCAGGTGCGCCCGTTCCGTCTACCGCGAGGCCAGCCGCGAAGGCGCCGCCAGTAGTCGCCGCCGCCGCAACTTCGAACGGCGACGTTCCTGAGAAATTGACCTCTCCGGCGGTACTGTCGAACACCGCATACACGCCTTGTGCGTTCATCTGCTGGTTAATGGCGTCCACTTCCTGCTGAACCGTGAGGCCAGACTGAAGTGTGACCTTGGTGGTTGTTCCGTCAACAGTGAAGGTGAGGTCTTGAGAGGCTGTCGAGGCAGCGGCGGCTCCCGCGACGCTCCCTTGATACATCGAACCGCTGGAAGCCGTGCCGGTCCCGATGATCTTGGCGAAATCGCCGGTCGAACCGTCCAACTCAAACGCGCCACCCTGGAACTCGACTTTCCCGGTGCTGGAGTTGATATCCGCTGTGAGCCCTGTTCCCGCAAGCTGATTATTGATGTCGGAGACCAACTGGGTACCGGTGGCAATGCCGCTAAGCGTCACCGTCTTTCCGGCGCTGCCCGTCGCCACGGTATACACATTAAAGGTCGTAGGGGCGAGAGTGATCGGATTGTTGCCGCTGACGTCCGGTGCAGCCGTGAGTGACGTTCCCGAACCCCCGTTGCCCACGGCGGCGTTCGTCAAACCCAGGCCGCCCGCGTCTACAAGCCCCGCGGAGAGGTCCACCGACACCGCGGCCGAGCTCAGCGATCCGCCGGTGGGAGAGCCGCCGATATAGACCGACAGGTTGGTGGCGTTGGCGCCGCCGGAGATCAGTCCAATGTTGGTCGCCTGACGAGTGATTTCCGTCTTCAGGCTCTGGAATTCCTGATCCAAGGTGCTGCGGTCGCCAGTAAATGTGCCGGAGGCCGATTCCGTGGCAAGCGTCTTCATGCGGTCCAGCATTGTGCTGATGTTGGACAGGCCGCCGTCGATGATCTGTAAGGTGGCCACGCCGGAGTTGCCATTGATGACGCCCTGCGTCAGCTCCGTCACGTTGCTGCGGAACTGATTGGCCACTGCCAGACCCGCGGGGTCGTCGCCGGAGCTGTTGATGCGATATCCAGACGTCAACGCTTCGATCGTTTTGGTCTGGAATGTATTGTTGGTGGCCAGGTTTTGCTCGCCCACCATCGATGCATAGTTCGTCTGAATTGAAATCATAGTATTTAACGTCCTGTTTGCGATACATCCCAGACATCGTGTCCAGGTTCGGGTTCTCCATTCGGATGCCCGAGGTATCTGCCTTTCACTGATTCATATCGGGGGCGTACTACATCCGTTCTAGTATTTTTCCCGCGAATTACTAAGGACATTTCGTTGTCAATATGCTGGCATTCGTCAAAGTTTTGACGGGCTCGGCGGCCGAGTGAAACGCGACCTTATTGAAGAGCGCGGAGATGTTCAGCTGTCGAACGCTGCGGGCAGCCGTGATGTTTTCATTGCGGGTGATCTGGGTTTCCCTGCGTTGAATGAGGACAGAATCGGGGGCCACGATGCCTAACTTGACACGCGTCCCGCACACTTCCAGCACTTCGATTTCGATGGCCTCGCCGATGAGAAGACTCTCACCGGCCCGGCGGCGCATTACGAGCACGCGAGCATCTCCGCTTGACTGTTCTGCGGGATGAGAGGATGCCGGTAAGAGTATCTGGTCTGCGTCTGAATGACTTGAACGCCGATTTGCCGCTTGAGATTGATCAGGATGGGGGCGAGCAGGTTGGCGGTCGGCCCAGGCCGGTCCTCGCCGGCGGCGCATACCAGAACCGCGCAGAGGACGTCTTTACCTATTCGGGGTTGTCTGCCCGCAGCCAGGCGGAGAGCGGCCATGTCTTCCTCCGCGACGCGCAGTTTGTAGTGCGGATCGGCAGCCAGGACGGGCAACAGGATAAAGCAAATGTCCGGGCTGGAGATGCTCTGCATAAACATTAGGGGGTAAGTGGCAGACCGCTCCAGGAACACGAAGGCATGTTCGTCTTCGAAGCCGGGCACGCCGTTGGGAAACTGAAAGACTGCATCGGGCGAGTACTCCAATTCGCCAAAACACTTTGTCTGAATACGTGGCATCACAGGGAGCTTGTGCAATTCGGGAGCCGAATGCTTGCGTGGCCACCCAACTTCTATTTCTTCCGCGGCGGCGGCACGGAAGGAACTGGTTCCGCCGCCTGGGGATCTTTCATGACCACGCGCTGATAGAGTATGACGACATCCACGCGGCGGTTATGAGCGCGGCCTTCCACGGTATCGTTGGAATCCTTGGGCACGGTGTCGGCATAGCCGGCGATAGCCATACGCTGCAAGGGGATTTTGTAACGGCTGGAGAGCAACTCGAGCATGGCGATGCTGCGGGCGGCGGACAGTTCCCAGTTGCTGCGAAAGCGGGCCGTGTGGATCGGGATGGCGTCGGTGTGGCCTTCGAGCCGGACGGAATTGGGAAGGCTCCGAATATTGGCGGCGATCTTATCGATCGTGTCGAAGGTGGCCGGATTGAGAGTATCTTCGCCGGAGGGGAAGAAGGTCGCCTGCCGGAGGCTCACCACCAAGCCCCGCGGTTCGAGGTGGACTTCGATCTTGCCGTCCTTGATCTCCTGTTGGAGCGAATGGGTGAGATAGTTCAGCGAAGGAAGCAACTCGGCCGCGACCTGTTGTGGCTCGGCTATCCTGGGCTCACTGCCTCCCGGCCCCTTCATTTGGGCATTGCCCTTGCCACGCTCATCGACAGTGCCGCCCAGTATTTCGTGCACGGCCGAGCTGACGCCGCCTTTTTCCAGTGCTTCCGTGACCGAGTCGGAGATCTGTTTGGCCTTGCCTTTATCGGTTTGCGAGGAGGCGAACATCACCACAAAGAACGCGAAAAGCAAGGTGATGAAATCGGCGTAGGAAACCAGCCAGCGCTCGTGGTTCTCATGTGTGGCAGCTTTCTTGCGGGCCAAAATCAGACCTCCGCCGCGGCGGCCTGCGAGGAGGCTTG
>JBEKDV010000189.1:0-14440 GCA_050014175.1 Candidatus Solibacter sp. | reverse complement strand
AGCGACGATCCGGCTTGCGTAATTCCCATGATCGGACAAGTCGCCGTTCCCGCCGTGGGAAGGGCGCAGGCCTTGCCCGACGCCGTGGCCAGCGCGGCTGATATCAGGCCGGTGATCGAAGCGCCCGAGGAAGGCGTATACTTACCCAGATTGAATGAGCTGGTGCCGGTTACGGTCGGTGCCGCTGCCGTGCCGGTCAGGACGCCGGTTCCCCCGATGGCGTCTACCTCCACGATCGTGGAAGCCGCGGGAATCTGGCAGCCTCCGCTGAATTGCGCCGCCACCAGGGCTGTGGCGCTCTGTGTGTCGTTGTCGATCACACAGGTCCGCAGGCGTTTGTTTGCTGCCAGCGTCACCGCATTCGAGCCACTAGTGGTCGCATCGCCGCTTAGTTCCGCCGCTGTCATAGCCGATGCACTGCCGCGCACCAGACCGAGCAGCGTGCCGGAAGTTCCCGTGCCTCCCTGATTGACCGGGAGAGCCGATGCCAGGTGCGTCGCCGTTACTTGCGTGGCCAGCGCCGTATTCGTCACGTCCCCCGTGAAATTGCCGCCGCTCACCGCCGTGCCGGTCGAAGCATAGTACGCGATGTTCCCCGACGTGGCGCTGTTGACTGTGCCGCCTCCGCCGCCAGTAGTGCATGCCCCGCCCGCATCCACGAAGTTCCCGTTGGAGTCGATACTCACACAGTGACCATTCGTAAGGGCTCCGCTCGCGCTGGCAATATTTCCATTACCGGCGCGCGTCACGCCGGCCACCGCGCCTGAAGCATTAACCAGTACCTGCCCACTGCTGGACGTGCCAACGCCGCCGCTGTCCGCGGAACAGGTCGAAGTTCCATCGGTGTTGATGCTCAGGATGTGTCCCGTCCCCGTGCAGTCTTTCGACTGCACCCCGCCTTTGGTGGACGCTCCCGGACTCGGCAACCGCGCCGCCGGAAGGGTGCCAGTTGCCAGATCCGATGCCGAACCACTCGTGGCAACCGTGGCCAGCGTTGCCGGCGTTCCGAATCCGCCAGCCCCGTTGCTCGTCAGCGCCTGCCCGTTTGTCCCGTTGGTCGCCACCGCGAAGTCGGTGCCGGCCACTGCCAGTCCCGCCGAGCCTGAAACCACTTTGACGATCCCCGTCCCCGAAGGTGCGGGGCCCGTAGCTCCCGTAGGCCCCTGCGGCCCAACCCCGCCGTTGATCGCCACGTAGTAATTGCTCTGCGGGCTCGCGAACGCCAGTGTGACATCGTACGTGGACGGGTTGACGCTCCACCCAACCGCGATCGCGTTGCGTGGCGAAGCATTATCGTAAACCGCTACCAGCAGGGCTGTGGTAGCAAATCCATGAGTCCCCCCTGTGATCGTCCTCGTCATGTCGGGACCCGCCAGAAGCGGCGAAATGTAAGCCGCTGCCCCGCTGCCTCCGCCGCTGGCGCCGCAGCCCCCGACGCACTCATAGCTCGACCCGTTGGTCCGGCACAATTCCCGAACTGACCCGCCGCCGGTCGAGCAACTCCCGGCGCTCGCCGCATCCGTAACCATGAACACCTTGCCCGCGTTCCCCGCGGCGGAGGGCAGATTCGCCACCGTCGATTCCGGCGGCCTCCACTGCCCACCCGAGAAATCGCTGAATCCCGTCCACGTGTTGGTCCCGGCAAGTGTCGCCAAACCACTGGTGCCCGCTGTCGGCTGCTTCCACGAATTCGTTGCGCTACAGAACCACAAGTTCTGGTTCGTAGTATCAATGTACACCACCGGCGGCGTGCAACTGCCGCTCGGCGCTCCCGACCCGGCCGTCATTGCCGTTGTCCCGCTGCCGCTCATCTGGGTCCAGACTCCTGGCGCCCCCGTGGCCGTGCAGAAGTACAGGTTCTGCCCCGCCGCTGCGTCCGTGGCGAAATACATCTGCCCCTGTGTGCAAGCCGTCGGACGCGACGCCGAAGTGCCCGCTTTGGCCGGCGCCGTGCCTCCGGCGCCGCTGAAGTCCACCACCGATACGCTTCCGCTCGCCGTCAGTGCTCCCTTGTAGTTGCGTCCGCCGTTCACGATGGTCTGCGCCCCGCATAAGGCGGCGAACGTTACGAATAGAATCGCCCTCTTCATGGTTAGAAACTCCTCACAACCGTAGCCCGGAACATCGCCGCCGCCGGATCCACCGCCGTGCCGGACAGGTTACAGACTCTTACCGCCACTGTGTTGCTCCCGCTGATCCGCATCGTTCCGATCAAGCCGCTCTCCAGGCCCGCCGGCCAGCCCGGCGCCACCGAATCCCCAGCCGATGCGCCCGGCAGGGCAAGAGTCGATTCGGCGCATGCCCCGGCCGCTATGCTTGTGAAATCGATCACTGCCGCCACCGTCAGGTAGGTCGGCACGAGCGCTGAATCCACCGCCACCACCGTTTGTGTGCCCGTGTCCAGGGCCACAATGCCGGTGCCGCCTCCCAGGCTCCGCGTGCTCAGAAACGCCCGCTTGTCGCTGCCTCCATTTGTATCCCAGAGTCCGTTCGTCGCCGTCCACGTGAATAGGGGAATCGATCCCGCCGGGAATGCAGTCACGCCACTCACCGCGCCGCATACTCCGGCGCACGTCAGCGTAAGATTGTGTCCCGCCGCCAGCGCTCCGGTAGGATCCACATACAGATACAAAGTCCCGCTCCCCGCCGTAAGCGTAATCGTGCTGCTGTTCGTCACCGCATACACCGTGTTCCCCAACCTTGTGTTGCAGGGCGTCGCGGTGGAACAGTTCAAGCCCGCGGTCAGCACCGTGGGACTGGTCAGCACCAATCCCAGGTCCCCCAGTTGTGAGGCCATTCCCGCACCGCTTGCGCCCGATGAGGTCACCCCGCCCGAACCCGTGATCGTGCAGCTCCCCGTCTGTGCGCTCGCAAAATAGATGCTGACGTTGTATGTCACCGGGTCGACGACGACCTTGTCCGGTTCCACTTGCGCCGAGGGACTTCCGTTGTCATAGCACTCTACATTCAGGTTCGCCGTCCCCAGGCGATGCGTCGTTCCGTTGACTGTTACTACTGTCTGTGCTGTGAAGGTCGCCACGTAGTTACTCACCGTAACTAATGTGTTCCACTGCGAACCGTCATATATCTTTAACTTGTTCGCATCGCCGGAATCCAGGGACATATCGCCGGCCGCCGGATTTGTCGGCAGCGTGCCAGGCGTGATATTGAGGCCGCTCGTCGCCAGACTCGGAACGAAGATTTGTTTCGCTCCCGCCGTGTACGTATTGCTCAGAGTCTTATCGACTGCGTTCGCGCCGCTCGTTCCGCCGCCTGTGCCGCTGCCCGATGGCGTCAGCGGTGTCCACTGCGTTCCATCGTAGGTGAGTACCTGCCCGCTCGTGGGTGTGTTCCCCGACAGCGGGCGGTTTTGCAGTTTGTTCACCGTGATGCTCGTCAGCATCCCGCTCGCATCTCCGCCCGTCGTGGGCAACTGACCGGTTGCCACGGTCCCCGCGATCTGCCCGAATGTGTAATCTCCCGTCTGCGCGGTTACGTTTCCCGTGCGCCCGAACACGCTCGTCACGCCGCCGGTTTGCGCCTGCGGCGCCCACTGCGTTCCGCTCCACGTCAACACCTGCCCGGCCAACGGCGTCGTCGCCGCCACACTCTGGCCCTGCAGGCGAGCCACCGTGGGCGCGCTCATAGCGCCGCTCAAATCGCCCGCCGCCGCCGGCAACTGGCTGCTTCCCAAGGTGCCCGAAATCTGCGAAAACGAATAGTCTCCCACTTGCCCCGTCACCGCCCCCGTGCGCCCGAACATACTCGTCACGCCGACGCCAGTCAAAGCCTGCGGTGTCCACTGTGCGCCGTCCCACGCCAAGACTTGGCCCGTTACCGGTACCGAAGTCCCTACCGGCCGGTTCTGCAGGCCGGTGACTCGCGCTCCCGTCAACGCACCGTTCAAGTCTCCCCCCGCCGCCGGCAACTGTCCCGCCGCCACACTGCCCGCGATCTGCGCGAACGTGTAGTCCCCTGTTTGCGCCGTGATCGCCCCGGTCCGCCCGAACACGCTCATCGCTGCAGCCAGCGTCGTCGGCTCCCACTGCTGGGTCACTCCGCTCCATTTCAGAAATTGTCCGTCCAATGGTGTCAGGCTGCCGAGTTTCCGCCCCCCCAGCCCTGTTACCGTGACTGTGCCGGGTCCTCCGGTCACATCTCCGCCAAACGCCTGCCAAAACAAGCCGCTGCCGTCATTCGTCAGTATCTGGTTCGCTCTGCTTGTTGGGTCCGGCACCTCGATGCCTTGTACTGTCCATACGTTCGCCGCCGTGCAAACGTACAGATTCTTGCCCGCCGCTGCGTCCGTTTTCACGAACGTCTCGCCGATCGTGCAGATAGCCGGCACCAACGTCCCGGTCTTGGATGGCCGCGTTCGCGCGGCCGATGAAAAATCGATATTCTTTCCTTGGGTGCGCAGATCGATCTGCGTCTGTCCGCGGGCCGCGCCCATTATCGCCGCCGCTACGCAAACACACCTCAGCCCGGTTCTATTGAATTTCATGATTTTGACTGACTCGGCTGGCGGTTTCGCAAACCAGCCCCTCTAAGCCGACAATAACTTACACGCCTCTCGCCACCGCCCCTTCAGACCCCCTAAGTAATTGAAAGCATTCGGAATAATTTTATAAATGTTCGCGAAATGGGTTTTTGCGCTGCCCCAAACGCCTTGCTCTACGTACTCGTCCACTAACTTCTCCCCACCGTAACCGCATGGTAAAGTGGGGATTCGGCCCTTTGCGCCCCGCCTTATTCGCTCATGTGTGGAATCGCCGGATTTGTAACTGTTCAGCCGTCCGACTCACCCTCGATCGTCGAGCGTATGACGGACACCATCCGCCACCGCGGCCCCGATGATTCCGGCTTTTACCGCGACCCCTGGGCCTCCCTTGGATTCCGCCGCCTAGCTATTATCGATGTCTCTGGCGGCCACCAGCCCATGGCCAATGAAGATGCGTCCCTCTTCATCGTTTTCAACGGCGAAATCTTTAATCACGCCGCCCTCCGCCCCTCCCTGGAACAGGCCGGCCACCGCTACACCAACCGCTCCGACACCGAAACCATCCTCCACGCCTACGAGCAATACGGCCCCGCTTGCGTTCTCCGCCTCCGCGGCATGTTCGCCTTTGCCATCTGGGATAAGAACGCCCGTAAGCTCTTCTGTGCCCGCGACCGCCTCGGCAAGAAGCCCTTCTACTACTATTGGAATGGACGCACGTTCGCCTTCGCCAGCGAAATCAAGGCGCTCCTCGAACACCCGTCCATTTCTCCCCAATTCGAGGAGTCGCTCCTCCCCGAATACCTGGCCTTCGGATACATGAGCGATGACCGCACCCTCTTCCGCGGCATCCGTAAGCTCATGCCCGGCCATCACCTTACGCTCGATCTCTCCGCCGCATCTCCTCAGCCCGAAATCCGTCAATACTGGGACATTCCGGATCCCCAACCCGATACGCGCAGCGATTCCTCCTGGATCGCCGAATGCCGCCAACGCCTCGAAGAGACCGTCTGCATGCGCCTCATGAGCGACGTCCCGCTCGGCATGTTCCTCTCCGGCGGCGTCGATTCCTCCGCCATCGCCGCGCTCATGAAGCGCAACTTCTCCGGCCCCGTCAAAACCTTCGCCGTCGGCTACCGCGAAGCCGAGTTCAGTGAGCTCTCCTACGCCCGCCACGTCTCCCAAGCCATCGGCACGGAACACGCCGAAGTCGTCGTCGGTATGGAAGACTTCTTCAACGCCCTGCCCCGCCTCATCTGGCACGAGGACGAGCCCATCACCTGGCCCTCCAGCGTCTCCCTCTACTTCGTTTCCAGGTTGGCCCGCCAACACGTCACCGTGGTCCTCACCGGCGAAGGCAGCGACGAGATGTTCGGCGGCTACGCCCGTTACCGCTTTTACGCCATGAACCAGCGCTGGCTGCGCCTCTACCGCCTCTTGCCCGGCGCCGTCCGTACCGCCGTTCGCAACCAGGTCGCCGCCACGCCCCTTCTCTCTTCCACTCTCCGCCGCAAGCTCCAGCACACTTTCGTCGGCCGCGGCGAAGACCTGGAATCCCTCTACCTGGATAATTTCTACTCCGCCTTCTCCGCCGCCCAGCAGCGCGCATTATTCAAAAACCTGCCCGCCGCTTCTCCCTACGCCAACTTCCGCAAGGTTTGGGATTCCAAGCCCGATCTCCCCGCCCTTCCCCGCCTCCTCTTCGCCGATCAGAAAACCTACCTCATCGAACTCCTCATGAAACAGGACCAGATGAGCATGGCCACCAGCGTGGAAAGCCGCGTCCCCTTCCTCGATCACGAATTCGTCGAGTTCTCCACGCGCGTCCCCCAACACCTGAAACTGCGCCATGGCGAAGGCAAGTACATCGTCAAGAAAGCCATCGAAGGCCTGGTCCCGCACGACATCATCTACCGCAAGAAGATGGGATTCCCCACCCCGCTCCGCCAGTGGCTGCGCGATCCGCGCGCCGGGCAGCTCTTCGAGATCATGCGCGCCAAAGACGGACTGCTTGCTTCCTATATCGCCCCCGACGCGCTCGACAGACTGCTGCACCTCCAGGTCTCCGGCCGCGAAGACGTTACCGACCGCATCTGGCGCCTGCTGACTCTCCAGTTATGGGGCGACATCTTCCTCACCGGCAAACGCGAAGAGCGCTGGGACGGTGTCATGGCCGCCGCCCATCCCGCCCTATGAAGACCCTGTGGGTCAACTCCAATTTCATGCACCCCACCACCAAGGGCGGGCAGATCCGCACTCTGGAGATGCTGCGCCATCTGCATCGCTGGCATGAAATCCACTACGTGGCCATCGAAAACCCCGCCCAACCCGAGGGCCCCGCCCGCGCCCGCGAATACTCCTACAAATCTTACCCCTTCCCCTACCAGGTCCCTTCCAAGACCAGCCCAGCCTTTTATGCCGAATTGCTCCGCGGTCTCTTTTCTCCCACTCCGGTCGCCGTCGAGCGCTTCCATCCGCCCGGCATGCGGGCCTTCCTCGAAGATCTCATCCGCCGGGAACGCTTCCATTGCGCCGTCGTCGATCACCTCGCGCCCACCAGCTATTTCCCCGACCTGCCGCATGCCGTCTTTTTCCAGCACAACGTCGAAACCGTAATCTGGCGCCGCCACGTCGAGCACGCGGCCAACCCCCTGCGCCGCGCATACTTCAAACTCCAGGCCGATCGCATGTACCGCTACGAACGCCGCGTCAGCCAGGCCGCCGGCCATATCGTCGCCGTTTCCCGCACCGACGCCGAGGAAATGCGCCGCCTCTTTGACGTCACCCGCGTCACCGAAATCCCCACCGGCGTCAACATCGACTACTTCCTCCCCAGTAGGACAGCCGGGGTACCCTCTGGGTCAGCCTGCCAAGGTGGCCAAGGTGGCCAAGGTGGGACAGGCGCTTCCGCCTGTCAACCCGCACTAACCGCCGATCTCGTCTTCGTCGGCTCCATGGACTGGCTCCCCAACGTCGATGGCGTCCTCTATTTCGTCCGCGAGATCCTCCCCCTGATCCGCCGGCATCGGCCCGCTACCACCCTCGCCATCGTCGGTCGCACACCGCCGCCGAAAATCCTCCAACTCGCCGCCGAAGACTCGGGCATCCAGGTCACCGGCACCGTCCCCGACATACGTCCCTATCTTTGGAACTCCGCCGTCTCCATCGTCCCCTTGCGCATCGGCGGCGGCACCCGTTTGAAAATCTACGAAGCCATGGCGGCCCAAATTCCCGTGGTCTCCACCACCATCGGTGCCGAGGGCCTCTCCGTCAATCCCCCCCAGGACATCCGCATCGCCGACACCCCGGATCGCTTCGCCGCCCACTGCCTGGAACTCCTCGGCGATCCCGAGATCCGTGCGCGCCTGTCCCGCTCCGCCTGGCAAATGGTCAACGCCAATTTCTCCTGGGAGCACGTCGCCCGCTGTTTCGAAAAAATACTGGAAAACGGCCCCCGCCTGTCGGTCACATAAGGGCACCTCGTGGCGCTGGGTGAATCGGTAATGTACTAAACCGCTTCGCGGCAGACTGTGATGGTGATACCCTGCGGGTGCTTAACCGAACTGGGGAAAACCAGCAACCGTCGATCGCTCCCTAACGGTCGCGGCTCTGTAACCATCTGCAAACACCAGGCATTCCAATCAGAGCCGCGACCGGGGTACCCTCTGGGTCGGGAGCGGTTGCCACGACGGAACCTCGAAATCCCCAAACGGTTAAGCACCCGTACCCGGTTCGGTAGGGCTATTGCGAACCTGCAAGCGTTTCGCCGACGCCGGGATGGGGTTTGCCAGGCACAGCCTTTCGATTGAATCTCCCCAAGGCAATTCCCCTGCCCAACCTCGGGGCAGCTCAATCCAAGTCGTCGCATCGGGAATCCGTCATGCCCGTGCACTCCCTCGCCGGAGGCGCTCCCGATACAGCGCGCGGGACTAACCAGGAGTAATCTCCTACAAGGTGAGGTCAGGGAAGTCAGGACTGCTGATTTCGACTGTTCGAGATCGGGCAGCCTCAAGACGGTCTTTGGGTTGCGTCTGCTTTTGTTCTTAGCCATGCCAGCAGTTTGCACCTGCTTCCACCGCATGCTGGCACATTTCGCGGCAGTAGTCCCGATTGGGGCACCGGAGGCCCACGAACCTCCGTTCCGACGGTCGGAACGGCACGATTCCCTCGATTCCCTCGGGCATCGGTTGAAGCTCCATCCTGCTTATGCCAATATAGGCATGTACCAACGGATGAAGAACCTCACGTGGCTTGCCGATTCCCGTTCCAACGTGAAGTCATTTCCGGCCGGCGTCCAGGACGACATCGGCTATGCGTTGTACGCTGCGCAGTTGGGCGAACTGAGTGTGAAGGCCAAGCCACTGCATGGTCTTGGCGGCCAGGTGATGGAGATTGCAGCCCATGACGCTAGCGGAACCTACCGCGCGGTCTATACGGTCTCGATTGGAGAATCGATTTACGTGATCCACGCCTTCCAGAAGAAGTCCAAGGCCGGGATCGCGACGCCGAAGTCGGAGATGGACCTTGTCCGGCAGCGGCTCAAACAGTTGAGAAGTGAGGTGAAGAATGCCGAAAAGAGAGGCCCTTAAGCAGGAGCCCAGCACGGGCAACGTATTCGCTGACCTCGGCCTGGCCGACGCCGGCGAACACCTGATCAAAGCTGGTCTGGTAGTTCGGATCGACCGGACCATCCGCCAGCGAAAGTTAACCCAGGCTGCCGCGGCACTGCTCATGGGCATCGATCAGCCTAAAATCTCAGCTATGCTGGCTGGTCAGTTCCGTGGATATTCGGTTGAACGCCTCATGCGTTTCCTAGTCGCGCTAGGCCACGATGTAGAGATCGTCGTAAAGCCCAGAAAGCGCGGTTCGGCCGAACTTCGCGTCGCGTAGATGCCGCAGTGGCCGTCAAGCCAGTGATGTGCCGTCAAAGCCGATTGCTCTCCGCTCGGCTTGTGATCGCCGATCCAGCACTTGGCCGTCTAACGCCCGTTTCGCCCTTTTGATCGATGAGCTCAACACCGGTATACAATGGCTCCAGGGGACACAAATGCCGGCAGCCCACGATTCACTCCTTGAGCGGATCACGATTCGATTCTGACGTGCGGTTCGGGAAGCCGTGCATTCGCGGTCACCGGATCACCGTCCAGGAGATTTTGGAGTGGCTCTCCAGCGGGGCATCGCAGCAGCAAATCCTGGCAGATTATCCCCAACTCGAACCGGATGACCTCCTTGCCGTCTACGCTTACGCTGCCGAATTGACGGCGGGGAGCAGAGTCTCCGGAGGATGAAGCTCCTCTTCGACGAAAGCCTGTCGCCGAGGCTGGCTCTGTTATTGCGCGACCTATTCCCTGCGCCAGCCACCGACGCACGCGGGGTTCTCTCGGCACGGTCCACAACTCAATCGGGGAAGCTTCAGCCGCGAGCCGTCCACCGCGGAATTTCCTCGCCATACGCCGGTCACGCTATAACCCGCGCGCAGTCGCCACCAGCGTTCACACCAACATAAAATATTTTCCAGCCCCCGTAACCCACTCCGCCCAAATCACTTACCACCCCAACACCCACCCGCCGTCTCCCTAAATCCGCCTACCCCGGCCGTACCATGGAATCAGGGGGCAACCCTCACCCGTGGCTGGAGTCGCGAAACGGGCCAGTTCTGGCCCGCTTTTCCGCTTTCTGGCCGCCCAACTCTTTTATTATCAGTCAGCGCATTAAACCAAGCGGGCCAGTTCTGGCCCGTTCGCTCGCATTGGAGTCCCTATGAACGAACCGGAAATCCCCACCGACCCCCGCGCCGTCCTCGACCTCGGCCGCCTCCTCGGCCAACGCCGCGCCTTCGGTGCTGTCGCCGGACGCTGCTCCGCCGCCCACGCCCAACTCCTCCGCCGCATCCGCGACGAAAAACTCTACCGCCCCCTCACCCCATCCTGGCGTGCCTTTTGTGGTACCTACCTAGCTCTCAGCCGCCGCCATGCCGACCGCCTCATCGGCCTCCTCAACCGCTTCGGCCCGGTCTACTTCGAGTTCTCCCAACTCGCCGGTGTCTCGCCTCAGCAGTATCTTGCCATCGAACCCGCCGTCCGCGAAGATACCCTCCTGGTCAATGGCGAAGCCGTCAGCCTCATCCCCGAGAACGCACCCAGGATCCTCCAAGCCGTCGACCAACTCATCCGCAAATCTCGCGAACAGCACCACGCTCCTCATCCCCTGACCTTCCGCACCCGCATCGAAGGTCTCGCCAGCCGCGGACGCACCATCGCCAACCAGCTCGTCGCCCTCTACAATGACTGCCGCTCCGAGCGCGACCGCGAATTCGTCCTCGAAGTTGCCACCGAGCTCCGCATGATCCTCATGCAACCCGGACTCGACTAGCCCGGGGACAGACGAGACTGACATGAATTTCCGGCGCACTTTGCCGGAAATTCGCTGTCAGTCCCGTCTGTCCCCGGTTACCCCTGTCCCCGGTTACCCCTGTCCCCGGTTACCCCTGTCCCCGGTTACCCCGTCTGTCCCCTACTCCCCGTACCCCTCCGGCGCCAGCAGCGTGAGCGCGTCCGGCACAATCCGAATCTCCGCCGGAAGCGTTCCGCCAATCTCACCATCGATCTGCACGTAGGCCCGCCCCTCGTCCGCCGCCGAGATCGTCACCCGATCCGCACGCAGCACCGTAACTCCGCTCATCCCACTCAGACGGTTGAACGCCATCCCGGCAAAGTACTTCACATACCTTGTCGCAGCGCTGCCCTCGAACAAGACCACTTCAAATTGATCGTGCAGCAGGGTCACGTCCCGCGCGATCTCGAAGTCGCCCCCGTAATTCCGCACCCTGCTCAACAGCGCGAATGAGCACTTCCGCCGCTCGCCCGCAATCTCTACGTCAAACTCGGCCAGCCGCTTGCCTAGCAGACTCCAACCCGCCACCCAGTAGGCGAACTTCCCCGTCTTTGCCTTCAAAGCCGCGTTCACTCTGTAAACCACGTGCGCATCCAGTCCAACCCCCGCCATCAACAGAAAGTGCCGCGCGACGAGGCCCCCATCGCAAGTCACGTGTCCCACCGAAATCCGCCTGGGCCGCAGTTCGCCCAGCCGGCGCGCCACCTTCTCCGCATTGCCGCCCAGCTTCAGCTCCGTCGCCAGTACGTTCGCCGTGCCCGTCGGCAATATTCCCAGCGGTACTGGAGTGCCGATCATGCCTTCGGCCGTTTCGTTGATCGTCCCGTCGCCGCCCGCCACCACGATCAGGTCCGCCCCGCCGGCGATGTGCGCCCGCGCCATCGCGCCCGCCATGTGCGGCCCCGTGGTCGGGGCCACCGTTACGCTGTGCCCTTCCTGTTTGAGGATTTCCACCGCTCGCTCGATCAGTGCGCCGCCGCTCCGTATGATCTTGCCCGCCCGGGGGTTGTAGATCAGCACGGTGTTCCTGTAGGTTGTAATGGTATGGGCTCCCGGTTCCTCGTTAAATTATAGATGAGAGGCCAATGAAAGATCCTGCGGTCCAAATCGAGCAGCTCTCTAAAGAGCTCCGCCACCACGAACACCAGTATTACGTCCTGGACGCTCCCGAGATTACCGACACCGAATACGACGCGCTCATGCGCCGGCTCCAGTCCCTGGAAGCCCAGCACCCCGACTTGACCGCCCCGGATTCTCCCACCCAGCGCGTCGGCGGCAAACCGCGCGAGGGCTTCATCAAAGTCACCCACAGCTCTCCCCTGCTCAGCCTCGATAACGCCCTCAACGAAGCCGAGCTCCGCGATTTCGACCGCCGCGTCCGCGACCTCCTCGGCGGCGCCCAATACCGTTACGTCACCGAACTCAAGCTCGATGGACTCTCCATGGCCGCCCACTATCGCGACGGCAAATTCACCCAAGCCATCACCCGCGGAGATGGCACCACGGGCGAGGACGTCACCGAAAACGCCCGCACCATCCGCTCCCTTCCCCTTCGCGTGCCGGGCCGCTTCCCCACCTTCGAAGTCCGCGGCGAAACCGTCATGAGCCGCCGCGCTTTCCAACGCCTCAACGCCCAGCGCGACGAAAAGGGCCTCTCCCGCTTTGCCAATCCGCGCAACGCCGCCGCTGGCTCGCTCCGCTTGCTGGAGCCGCGCTTGACCGCCGAACGCAGCCTCGAATACTACACCTACTTCCTGCTCACCGAAGGCCGCCCCGCCTTCGACAGCCATTGGCGCTCGCTCGAAGAACTGCGCCATCTCGGCTTCAAGGTCAACCCGCACAACCAAATCTGCCAAACCATCGACGAAGTCTTCGGCCTCTGCAATTCCTGGGAAGCCAAACGCGAAGAGCTGCCCTATGAAATCGATGGCGTCGTCGTCAAGGTGGATTCCGTGGAGCAGCAGCGCTCTCTCGGCTTCACCGCCAAGGCCCCCCGCTGGGCCATCGCCTACAAGTACCCCGCCCGCCAGGCCACCACTGCCGTCGAAGCCATTGAGGTCCAGGTGGGCCGGACCGGCGCTCTTACCCCCGTTGCACGCCTCAAACCCGTGGAAGTCGGCGGCGTCACCGTCTCCCGGGCCACCCTCCACAACGAGGATGAAATCGAGCGCCTCGGTCTCGAGATCGGCGACGAGGTGGTCGTGGAACGCTCCGGCGACGTCATCCCCAAGGTCGTCCGCGTCTCCTCCCGGGGTTCTTACCGCAAACCTTTCCGCCTCCCGTCCCAATGTCCCGTCTGCGGCGGCAAGGTGGTGCGCGAAGCCGGCGAGTCCGCCAGCCGCTGCATCAATGCCAACTGCCCCGCCCGCCTCAAGGAGTCGATCCTTCACTTCGCCTCCCGCGGCGTCATGAATATCGATGGCATGGGCGAGGCTCTCGTCGATCAACTGGTCGATCGCGGCATCGTGCGCAATATCGCCGACCTCTATGACCTGACCATCGGAGACCTCATGAGCCTCGAGCGTATGGGCGTCAAGAGCGCCGGCAACGTCATCCGCAATATCGACCGCTCCCGCGCCAACCCTCTGCCGCGAGTCATCACCGCCCTCGGTATCCGCTTCGTGGGCGAGCGCACCGCCGTCTTCCTCGCCGAGGCCTTCGCCAGCATGGACGCGATTGCGCGCGCATCGCTGGAAGATCTCCAGCTCGCCGAAGAAGTCGGACCTAAGGTAGCCGAAGCCGTGGTGCAGTTTTTCAGCGAGCCCGGCAACCTCGAACTGGCCGGCCGCTTGCATAAGGCCGGCCTCCAGTTTACCTACGTCTCCACCCGTCTCGCCGGGGGGCCGCTACAGGGCAAGACCCTGGTCATCACCGGAACCCTGCCCACCTTGAGCCGCGAGCAGGCCAAGCAGTTGATCGAGCAGGCCGGCGGCAAAGTCAGTGGCGCCGTGAGCAAGAAGACCTCCTACGTGGTGGCTGGCGAGGATGCCGGGAGCAAGCTCGCCAAAGCCCGGGACCTCGGCATTCCTACCCTGACCGAGGATGAGCTGCGCGCCCTGGTCGGCGCCACCTGAGGATGACGCGGCCGCCGGTCCTTGCTGAGCGCTGAGGGAGCTTCTGCGCCACCTCAGATCCCCGGCAATCCGACCCCGCCCTTCAGTACCGCCAGCATCACCACCGCCACATGCAGCGCGTGGTCGAAGCGGCCGTCCACCGTGGCCCGTACCAACTCGTCCAGCGGCCAGGTCAGCACCGCAATGCCTTCTTCCGTCGCGTAGCCCTCCACGCGCCGCACGCCTTTCGCCACGCAGCTCCAGATGCGATTGCCCAATCGTCCCGTGTCCGGATCCATCCCGCCGAGCGCTTCCCACTCGCCGCCTGCGTATCCCGTCTCTTCCAGCAACTCCCGGCGCGCCGTTTCTAACGGCGTCTCCCCGGCGTCCACCAACCCGCTCGGCAATTCCAGCGTCTCGCGTTCCAACGCCGGACGGTACTGCCGTACGATCAGCACACGCCGATCCTCCGTGATGGCCACCACGGCCGCGTAAT
>JBEKDV010000188.1:0-14471 GCA_050014175.1 Candidatus Solibacter sp. | reverse complement strand
CGTAGATGGTGATCTGGAAGTCCGTCCACAAACGCTCAAGATAATCGGCGTCGAGTTGCGCCGCGGTCTTGTGCTCCAGGAGGAAGTAGCCGTCCCCGATGCGCACGATGCCGTCGACCTTGCCGGCGAGGACGAAGCTGCGAGATGCCGCGCCGGTGGCCGGATTGACGATCGGACCCTGGAACGTCTTCTCCAGCGCCACCACTTCGAACTCTTCCGCCGCATACCGCGCCGCGTAGGCCTTCATCAAAGCCGTGGCGTTATGCCAGTCCCGGCGCTGGCCTTCGTCATACAGCCGGTTAGGGCAGAGAGTGCCGATGAGATCCAGCACGCGCCCGAGGTCGCGGCACTGGTGCCACAGCTCAAGGCACTGGTGCACGAGGGAGCCGAAATGGAGATTCCCATCACGCTCCAGACCGACCAGGTGCTGGAGATAGCGCCAGTCCACCGTCTTGCGGCAGTTCCGGAACAGGGACCACATCGAATAGGTGGAAACCATGGGAGCGCTAGTCATACGGATTGCCCCCTAAACTTCGCGGCGGCTGCCGCCTTGAAATGGATCGGATGCGATCAGCCGCCGCGTGCGCTTGCCGGAGTTGATGTGGTCCACAATGAGCCTGCTCAAAAGACCGATGCTCGCCGTACTGCACGCCATCGCGCGGACGCTGGGGTCACCCAGTGCGAACTGGCCGATTTTCTTCTGCGTGTCCCGATCAATCCGAAGAGTGTTTCCCGACCAGAACGTCGGATATTCTGAGATCACCTCCGCGAGGGCCGAGAGAAAGGCGCCCTTCAGGTGAGTCGCACGGTCTTTGTAAAGAATCCCGCGGACTCCCCAGGTGGCATCGAGTAGCGCAAAGAACGTCTTGACGTTCTCGATCATCGTGGCGTGCCCGACGTTGGCCATCATGGGTGGCATCGCCTGCCAGATCCCGGACACGGAGACATACCGCCCCGCCCCGAACTTGGAATGCAGGCGCATCACCGTCTTCAAGAAAGTCAATGCCGTCAGCAATTCCTCGCGACGCATGTGCTGCGACCAAGAGACCCGCTGGCACAGCACGAACGATTCGTCGGAGCAGAGCTGGTGGAGGCGACGGAGAGATGGGCACTCGGCTGCGTGGTTGCGAAGCAGAACGTTCGGCGAGAGCCGTGTCCTTCGCATGTTCAGGATACGGAATCTCTCCCGTTCCCATTGTTCGGTGGTCCCGAAATGGACCATTGCCCCGACCAGCGGCCGGCCACCGCCGCACGTGAACTGACGAGCCGCACTGATCCGCTGAAGTCCGTCAATGATGTACACGCTGCCGGTGATCGTGTACGTCCCCTTCTCGTCGGTGCATCCGTAGCGCTCGCCACGGACCGCGAGTTCCACATCCGGCACGCGGCCGGAGCCGTGGCGGAACGCCTCCATCAGTCCCTCGATCGTCGATTTCGGTAACGTCTCGCGCTGATACGTTGGCCTGAGGAGCCCACCCAGCGAGGTGGGGTCGATCACCCCGCGCAGCACCATCTGACCTTCATTCAGTTCGTCCAGCGCACCAGACAGAATTCTTAGCGGCGTCATGATAAGTTCTCCTGAATCCCCAAGCGGGATGCGTTCAGCGGATCGGCGGCAAGCGCTTTCCGCTCGATTTCTGCGATTACCGCAACAAGCGAGTTGCTCGACTCCGACAGCATCAGTTCCGCCTGCTCGAAGTCGCCAGACGTTTCGCCCAGCCAGCCGACCAGGTGGGCCAGGCGTTTCGTGGTTTCAAGAAAGGAAACCGTCAATCGGGCTAACCGGTCGATCCGTTGCGCCCGAGTGGTCCGCCCAGGCGCGGGCGAAGCGGGCGCTTCGTAGTCCGGGCCGGCGTTTGTCACCGCCGGCAGCAGCGCGTCGGTGCCTGACGTCTTGCCAATCTTGGTGATATTGATGGTGCGCCCGTCGCGCCCCTCGCGCCTCGGTGACTGCGCAATTTGCGCAGTCAGTTTCTCCCGCCAGTTCCGGACTGTGGCCTCAACGACGCCGACGTGGGCAGCGATCTGGCGATTACTTAATTCCGCACCATTCGGATGGCCGAGCGCCGCCCTTACCGCCCGCTGCTTATCATCGGTGGTGCGCCGAAGTCCATTCGTGCGATTGGCGCTGAAGCTATACCACTGGGCATCTTCCAGCGTCCCCTGGTGAACCTCGGACTCAATCGTGTCATGGCCGGCCGCGTAAGCGGCCTTCACACGGTGGAAACCATCGGCCAACCAGTAGTTCGTGCCGTCGTAGAAGACGGCCACCGGCGGGAACTGAGCGCCCGCACCCATGGATACGGAGTAGTCCTCAATGGCCTCAAAGTCTAGCGCGGCCCTGGGCTGGGTGCCGCCGTCCACTCGGATTCTGGATATTGGGATGGGCTGCCGGGGTGTCACCGCCCACCTCCACGGCTCGCCGGAGCCAGCCCGGCGTCGATGAAGGCCGCGCGGATTTCGGCGGTCCATTGGTGGACCCGAGAGCGCGACCGGCCGGTTTGCCGACGAACATCCGCGAGGTCCATCTCGCTCAACTGCCGCGCCAGGATTCGCAGATGGATGGGGAGCCGCGAGACAATGTCCCGGACATCCATGCGTAGATCGAGGTCAGCTCCATCGCAGAAGGCCAGCCGGATCCAGTCGGCTTCACTGCCTGGCTGCTCGAAGGATTCGGTCCTTAAACGATGCGCTGCCAGCTTCGTCGCCCGGTTTTTCAGTACGCCGAATGCAAACCCACGGTGACCGCCACGTTCCGCATTGAACCGTGGGCGCCTCCTCAGGTATTCCAGCAGTAGCTCCTGCCGGAGGTCATCCCAGTCGTCGCGTGTGAATCCATACTTGCCGACCATATGACTTGCACGGATTTCTGCCTGCTGGACCACGAATGGGCCGACCTCGGGAAGGGGAGAAACGGGAACGCAGCTCACGGCCTGCCTCCAGTCACGTCAGTGGCTGCCAATTCAACTTGCATGGAGACCGGCAGTCCGCCCCGGACTTCGAGCGTCCGAATCTCGGCGGCATCGAAGTTGAGGATGTACTCGAAGAATTCCGCGGCCTGCCCCTTTAGTTCGGAGGCGCCGTGCGGCGCACCGCTTTGGACTGTCGCGCCGTGGACGCCAACCTCCACATACCGGGTGGCCGTGGGCCAGGGATCAAGGATCACTTCGCCATGGCGAATCTGCAGGAACTCGAAGCGGCCGTCGCCAAGCGCCTGCATTGCGGCGAGGAATCGACGTTCTGAGGGAAGAAGATCCTCGGTGGAGGTAGTCGGCCTGGCGCAGTTCATCGCCCCGCCTCCACCGGCAGGCTGCCGGTCAGTGTCCGGCTGCGAAGCCAGGCGGCGACATCAGAGGGACGGTATCGCACCAGGTGGCCGACCTTGATGCTCGGCGGCCCCTGGCGCTCGCTGCGCCAGAATCGCAGACTGCCGATCGAGACCCGTATCAGCAGGGCAAGTTCTTTTTCGTCAAGGAGTTGTTCGAGGCTCTGTTCGCTCATTTGGACTGTCCTTTGCGCTTTCTGCGCGCTTGGTACAGGCCAATGGTGCGGCCTACCTTACTGGGCGAATCAATAAGGGCGAACTGGGCGAAACCTGGGCGCTACTTGGAAAGGCGCCTGGGCAATCCCTGGTGGAGGATGCGCTCGACGTCTCTGGACTTTTGCGAGGTGTCGGGCAACTCGCCGCGACGCCACTTGTAGAAATCGGACTCATCGACGGCGGCCGTTTCGTAGATGTCCTTCACCTTGCACTGGTGCCTGGACGTGAAAGCCTTCACCACGCGAGTGCGATCCGCGACAGGCGTTGGGGCCGGCTCGTCGGAGGCTTCCGATGGATCGACCGAAACCAGTCTATCGCTTTCATCGAGCAGGAGTTGTTCCTCGAGCGAGAGCAAGCCAACCCCCCGCGCCTGAAGACGCTGCTGAATCTCGATAGAACGGTGTCGGTTGGTCGGGCTGAGAATCAGGAACGGCCCAGAGATGTCCAAAAGGAGACTGTTCACCGTGACGGCGAACCGGCGGCTTTCCGGAAGAGCGATGAAGTAAGCCGGCTGGTTGTGGGAACTGCGCCGCCCGGACAGCCCGATGCCCCAGGTGTGATCGCCCCGTTTCTCCGGAGGGTGCCATCGGATGCCCAGCACCGGCGAGATCGCCTTCGTAAAAGCTACGATGTCCAGCCGGTGGGCCAGCACCTCTTTCCGCACTAGCGGCACGTCGGCGCAGCTCTCGTAGGGATCGCGGCAGATGGCGACGAATTCGCCGTCCCCGTAGTCGACAATCTTGCGTGGGCATTGACCGGCTGTTGGGTGCGGGCACGGATAGGTCGCCCCAACGTGGTCGGTCGGCTGTAGATAGGGTTCGATCAGAGGGAAGTCCGGGCCGCAGTACTCGCGCCAGAAGCCTGGCACGGCCAGCAGGCCCGGAATCCGCTCAAGCGCCCGCCAAAGTTGGGATAACTTCCGCACTTGCCGCCGAACCCACTAGCACGAAACCCCGGGCGCGCAGCCACTCCTCGATGATCAGGGCAGGCTCGCCACGGCCGTATTCCGCAGTGTTCCACGGCCGGATCAGTACGGATCGAGGCCGTTTCAGGCCCTCCAGCTTCACATTGAACTTGGCCATGCGGATCTCCGCCGCGCGCTCAATGCTCCGTTCCCGCAGCACAAGAGCCAGGAACACGTCGTTGGCCTTGTGCTTTTCGATGTGCTTGGGGGAGCCGCCCCAGTCGTACTCGATTTCCGTGAGCCGGACCCACTCCATGCCGGCGATGTCGCGGCAGCACAGGGCATCCTCGCCCTGCTCTTTGAGTGGATCGAGCGTGTACTTCTCGGTGTATACGAACTTTTCCTCGTCGCCAAAGAGGTGCTTGCCGAACATCTGGCGGTACAGCTTGATCTCCGCCAGGCTGCTCGCATTGACCCGAAGTTCATTGTTGACGGCGTCGATGATGACCAGGTCGGTTCTCTCCGGTCGGAAGAACGTGCAGGTGGAGTTGCGCCCCTTACGGCTCGGCTCCCGCTTGCAGGGCTGACCATGCTGGATGAGGAACCGCATTTCGCCTGGCGCGTCGTTGCGGATGATCCGAGTTCCGACGCCGCGTTTCTTCGATTTGAACCAGGCGTCCAGATCCTCCTCAAGCGGGGATAGATCGTCAGGCAAGCCCTCGACAGGAACGAACTCCTCCGGCTCCCGCGCTCGGAAGCTCTCGAACTTCTTCCGGCGCTCGAACAGTTCCGTGCGCTCCATCCGCTCGAGGATCTGCGAATTGGACAACCAGATCCGGGCGGCCAAGTCGGGCGCGGTGGCCTGGTCGCCACCGGTGTCGATGTTGTTCTGTCGCGCGAGTTCCAGCAACTGGTCATAGTTCTCGTCCGTGCCAAGGGCGCCGATGAGGTGGAAAGCCTCAACAAGATCGGCATTCATATTCTCGTCCGGCTGAGCGAGAATGGCGACGAGACTCCGGTAGTCGATCTCCTCCTCGGCTGCCGAAAATGCAAAGCCGCGATCCCCAAAAAACGGGCGCTGAGGCTCAAGAAGCCGCAGCAGAACAACAGGGGTGATTCTCTTTAATTGGTCGATGTCGGAAAAACTCTTCGGGTTGAAACGCGCCACTTAGAATGTCCTCGCTGTGGGGATGGGTCTGCCGCAGCAGGAACCTCGTCGAAGCGTCGTCGTCGGGCAGCCCTGAAGGACAACCAAGAAATTATTATAGCAAATACGAATAAAAAGCGAATATCGTCCGGCGCTAACTAACGAACTCAACATGGAATCAGTGACTTGGCAGGTATGGCCGCGCACGGATGCGGGTCTCGCCGGTGCCGCACAGCATATACTTTGAATGCCTGTTGTTTGATATGGGCGAATTGGGACGTGTAATATCTAATCCAAGGGATTCGCCCCCGCGAGCCCCCGACAGGGAAGTCGTTCCTGCTCGTCGGCAGTTCGGACGGCGAGGAAATCTGGGAAGGGATCAGCCAGGAGCAGGCGCTCACCGTTGCCCGCAGGATCTCGCAGGAATTCAGTAAGGACGCTCGCGCCGAGCTTCAGTCGCGTTGAATTCCTGCCTCTCTGACGATGACGGACTCGTCTACGAGAGGCGATCATACTCTAGAGGTTCGGCGTCCGGGATTTTCGCCAAAGCGGCACGGTACCTGTCCTCACTTGAACGGGCCGCCCGCTCCTCCAGACGATCCAGAGCGTTCAGTTGTTCCGCCAGTGCTGAGTAAACAACCCGCTCGACCGAGATCTGCTCCCGTTCGGCCACTTCCATTGCTTTTTTGTACAGCGCATCCGGTAGGGTTACGTTCAGAGTCATACGCGCGCTCCGATTTTCATCAAAAATTCCTTTGGCGTCACAGCGACAATCCCGAATTGCTCGACGCCTGCAAAGTCCTTGGTGTTGAACGTGATGATGAAATCACATTGACTTTCGACCGCCACTTCCATGACGAAATCGTCCTTCGGATCAGGCAAAAACGGCCGCCAGCGATAGAACACCGGCCGCCGCCGACACCGGAAGAAAAGCCTGTCCAAAATGTCATCGATGAGCTGCTCAGTGACCTCTCCTTGCACACACTTTCTCTTGGCCACCTGCTCGTACTCGAGCGCCAGCGCGACCGACAGATTCGCTTGCCAGCGCGGATCTCCCAACAGATCCAGTAGCCGGAAGGAAGCGCCACGCCTCGAGCGGAGTGCCGCCACGAGGACGTTGGTATCGATCACGACCTGGTACATAGTCGACGTCGCCCTCCTGTAGTCATTGTCGCAGGTTCGGGCACGACATGCTCTTGGTGGTTAAGAACACTTGGCGGCGGTGGCTCGGGCCGCTCGTTCCGGACCTGCCGTCATATGAGACGGTAATCAAATGCCGTTCGCTCCCATGTGGTGGAACTGCGGGTTGGGCGGCGATAAAGCCCCGCCCATAGCTCGCGACAAATCACACAAACGCGGCAAGCGAGGCAAATGCGTAGCGCGACCGCCGTGGCCGTTTATGCTGTCAGCGCCCCGACCGCCAAGCTGTCTCGAGAGCCTGCGCGATCGGCCCCGGCGGCGCCACACCGACTTGTGTCTTCGCTCGCAGGACTATCCCCGGCGACCGGGTCCATTTTGTTGGGAATTGTATGTTAGATACGCTGCTACGGCATGTAGAGGAAGCACGCGGACGCCATCCGGCTGCGCAGAGGACTCTATGCGCTGTCCGGTTCCGCGCCAGGCGTGCTGCCGTTGCACGATTTTGAAGTCGCCATGGCGCTGGTCCAGCCGGCGGCCATCAGTCACTGGTCGGCCCTCAACTATCACGGCCTCACTGAGCAGATCCCGCGGCGCCCGTTCGTGCTTACGCCGGATCGGTCGGTTCCGCGCCCAAGAGGAGCACGGGCGGCTGCCGGCAATGACGGGTATGCGGTGGGCGGCGCAGTCTATCAGTTCGTCCAGGTCAAGCCGGAGCGCTTTTTCGGCGTCCAGGAAGTCTGGGTGGATGAGAGCCGCGTCAAAATCACCGACCCCGAGCGAACGCTTCTGGATGGTCTCATGGCCCCCCAATACTGCGGCGACTTCGGCGAGGTCCTGCACGCGTTCGAGATGCGCGGCGCCAAGCTCGATCTGGAGCGGATTGTCGAGTACGCGCTGAAACTGGATGCCGCGACCGTCAAGCGATTGGGGTGGGCCTTGGAGCAGCAGGGTATCCCACCAGCCCGGCTCGAGCCCTTGCGCGCGACGTCAATCAAGGGCTGGCGCGTCCTTGATCCGACGGGCCCAAGGCGCGGACCGTGCAACGCCGACTGGAGCATTCAGCTGAACCTGCCAGATGCAGTGGGAGCAAGGTCCGTCAGCGCTGGTGATCGTCGGTGAACTCAGCCGCCTTCTGGCCGGCCAGTGAGAATGTGATAGACATCGATGTCGTTCATGACTTGGACGCCTTGGCTGGCGCAATAATCGACAACAGCCCTGTCCAGCAAGTGAGCGTCGCGAGTGCACAAGACATCGACTCGGCCCAGGGTAGCGGTTTGCACAATGGGATCATCATCCGGGTCGGCGACCACGATCCGGTCAGGCGTCGTGGTCAGCACAATCTCCGCGATATCGCCCACGCGGCTGACGAACTCTCGGACCGTTTTCTCGCCCAGGTGCCAACGCGCCTGTAGTCGTACGTAATTGAGCACGCGGGCAACTTCGCTGAGAATGTACGGCGAACTCACCAAAACGTGGGGCCCCGAAGCGATCACCTGCAGAAGCTTACCCGCCAAGCCTTGCTCGTTTGCGGCGGCTCGTACCAGGATGTTGGTGTCCAGAACAATGCGCACTAACTGCGCCGCCGGCGGACGTCGTCCACGGCCTCATCGATCAGCGATTCGAGTTCGTCATTCGGGATCGCTGCCGCGCTTTCCGACATCGCCTTGAGACTCTCCAGGAGACGCTCCGCCGCAATTCTGCGCTCGTCGCCAGAAGGCGCCGGGCGTGCGGCCAGAGCCGTCACACTGACCTGCTCGCCTTCTGCTAATCGGCGGCCCAGAAGGGCTTCCAGCGTCCGCCGGGCATCCTGTCCCAAGTCCCGGACGTTGTGGATCGCGATTTCGGCCATAACCACTCCCTGTCTCATCCTAACACCTCAAGGCACGGCACCGACTCCCTGGGGCCCACAGTGAATCCGTCCGGCACGCCAATTGCTCGGGGATTGGCCCGACGTGACGTCGTGAGATGTTGACCACCAGGTGACGATCATGGCATGGAACGGCCATTCGAGGGGGGCGTTACGAGCGGGCCTGTTCTCCGGTGACGTCGGTCGTGATCTGTTCGAGCTCACGCACCAGGTCCGCATGATGGGCGAGCAGGTATTTGTGGACTGGCGCGTTTCCTAACATCGTGGCCAGATAGCGGCACGCGACCTGGAGCTCGAGGCGGTCCGCGCCATACGTATCTTTGAGGGCGGCGAGTCCGGCCTGTGAGCTGGTCATTTCTTGTTCGAGCTGCGCGACTTGCTCCGTGCTGAGGGCTCTCGGGGCCTTACGCGTGCCGGGTTTGGCGAGTTGTTCAGTGGCGCTGGCCGCAAGAATGGTTTTGGCGAGAGTCGCGCTGTAGTTGCTAACCGTGCTCATGAGCTCTGCGGCTTCGATTTGTCGCAAGGCCGTCATCTTCCGGAGGACGTTGAAACAGCCGGCGGAGATAGCTTTGTCTTTGAGAAGGTCAGCGGCTTCCGGGCAGATCCCCACGAGCAGGTCACGTTTTTGCCGAAGGGCCTTCAGGTCGATGTGCAGGACGGTAGCGATGCGTTCCTCGCCGACACCATCATTGATGGCCTTCATGATCATCTGGTGCTCTTGGATGGTCGAGAGCGGGTTTATGCGCTTGTTGTACGTATACGCTTCATCATCCTTGGCGACAAGGCAGCGTGCGGTGGTGGTGCCTTGTGCCCGGAGAATATCCAATCGCAGGTGCCCGTCCAGCAAGAGATATGTGGTGGGATCGTTTGGGATCGGGTGGATGACGAGCGGCTCTACCAAGCCGAGTTCCTGTATGCTGCTGGCGATGGCCCGGTACTTTCGGGACGTGCGCAAGCCGGCGGTGACGGTGCGCGACGACACGATTTTGGTGAGGTCGACCACGCGCAGATGCGCGTCGAACGATGCTGGGGGGATCGGCATTTGTCGTCTCTACATCGCCATCTTGTGGTGGGTGACCCTCATTGCAAGCCGCTGGGGAATGGTATCCAGACTCTCGGCTTTGAGCAGCGTCGTGAAGTGGTTGTCGGCGAGGAGCTGTCGCAACGCGCTCGTGATGACCAAAAGGCGTTCCTGGGTGCGGTTCGCGCGTGCGCGAAACGCCCGCTGTTCTGCGGTCGTGTTCTTGTAGGCGCGGATAATGGCTTGCGCGTTGAGGCGTTTGGGACCGACACGTTGCGGAGTGAGGGCTTTCCCGTCTTTGGCTCGCTGAGCAAGGAGCCGCTTGACGATAATGAGCTTTTGCCCGCGCAAGCCACCGGTCTCATAGGCTTCGCGAAGGGCGTGTTGGACCTCGTGGTCATCGGCGGTACTGATCGCGACAGCGATGGATAGGGGCAGAGTTCCGCGTTCCACTGCGTCGATGAGGCGTTCTTCTCCACGCTCCAGGAGGTGCGTGATCGAATACACGTACGCGCGGTCGAGGTCGATTTTCGCACTGATCTCTTCGGCGCTGTAGCCGCGATTTTTGAGCGTGCTGATTTCTTTGAGGAGTTCGGACGTCGTGTGTCGTCGACGGGCGATGTTCTCGACGAGGCTCATGAGGTACCGGTCCTCTTTCGTCGCAGCGATGATGATTGATGGGATGGTGGCTGCGCCCAGCGCCTGGTACGCCTCGAGTCGTCCTTGGCCGCAGACGAGGTCGTATTTGCCGTCGGGCCGTGGGGTGACGGTGATGGGGCGTTTGAGGCCGACGTGGTCTATGTTAGCGACGATGGTACTGAACAATCGCTTGTTGCGTGATCGTGGGTTGAGGATGATGATCTGGTCTATCGGGATCTGTTGGATGTCGTCGTTGGTGCTCATGCTGCCTCCGTAATGCTCGCGCGGGCGGCGAGGCTCGTGAACAGGTCAAGGGTGTCAAACCGGTAGGGGTCCAGGTTGAGGCCGTTTTCTTCTGCCAGGCGGAAATGCTGCTTGGTCAACTCGTTGCTGGGGAACATGTAGTAGTCGAGGATGGAATCGTTGTTGCACGTCATTCGCGCGGCGATCGTGATGTCGGGATGGAGGATGGTGTCGAGGCGGATCTTCCAGCGCAGCCGGTCCGTTGGGGTGGTGGTGCATCGGGCGAGGACGATGCTCGCGGAGAATTCTCGGTTGATCGTGAGAAGGTCTGTTGTTGCGTCGCGGCTGACGGTGGCGAACGGCAGGATCTTGGTGATTATTTCTTCGATGAGGGCTTGGTATTGCCGTCTCAGTTCGCGGTTGATCGTGAGATAGTCGTAATCGTGATCTGGCCGATACCCTATGAGCGTGTACGCGCGCACGAGGCCATGAAAACGGTCCTGGTAGGTGGTGCTGCTCGGCATCCCGTCGGTTTCGTCAATGAGGATCCCCGAGAGACTGCCCGCGGGCCACGAGGAGATTCCTGAGAAGCTGGAGGAGTTCCTCATCGGTGTAGTGCTGATCGCGCTCGGCGATGATGGCTTGCGTGCGCGCAAAGGTCTCACGGTCAACGATGGGCACGAAGGCTTGGTCGTGGCGTACCCATTCCGCCGCCGGGTTACTTGTGCGTGGGCTCTGCAGCTTGGTGCTGGTGCGGTTGTAGAGGTTGTTGCCGATGTATTTCTCGTTGGTGAGGAGTTCATGGATGGTGCCGCGGGTCCATGGCTTGCCGACCTCGTTAGGGATGCCCTCTACGTTTAGGACGGTGGCGATCTGCGCTTCTGCGTGGCGGTCGGTGGTGAAGAGGTCGTAGATGCGGCGTACTGTTTTTAGTTCATGGTCCGGTCCTGGAGTGAGGATGACGCGCTCTGTTTGGAGGCTCTTGCGTTCTCCCCTGGCGAGGGTGGTTTTGGGTTGGCCGTTCTGATCGAGGAGGAGTCGCCGCAGACCGTAACCGGCGGTGCCGCCTTGTCGATAGCCGAGGGTGATGAGTCGGCACTGGCCGGCGAAGACCTTGGTGCTGAGTTCTCTGCTGTATTCGCCTGCCATGGCGCGTTTGAGGCTTTTGATAACGGCGCTCATGGGGCTGGTGTCGTTCGGGAAGTGCTCGGCGCAGTATTGAACCGTGATCTTGCGCTTCTTGCATTGGAATTCGTAGTGCGCCGCTTCGTCCGCGTCCTGAAACCGGCCCCACCGACTGACGTCGTAAACGAGGATGGTGGCGAAGTCGGCCGAACCGCTGTTGACGACACGCAGGAGTTCTTGCAGCGCGTCGCGCCCCTGGATTCCAACACCGCTCTTGCCGGCATCGGTGAAGGTACGCACGATGAGCAGGCTGTGCTCGTCCGCATAGCGCTGGATAGCAGCGTGTTGGTTTTCCGTAGAGTACTGCTGGTGCTCAGTGGACATCCGGACGTATTCTGCGGCCCGGGTAGGACCGGACGGCACAGGACCCGACGCGCGCTTTTGACGTTGTGAGTTCATTGCTGCTCCGCAACGCACCGGCAGTGGACAAATTGACCCAACACCCACGCTCCCGCGACCTGCACGAACATTGCAGCCGGCAATGCACCAAGATGCAAACAACGTACGGCCCAGTTCGAAACTCCAGGCCATGCATCTTGAATGCCAACACGCGCACCATTGCGGCGGCACAGCTTGCGCATCTGCCACATGTGAGCGGACGGGACAGGTGTGACGTTCCTATCGCAAGCGTTGGTCCGAAATGAATTTCGCGATTGAGTCTCACTGCTACCGATGCGCAGAACCGCTTCGGCATCCGTCCTCGCCCTCGACTCAACGAGTATCTCGAGGGCAATGAGATCGTAGGAATGGATCCCTCTGCTGCATCGATTCGATACTACCGCTGCAATCGAGAATCTACTCGCAGCACTTGCGAATGTGGATCTAACAGGCGGCGGTACTCACCTGGCTGGTGTCAGAGTCCCACCGCTTCGGCGAGGACCCGGTTCCGAATGTAGGGATGAATCGAACGGCTCTCGACCACGTCGATCTCGGTACCCAACAGATCCCTGAGATCGCCCATGAACCCAGCAAGATCGAAGATGCTGCGTCCCGGTTCCAGGTCCACCAGGAAATCCACATCGCTATCGGGTTGGCTCTCGCCCGTCGCTACCGATCCGAACACACGCACATTCCGGCAGCCGCGCATCTCTGCCAAGCGGATAATCTCGGTCTTTTGTTGCCGCAAGGTGTCGAGCGTCACCATAAACTCCCTCCTGCATTTTCTTCCAAACTGATCTGGCCTGTTTCAGGACAAGACTCGACTTTGCGTCCTTATGCTTTAGCGATAACTATGAGTCTTGACTATAACATGCATGGAGACCTACCCTGTCAGGCGGAGGTATTACTCACCGTGACTAACCGGCGCCAACCAACTAAGGAGAGCAACAGCCAGATTGAAGCGCTGCTCAATGAGGTCCAGTATTCGCGGATAACAGGGCGGAGTGTGGGCAGTGCCCGGTGTGACCGAGCGCTGGGAATTGGGTGTCCATACGTGAAATTGGGCAACTCGGTACGCTATCGACCGGCGGACGTGCGAGCGTACATTGAAAAGAACGTCCGATTGAGCACAGCCTGCTAAGAGAAGGGGACTTGGAATGGCCGCGTTTAAGCCAACGTCGGCGGGGATAGACACGCGAGGGTCGATGGGGAGATGATTATCGAGTTCGCGCTGAAACTAGGTGCCGCGAATGTCAAGCCGTCAGGGGGAGAGCGGCAGGGTGTCCCGTCGGCCCCGCTCGGACACTTACGCGTGGCGCCGGTCAAGGGCTTTCGCGTCATTGACCCGACGGGCCAGCGGCGCGGACCGTGCAACGCCGAGTAAAGCACTCAGGTCAACCTGCCGCGTAGGGTGGCTTGATAGGGTGGCTTGATGACACCGCTTCGAACGCGCCTGGCCTGTTAGCATCGTTCTTGGACAATCCGCGGCGGTGTGGCCGTGCTAACATGTAGATGAAAATCATGGTTGAGCCCACCATCCTTGAAACGAACGAGAGTGGCGAGCTCCAGATCCCGGCTGGAGCCCTGGGTGCAGGTCCGCGTGCCCGGTTTCGCCTGGAGCATGAAGGCAGTGTTCTTCGCCTAATTCCCGAGGCCTCACACGCCCTCTGGAAGTCCCTGCCGCCCCGTGAGCGGGCCCGCACATTCCGCGATTGGGTCACCCGGCTGCCGAAGCGCAGCGGCCCTCCTATTCCGGCTGAAGCGCTGCGCCGGGAGAACCTCTACGACTGATGAGTTTCCTCATCGATACGAACGTCCTCCTGCGCATCGCAGACGACCGAAGTCCTGAGCATAGCCTCGCCGAGGCGGCTGTAGAGCACCTGCTTGCGAGCAACATCTCCCTGTTCATCAGCGCCCAGGTTCTTGTGGAATTCTGGGCTGTCGCGACTCGTCCCGATTCAGTCAACGGTCTCGGGTGTTCGACCGGGACAGCAGCCGAAGCAATCCGCGGGTTGCGCGATCAGTTCCCCCTTCTTGCCGAGACTCCGGATGCCCTGGACCGTTGGTTCGAAATTGTCGACCGCTGCCAAGTCGCCCGAAAACGAACCCACGACGCGCGCTTGGCGGCGCTGGTGGTGTCACATGGACTTCAGCAGCTGCTGACGTTCAACACGTCTGACTTCCCGCGGAGCTGGGGGGTGGAGGCGGCGCACCCAAGAGAGTTCGTAACCACGCCAACGGAGTAGATATGCTCAACGGCAAAGCGTGCGGCGCCGGCATTCCACCCGCGTCGACGCCGTGCCCGTCTACCCGCCAGCGGGGCTTGGTCTACGGCCTGCTCCCGCAGCGATCCGAAGTTCATGATCTGTGTCAACCTCACTTAGTATAACATCGCCTCAATGACGA
>JBEKDV010000187.1:0-24396 GCA_050014175.1 Candidatus Solibacter sp. | reverse complement strand
AAAAATGGCCTTGGGCGGGACTCTCGGCGCACTGCTCGCGGCTTCCCGTAGCGGCCGGGCGACGGTGCATCCGAGCGCTCCCGGCATCAAACTCTGCGCCCAATCCGGCGCCACCCCCACCGACGACCAGCTTCTGTTCCTCAAGCAGATCGGCGCCGAATACGTCAGCGTCGGCGCTCCGCCGGACCTGCGCACCGCCGAGGGCTTCCTGCAAATCAAGAAGCGCTACGCCGATGCCGGCATCACCGTCTGGAACATCGGCAATACCAGCGTTCACAACATGCCCGAGGTGACGCTCAATCTGCCGGGGCGCGATCAAAAAATAGATGAGTACAAGCAGTACATTCGCAATCTGGGCAAGGCGGGGATCTACTACACCACCTACGCCCACATGGGCAACGGCATCTGGAGCAGCGGGCACGCCACCATCCGCGGCGCCACCGGCCGGGAATTCGACATGGCCAGCCCCGACAAGCAGGGCGTTTGGGACGGCAAGACATGGAAGGAGCCGCTCTCCCACGGGCGCGTATTCACCAAGGAAGAAATCTGGGAGAACTACACCTACTTCATCAAGCAGGTGGCGCCCGTCGCCGAGGAAGCCGGCGTGCGCATCGGCATCCACCCTGACGATCCGCCGGTCCCTGTGCTGGCCGGCGTGCCGCGCTGCATCTTCGGCAACTTCGAAGGCTACAAACGGGCCATGGAGATCGCTGGCAGCCCCAACGTAGGCATCTGCCTGTGCTGCGGCACCTGGCTGGAGGGCGGCAAGCAGCTCACCGGCAAAGATCCCGAAGAGATGATCCGCTACTTCGGCGCCAACAAGATCTGGAAGATTCACTTCCGCAATGTCAGCGCGCCCTTGCCTCACTTCGTCGAGACCTTCATGGATAACGGCTACTACGACATGTACAAAATCATGAAGGCGCTGCGCGACGTGAACTACGATGGCATCGTGATTCTCGATCACACGCCCTCGCTGGTGGGCGGCGGCAGCGCGCAGACAGCCTACGGCTTCGCCTACATGCGCGCCCTGCTGAACCGCGCCAACGCGGAAGCCAGAGGCTAACATCGCATGACAACATCTATTTCGGGAGGTTCCACCATGAAAGTCGCTATCCTCATGCTTGCAGTCACGGCGTTGGCCGTGCAGACGCCGGCACAGCAGCCGAAACAACCCGCGCCGCCGCGCGACGGCATACCGGCATCCCACGGTGACGATACCCGCGGGTACAACGATACGCCGCAGTTACCCAATCAGAAGTGGAAGGTGCACGACATGGAGCGGCCCCGCGCCCCCAAGGTCGTGCCCGGGCCCTTGACCAATGCCGCCCCGCCGTCCGACGCCATCGTGCTGTTCGACGGCAAGGACCTCTCACACTGGATGCAGTCGGCGCGCGGGGGCCAGGTCCAGGAGCCCAAGTGGAAGGTGGAGAACGGCGACATCGTGATCGTCCCGCGGACGGGCCGCCTGGTCACCAAGGAAAAATTCGGCGATTGCCAACTGCATGTCGAGTGGATGATTCCCAAAGAGGCCACCGGCTCCGGTCAGGGCCGCGGCAACAGCGGCGTGGAACTGATGACGCGCTACGAAATCCAGGTACTGGAGTCCTACGAGAACCTGACTTATGCCGATGGCGCCGCCGGCGCCATGTACGGCATCTGGCCACCGCTGGTCAACCCGGCCCGCCCGCAAGGCGAATGGAATGTCTACGACATCATGTTCGAGGCGCCCATCTTCGCCGACGGCAAACTCGTCAAGCCGGCCTATTTCACCGTGCTTTTCAACGGCGTGCTGGTGCACAATCATCGCGAGCAACTTGGCACCACCATCTGGAGGCAGGTCGCCAAGTACACCCCGCACGCCGCCGAGGAACCGCTGAGTTTGCAGGACCACTCCCAGCCCGTGCGCTTCCGCAACATCTGGATCCGCCGCCTCGCCCTGAACTGACCCACTTACCTCGGGTCTACGGAGTTATCGGCAATCAGGCGTAGTGCCGTAAGACTAGGCATGAAGAAATAGTCGCCGCCGCGCAGTTCCACGAATTGCGGCAGGCGCGCGCAAACGAATGGCGGATTCTTTGGGTCGGTGGAGCCCTGGATCAGGAACCTGCCGCGGCCATCGTGGTTGCCCACGAGCGCATCTTTGTCGCTGCCCTGATGCGCGTCGTTGCCGTATTCGATCCACTGCTGGTGCACGAACTCGAATTGGCGGAAGATGCTGGCGTTGAGCACCATGAAGATCACGCCGCGGTCGTCGTGGTCGCTCACCGGTTCGCCTTCCGGCACGTACTCGCCGTAGGGCATGCCGCGGCGGGTAATGCGGCGCCGATTGACCAGTTGGCCGTGGAAGCCGGCGGAGTCGCGCGGGTTGGCGCGCCGTATGTGGGCGCCCAGCGGACAGCGCGCGCCACTGGCGTCCTGACCGTACGTGAACTTCACATTGCGCTTTGCATCGGCGACAATCTTCGGGTCCCCAGCGTCCGGCGAAAGTTCGATCGGCGTGCCGTCCCGCCAGCGGCCCACGATTTTGGCCGCGAACTTCTCCTTGCCGCCGCCGTACGCGCGGCTCTGCGCATCCAGGAATTCCCGAAAGGTGGCCACGTTTTGATGCAGCTTGCGGTACACCATGAAGGTGCCGTTGTTGGCCAACAGGTGCGGCACCGGCGCCAGCGGAAGTTCGCCGGCCTCATCGGGGTACCCCAATACGAATTCGCCGGTAGCCAGAGCGATCCAGTCGCCCTCTTTGGTCAGCTTGCCCTGGCCCGGCTGGCTGTGCCGGACGGCGCCTTCGAAATCGGGATTACCGAAGCCATCGGTGTAGCCGAAGTGCTCCTTGCTGGTGGGCTGGTTGTCGATGAAGACGGCCTTGGCATCCTGCGCTTCCAGCAGCCGCGCGCCGCCGGTCTGCCGCATGATGCGCTCCATTTCAGCGCAGCGCTCGTCGAGGGCCGCGGGGGTGAGCGCGTTGACGCCCAGCCAGACGTGCACCACGTCCTTGCGCCAGACCTCGTCCCAGTTTTCGCTGGCGTTGCGGCCGGTATCGCACAAGATCTCGTTGCGGGCTTTCATGCCCTGAAGGAACTCCACCGGAAAACTGAGCAGGGTGGCGTCGGGCAGCCCCAGCCGCGCCAGTCCTTTGTGCGTGAAGGCGATGTTCACCGTGGATTGCGGCTTGCCGTTGTCCCAGCGCTGGCCGGTGGTGACGTGAGGAATGATCTGGCCAATGAAATCGCGCCCCTTTCCCGGACCTTCCAGTTCCAACAGCAGGTACCGGGCGAACGGAAAGTTATAACCGCGCAGCACGAATCCCTGTATATCGGCGACGTTCAGTTGGTTAGCCATGTGGATGCCCTCCGTCTTCGCCGGCCGGCGGTCCCGGCGCATGGCGGACCTTCTCCAGGAACCCTCGGAAGGCCGCCTGGATTTCGCCCGCGGACTTTCCCTGGTTGGTTTCGATGAAATGGGCCAGTCCCGATTGAACCTTGAGCGCGCGTAGAGTCTGCTGCACGGTCTTATTGTTCACGTCCGCGAAGAAGAAGGTGGTTTCCACCTGACACTTCTTCAGATAGGCGGCGAATACCGCCGGGTCTTGCACGCCGGGGTAACCAACGCAATGCTGCCAGACGGCGTGTACCTCCTCCGCGGCTTCGCGCGCCATGCGGGTCAGGTAGGTGTCGAGATCGCCATCGAAGTTGGTTTCAAACACCAGATACTTCGATTGCAGGTGCTCCTCGCGCGCCGGAGTGCCGACGAACACCACATCGTCCATCACCACCAGGCGGGCCAGGTGAGTGCTGGAGACTTTGGCAAACGGGCTGCGCTGGTCGCGCGGCAGATTGGAAAGATAGTCGCGGATGGCGCAGTCGTGCGACACGTCGCCGGCCGCGCCGTTGATAATGGGCGAAAGAACCGTCAGCCCGTATACGTTACCGCTCTGGTTTGGCATGGATTTGTCCCCGGTTCAGGCGCCGACGGGGCCGATACCCGTGGCGCCGAGGTCCATTTGCACCTGCGTCACAAATCTTAAGTACGCGCCGCCGAACTCGGCCGCGGTCATATCTTTGCTGCTGCGCGCAAACTCCTCCAGGGCGGCGCTCACGCGGTGCGCGGCCTTCACGTCGTTGGTGGTGGCGCGCGGATAGGCCGTGTAGTAATAGTCGGTGTCGAACTGCACCAGCCCGATGTAGCGTTTGAAATCGGTCACCGGACGCGCGCCCGGATACCTCACGCTCCAGCGCCAGATCAGGTTCAGCCCGTTGGAAAGCACGTCGGCGAAGGCGTCGATATATTGGTTCCACGACCCGTTGAAGTTACTGAAGAACAGCAGGTAGTCGTAATGCAGTTGCTCCTGGGGCTGTTTTTCGGAAAGCCGCGGAAACTGGTGACGCCGGACCACCACCCACCGCGCAAAGTGGATAAAGGAGAGCTGGATCAGGTCGGCCTGCAGTGGCTTGACATGGCCCAGAATGAAGAAAATGAGCTGGAGAATCGGCGTGTAGAACGCATTCATCGGAGTGATGGCGTTCATCGCGTAGGTCTTGCCGTTGATATTGGTCACAGTCAGCTACCCAGGTGGGATTACTATACACTAATAGACCCATATCCACAATAAAGACAGAGCAGAAATTGTGCGCGCATCTAATCCAGTGATCCAGCACAAAACGGGTGACCGGGTTCGGCATGACCTTGCTCCCATTTGGCACGAAGTAGGTGAAGTTGACGGCCATATTGTGCGTCTGGTCGTTGGCATCCACGCCATAGGCCCAGGCGGCCGGTAAACCGGGGGAGTGCCGAAGTCCATGAACTTGGAGAACGTGTAGGACGCGCCCACCTGGAGGCCTTAGGCGAACCGGCGGTTCAGCGACGCCAGGAGGCCGTGGTAGCTGGAGGAGATGGAGTCGTCATAAAGGGTGACGGTGCCATACCGTCGCTGAGGCTGGACCACCGCCCAAGATGATGAAAACAAAAGGGGCTGCGGCAAGCCCGGATCGCGCTCAGGCGCCCGCAAATGATTATCGTTTACTTTAACGAAATTGTAGGTGATAATTTTTCGCCGACGCTGACGTTTTTTCTTGACCTTGGCTGCTGCTCATGATATGGAATACTTAGCCGTTACCGATAAAGTCCGGGATTCGGGGTCGCCGGGGTGGCGGCTATGAGGAGGTAGTGTCGGATGTTCGATCGAAATGCCAGGTTAGCATTGTCTTTTGTTGTATTCGTAATGTTCGCCGCGTTGTCGTGCGGACAGCTATTCGCGCAGATGAGCGTTACCGGCGCCGTTTCCGGCACTGTCCTGGATGCCTCCGGTTCGGTGGTCCCGGGCGCAACCGTCAAGCTGACGAGCGAGACGACCAAGGAGGTGCACGAAACCAAAAGTAACGGCGAAGGACTGTTCAGTTTTACCGTCGTGCCGCGCGATTCTTACACGTTGAAGGTGGAGCACGCCGGCTTCAAGGCTTTCGAACGCACGGGTATCTCGGTCTCCGCCAACGAGCACGTCGCGCTGAGCGGCCTGACGCTGGAACTCGGATCGTCGTCGGAAACCGTGACCGTGGCTTCTGAGGCCGCCCACGTCGAAACCGAAAGCTCCGAGGAAGCCGCCGATGTCACCACCAATCAGGTCGCAAACCTCACCGCGCGAGGCCGCGAGGTCGTCTCCCTCCTGCGGACGATTGCGGGCGCGACCTATCTGGCCGATCAGGATTCGCCCGGCGGCAGCTACGGTGCCAGCACGCCGTCGATCCGGGGCGCCGCGGCCGGCATGAACATCCTGGCCGTCGATGGCATCGTCAGCAACGACATGGGAACCCCGAGCGTGTTCTCCAGTGCCACGCAAATGGATGCGATCGGCGAAGTCAAGGTGATTCTGAACAGCTACCAGGCCGAATACGCCGGGAACGGCGGCACGGTGGTGCAGGTAGTGACTAAATCCGGCACCGGTCAGTGGCACGGCAACACCTATTGGTACGTGCGGAATAACGATCTCAATGCCAACGACTTTTTCAACAACCGCAACGGCGTCAAGCGGCCCTTGTACAAATACAATACCGGCGGCTTTTCGCTCGGCGGCCCTCTTTCCATACCCGGGAAATTCAACACCGGCAAGAGCAAGCTGTTCGGCTTCTATAATCTGGAAAACGACTGGCAGCGCGTCCCCAACAGCGCGTCGCTTACGTATTACACGATGCCCACAGCCCTGGAACGTGGGGGTGACTTTTCGCAAACGTTCGACACCAACGGCAAGATGATTCCCGTGAACGACCCGCTGAATAAGGTGAATGGAGTCGCGCAACCGTTCCCGGGCAACGTCGTCCCCGCCAACCGCCTCGACTCCAACGGTCTGGCGCTCCTCAAGATTCTCCCGCAGCCGAATTTCGTCAACCCGGCGGTCAGCGGCTACAACTATAACTATCAAATCCAGGAAGTCCTCAACTGGCCCAAGCGCTTCCAGGTGTTCAAGATCGATTACGTGCCGAGAGAAAACGATCGGATCTGGGTTCGGGGCAAGACGTTACTTTCCATGCAGCAGGGCTACACCGTTGCATCCGGCGCCACGCCCATAGGGTTCTTCGCGCAATGCTACTGTTTTTCGGAGGAGGGGCTCGCGGTCGGTTGGACTCACGTCTTTTCGCCCGCCCTCGTCTCCGAAATGACTACGGGGGTACGCCGCAATCACGAGGGCTGGAAGCCATATAACGACACGCAGACTCCTATCCAAAACGTCCCGACAGCCGGAAACCCGCTCTCTACGGTGCTCCGGTCCGCCATTGGTTTCACGGCGGGGCAGTGGTACCCGCAGAGCAATCCCGACGGCATCCTTCCGCGCTTCTCGTTCAACGTCCCCAATTCGCCCAATGTGAGCTTCGATGACCGGTTCCTGAAGAACGGCACCGATTTTACGTTCAACTTGAGCGATACCGTGACCTGGGTACATGGCAAACACACGGTCAAAGCCGGGATCGACGTCTACCGCGTGCGGGAATACGAGGGTGAGCGCAGCAACTTTGACGGCACCTTCAACTTCTCGAAAGATGTCCTCAATCCTCTCGACACCAATTATTCGTTTGCCAACGCCGCGATCGGCGTTTACGATACCTATTCCGAAGCCACCGCCCGCTGGGGCGAAAACGAGCGCCAGACCGTGTTGGAATGGTTCGCTCAGGACACGTGGAAAGCCACCAGGAGGCTGACCCTCGACTTAGGCCTGCGTTGGACTTGGGCGAACCAGATGTATCCCAACGATCCCAACCAGCAATCGGTGCTGGCGCTGTCGCGCTACAATGCCGCCGACGCGCCGACTTTCTACGTGCCGGTGATGTCCAACGGCACGAGGATGGCGCAGAATCCGCTCACCGGCGCGCTGCTGCCCCAAGGCTATGTTGGAGACTTTGTCCCCAATACCGGGAATGCGGGTAACGGCGGAGTGATGTCGGGTGATTCGACCTATCCCCGTGGGTTCGTCAATCAGCAACCCACACACTGGGGGCCGCGTTTCGGTTTCGCCTATGACGTATTTGGAAACGGCAAGACCGCCATCCGCGGTGGAGGCTCCATTCTGTATAGTCCCCGCTTCAGCGTCTGGAGCCCCACGAGCGAGAATCCACCGGCAATTTTTACGCCAATCGAGTACTACGGAACCATCAGCACCCTCCTGCAGACGGCGGGCGTGCTGGCGCCAAGCAACACCAACGCTTTCCAGGAGAACGGTAAAACGCCGCGCAACTACAACATGTCGCTCAGCGTGCAGCAGGATCTCGGCCATTCCACCCTGCTCAGCGTTTCCTACGCGAGCGTGCTGGGGCGGTACCTGCAGTTGAGCTACGCCATCAACACGGTTCCCTACGGTTCGGAGTTTCAGCACATCGACCCCACCACGGGAACGCCGCTGTCCGACAATTTCTTCCGGCCCTACCCCGGTTACAACGGCGTCACCTATTATGCCAACGGCTTCAGCTCGAACTACAACGGGCTGTTCGTTACCCTGAACCGCCGCTTCTCCGGCGGATTGGAACTTGGGGTGTCTTACTCGTTTTCCAAGTACCTGGATGTAACCAGCGGCAACACAGGCATTCCGCTGTACCAGAACATGCACAACTGGAACTATGGTTCGGACTCGAGCGACCAGACCCACAACCTGGTTGTCAACTATGTGTATCACATCCCCAACGGCACCAAAGTGCTGCCGAACCGCGCGATTTTCCGATACGTGTTCGACGGATGGAATATATCGGGGATCGCGCAATTCACGACCGGGCTGCCCACCGCGATGAGTTTCAGCACCACGGACGGAACCAATCTGAACGGCGGCGGGGACGGCCAGCGGATGGACGTGTGCGGCAATGCCTATTCGGGGAGCATTCACACGTTCTACCAGTGGTTCAACACCGCTGCCTTCTGCCGTCCGGGGACGAACGATCCGGGCACCGCGGGCAAGTACGATGTCCGCAACCCCGGCGTGAACAACATCGATATGTCGCTCACAAAGAACTTCCCGGTAAAAGGCGAAAAGCGCTATTTCTCGCTGCGCTGGGAAGCGTATAACACGTTCAACCACACCCAGTTCGCCACCATCAACACGGCAGCCCGGTTCCAGCCGAACGGGCTGCAGGTGAACGCGCTGTTTGGAGAGGTAGTCTCGACGCGTACGCCTCGCGTGATGCAGGGCTCGCTGCGGTTTACTTTCTGAGACGACTGTAGTGGCCGCCCTGTCAGTGCCACTCCTGACAGGGGCGGCCATCTGGAAAGGCAGGCTATGAGCATCAGCAGGCGAAGTGTGTTGGGAGTAATGGCGGGTGTCGCTCCCGCCATTATCGTGAGGCGCGCGACTGCCGCTCAGGCGGAAGGCGCGCAAATTGCGCCGGGGCCGTTTCGCGGCACCCGGGAATCGCTCAAGGATTACCAGGTGCCGAATTGGTACCGCGACGCCAAGTTCGGGATCTGGGCGCACTGGGGACCGGAATCGGCCCCCGAGTTCGGCGACTGGTACGCCCAGCGCATGTACATCGAAGGCAATCCGACTTACAAGTATCACCTCGAGAATTACGGCCACCCCTCGAAATTCGGGTACAAGGACATCTGCCGGGAGGTCTGGAAAGGCAACAAGTTCGATCCGGATTCGCTGATGGCGCTGTACAAGAAGGCCGGGGCCAAGTATTTCGTCAGCATGGGAGTGCATCACGATAACTTCGACATGTGGAAGTCCAACCACCAGCCGCGCTGGAACGCCGCGGCGTGCGGCATCAAGAGGGACGTGGTGGGCGCCTTCCGCGCGGCGGCGCAAAAACAGGGGTTGCGCTTTGGAGTCAGCGAACACCTCGCGCGCAGTTTCGTCTGGTATGCCGCGGCGCATGGCAGCGACAAGTCGGGGCCGCTGGCGGGCGTGCCGTATGACGGGAACGACCCCGCCTACGCCGATCTCTATCACGACTACTCCAAGGGCGCTCCGCAGCCAGCGGCTGGGCGTGGTATTGGCAGCACGGACATCGGACCGGATTGGTGGCAGCGCGAATGGTTCAACCGGATCAAGGACCTGGTGGATCAGTACCAGCCCGACCTGCTGTATTCCGACGGCCGGCTGCCGTTCGAAAGCTATGGGCTCAGCGTGGTGGCGAACCTTTACAACCTGAGCGCGCAAAAGCATGGCGGCCGCGTGGAGGCAATCTACACCAGCAAGCTGAACACGGATTGCGAGACCGGCACCTGCGTGCTGGACCTGGAACGAACCATTGTCGACCGGGTCTGGCCGGCTCCCTGGCAGACGGACACCTGTGTCGGTAACTGGCACTACCTGCGCGGGGTCAAATACAAGACACCCAAGGTAGTGATCGACATGCTGGTGGATGTCGTCAGCCGCAATGGCAATCTGCTGCTTAACTTTCCACTGCCGAACAGCGGCGAGTTGGACCATCTACGGCACACGGCCTTGGAAGATGTACGGGGAAGGCCCCACCAATCCCAATCCGGCCATGGGCGGCCGCGGCGCGGAAGGTCGCGGCGCGCTGCCGCCGGGCGGCGCTGCCGGAACTCCGGGACGTGGTCCCGGCGGCCAGCCGCTCACCGCAGCGGAGCAGGCCTCCCGGGCGGCGCGCTTCGGCGAGAGGAGCCGCCCCGATCTCACGCCCCAGGACGTGCGTTTTACCGCCAAGGGCTCCACGCTGTACGCCTTCGTCATGGGCTGGCCGGAGAAGGAAGCTGTCATCCGTCCCTTGGGGGCCAAGAGCACCCAGGGCGTCGGCAAGATCCGCAAGGTGGACTTGCTCGGGTTCAAAGGCAACCTGAAGTGGACGCAGGCCGACGACGGGCTGCGGATCGAGGTGCCGCCCCAGAAACCGTGCGATTACGCGGTCACATTTAAGATCACCGGAGCGTGACCGGCAGGGGCGGCGGCGATGAGGTCAGCGCAGGCCACGATGGCGTCGCCGCCCCGCTGCCATTTCCGCGAGCAGTCCCGCTGCTTCCGATTGCCATCGCCGTGAGCGCAATCAAAATGCGCATGCCCGTGCGCACCAGCGCGGCCTGCGGGATCAAATCAAAGGTAGCGAATGGATGTATGATGTATGCTGAACCGTCCTGGGAAGCCCAAAATGGTCAAGACGGGCACAACTCCGTTGCAGGTCAACCGGACCGTGGCTGTATGGATAAGAACCGTGCCGATCATTTTGGGGCTCACCGCGGTCAGTATGGCGCCGGACGCCAAGATCCGTTTTGAAAACATCGTTGTGCCCTCGGGGATTTCCTTTGTACTGGACAACAGCGCTACTCCTCAAAAGCACCAGATCGAGACGATGATCGCCGGAGTGGCGGTCTTCGACTACAACAACGACGGCCTCCTTGACATCTATTTTGTGAACGGAGCGGCGATACCGGGACTGGACAAGTCGAATCCACGCTATTACAACCGGCTCTACAGGAATAACGGCGACGAGACGTTTACGGACGTGACCGATTCAGCCGGCCTGCGCGGCGCCGGATACGGCATGGGGGTCGCGGTTGGCGACTACGACAACGACGGATATGAGGATGTGTTCGTGGCCGGCGTCAACCGGAATCAGTTGTTTCATAATAACGGCGACGGTACCTTCACCGACGTGACCGTCAAGGCGGGGCTCGAGGGTATCCATCCCAGGCTTGGCAAGACCTGGTCCATCAGTGCGGGTTGGTTCGATTACGATAACGACGGATATCTGGACCTGATGGTAGTCAACTACGTGCGGTGGTCGCCCGAGCACGAGCCGGCCTGCTTCGCCGGTAAGATCCGCGGGTACTGTTCGCCGTCCGGCTACGAAGGCGAGCCCTCGATGCTGTTCCACAACAACGGAGACGGAACATTCACCGATGTCTCGGAGAGGTCGGGAATCGGCAAGCACGTGGGCAAGGGCATGGGTGTGGCGTTCGCCGATTACGACGGCGACGGCTTCACGGACGTGTTTGTGTCAAACGACACCTTCCGGAACTTCCTGTTTCACAACAACGGAGACGGCACGTTTAGCGAGGTGGCGATTCTGGCGGGCGTGGCTTACAACGAGGATGGGAAATCAATCGCAGGTATGGGAGCCGATTTCAAGGACATCGACAACGATGGCAGGCCGGACATCTTTGTTGTGGCAATGGTTGGTGATATGTTTCCCCTGTTCCGAAACCGGGGACGGTATTTCGAGGACATCACCCGTGCCTCCGGCGTGGCAAAGGCGACGGCGGGTCTCACGGCTTGGGGAGCGGGCGTGTTCGATTTTGACAACGACGGCAACAAGGATCTGTTCGCGGCATGCGCCTCGATTCTGGACAACTCCGAGGAGGTCGATCATCTGCCATCCAAGTTGCCGAACCTGCTGCTGCGAAACCTGGGAAACGGAACCTTCGTGGATGTCAGCGCCGATGCCGGCGGCGGCTTCCTCGCGCCGGCCGCACACCGCGGCGCCGCATTCGGCGACCTGAACAACGACGGCAAGATGGATATCGTGGTGACGAACCAGAACAGTAAGCCGGAGATTCTGATGAACCGGTCGCAAAACGCCAATCACTGGCTCACCGTGAAGCTGGTTGGAACGAAAAGCAATCGCGACGGATTGGGTGCGCGAATCAAGGTCTCGCCATCGACCGGGCCGGTTCAGTACAATCACGCCACGACCAGCGTCGGTTATGGCGGCTCCAGCGACCGTCGCGTGCACTTCGGACTGGGACCCGCGGCCAGGGTGGACAAACTAGAGGTCACGTGGCCGAGCGGAATCCGCCAAACCCTCATGGGTGTGAATGCCGACCAGATCCTGACGGTACGCGAGAAATAGATGCCAATTTGGATCCTATTATTGTGGCCGGCCCTGGCCCAGGACAGCCTTGATTCGCGTGACGCGAACCTGCTGGCGGCCCGGGCTTACATCGCGCAGGGCAATTTCGCGAAGGCGGCGGAGGGCCTGGACCTGGTGCTCGCTGCGAATCCGGATGCCGGCAGCGAGCCCTACCTGACGTTGATCGATTGCAGGCTGAAGCTCGATCAGAAGGAAAAGGCGCTTGATGCTGCAGAGCGTGGCGTCAAACGCTACCCCGTCTCCGGACCGCTGCTGAAAGCCGCCGGAGCGCTGATCCTGCAGGAAAGCTCTAGCAGCGAACGCGCTGGTGAGTTGCTGGAGCGTGCAACTAAGGCCATGCCTAAGGACCCGGGCGCGCACTACGCGTACGGCCTATGGGCATTAATGAACCATCGGGAGGAGATTGCCATTGCGGCGGAGAGCAGGGCCCTGGCTCTCTCGCCGGCCGACGATTTCATGAAGGTGCAGGCCCAGACTTTCATCGGGCTGGGAGAAGATGCTTTGAAGAGGCCGCAGCGCGCCGAAGCGGCATTTCGTGCCGCCCTTGCAGAAAATCGCAAGCTGCCGAATCCGAATCCCAGCGCGGCGCTGGAATTCGCAATGTTCCTCACCCGCCAGTCGCGCCAAGGCGAGGCCCAAAAGTTGCTCGACGAGATTCTGAAGTTCGCGCCGGGCTTCGGACCGGCGCACCTGGAACGCGCCAAGTATCTCTCCGCGCAGGGCGATCTGGAATCCGCTCTGGCCGAAGCGAAGATCGCCCTCGACCAGGCTGGTTCGGACCCGAAAAGCTTGCGTGCCGCGCACGCATTCCTGGCCAGGACGTGCTTCGCGTTGGGACGAATGGACGAGGCGGAAGTGCACCAGAGCTGGATCGAATCGCACTGAAAGCCCCCCGTTACCGCTCGATCCGGGAATGGTTCAACGTGGCCGTGTCGATCGCCAGCACGTCCGCCGACAACATTTCGCGACACGGGTGCCCCTCGGTAGACTTTGGCGTTTGCTGATTTAGAACAATTTGATCCGCAGGAATTTTTGGGGGTTCTCGCGGAATTCCCGGGTGGTGGTTTGCAGTTCCCGCGCCATTCCCTGCAAGTTGTCGTAGACGGCCGAACTGGTTAGCATGGGGCTCGAGTTGAACTCGTCCACCTGCTGGATGAGAGCAACCGCCTGCCGCGTCCAATCGTCATAGGCGCGAGGGGAAGTCATCATTTCGGCGCCGTGGAGGCTGGCGATGGAGCGGCGCAGATCGGCCGCCTGCGCCCGCGCCTGCTCGTACTGCTGGGTATCGCGCAGCAGAGGCCCGCCGGTTCCCTGCCCCGATTCGAGGCGCGCCAGGCTCTCGTCCAACTGGCGCAATGGTTCGATCAGCTTGCGGTAGAGCGCGTCGGTGTAGAGCGCTTCCCCGACGGCGGTAGTGGTATCGGCGGCGACGTGGATGCCGCGCTGCAACTCGATGATCCTCTTGCGCAGATCGTTGTAAATGGTGTCGCCCATGATGAACTCACCGAGCGGGCTTCGGCCCTGCTCGATGTCGTCCAGCAGGACCTCGAAGAGGTGCATCTGCTGCTGGAACTGGGCGATATCCAGGCGCTGCATCAAGTCTCCCGAGCTTTTGAACCGCAGTTCCCCGCCCGGCAAGAGGTGCCTGGCACTGGCGCCGCTGGTCACATCGACAAACTTATCGCCGATGATGGTATCGGAAGTGGTCTCGGCGGTGGAATCGTCGGTGATGCTGGGCAGCCGGTCGCGCCCGACATTCATGGTGACTTTGACGACGCGATTGGGCTCATTGGAACCGGAAAGTTCCACCAGGGTGACCTTGCCGACGCCGATGCCATCCACGCGCACGGGAGAACCGGGCGAAACGCCGGTGGCATCCGGCAGATAGAGGTAGATCTGAACCTTGGGCTCCAGGAGGGTGCCGCCGGTGAGCAGGAAGGACAGGGTCCCCAAAATCAGCAATCCCGCCATAATCACGGCGGAAGCGCGAAACTTCGCCCAATTGACCTGGCGAGCGGAGGGCATTCACTTCGGATTGTACCGCGACCTTCAGGGGTAACGCAGGTTACAATGAGAGCGTCTAGATAGAGCGAGGTATTCGGATGGAAACGATTGGTTTCCCGGAACTGCTGGTGATTCTCGGGGTCGCCGTGCTGTTATTCGGGGGGAAGAAAATCCCGGAATTGGCCAAAGGGCTGGGCGAAGGGATCCGTCATTTCAAGAACGCTTTGAAGGACGAACCGCAGAAGCCGGCAGCCGAAGAGGTGGTCAAGGTCGAAAAAGTCTGACCCCTACCGCGGCGCCAGAGCCACGGCCGTGGCTACCATGGGCGCTTCGCAGCCCGTGGCGATGTGACCGCAATCGCCGTTCAACTCCACAAGCGACGCTTTGAGCAGGGGCGCCCACTCCAGGTCTCCGGCCGCTGGATTTGGTGCCATTGGTTTATAACATGAGTGCGCGACCTGCTAAGGTATGGACTCTGGAGAGACGGTGAAGATCCGAGCCCGCAAATTTGACGGCCGTTGCGCCAAGCACAAGCGTTACAACCCGGCCGTCGATGGGCCCGGCGCCATCCGGGGAGCCTGCCCGCGCTGCACCCTGCTATTTGAAATCTGGGAAGCCTCGCTGCGTTTGAACGCACTGATCCGCCGATTCGCCCCTAGCCACGACGATCTGCAGCGTCCGGTGGAGAAGGCGCCGGCGGTGGACCCGCGCCAGATGAGTCTGCTGGGGGAGTGAGATCGTGCAAGAGAAGAATGCCCCCAGGAATGGGGTCATGGCAGCCTGAAAGGCTACGCTACGAAGACAACGCGCGGACCACGATCCAGGATTTTTCGAAGAGGCTGAGGCGGACGCGGCGCGAGAAGACGTCGTAATTGGTGGCTTCGATGCGCTCCAGCAATCGCGAATAGATGGAGATCAGCGCCCACAGGGAGGAGCGGCTGCGCGGATGAATCAGATCGAGCAGCGGCAGCGACTCGTTATAGTAGGCGCGGGCGCGCGCCGCCTCAAAGCGCATCAGTTGGAGAAACGCCGGCGTGCGATTGCCGGAGCGCAGATCGTCCGGCGTGACGCCGAAACGGCGCAGGTCTTCGGCCGGCAGATAGATGCGGCCGCGTTCGGCGTCTTCCTTGATATCGCGCAGGATGTTGGTCAATTGAAACGCCACGCCGCATTTTTCGGCGAGCGGCAGGGCGCTGCGCGTATCGAAGCCGAAGATGTGGATGATGGTCAGTCCGACGACCGACGCCACCTGGTAGCAGTAGCGGTACAACTCGTCGAACGATTCCAGGGTGCGCGGCTCCAGATCGGAGGAAATGCCGGCGATCATCTGGCGGAAATAATCGTGGGGGATGCCGAAACGGCGCACGGTGTGGTGAAAGGCGGGCCACACGGGATGGTCGGCGAAGCGGCCCTGGAGCGCCTCTTCCATGTCGGCGCGCCAGCGGTCCACGGCGGAGCGCGAAGCGCCGGGTTCGTCGCTTAAATCGTCGCAGTAGCGCATGAAGGCATAGATGGCGCACATGGCTTTGCGCTGCTGGGCGGAAAGCAGGATGAAGGAATAGTAGAAGTTTTTGGCGCGGCTGCGCGCCACTTGCAGGCAGTATTGATAGGACCGATCGACGGTGACCATCAGGCCGCCCGCGTGGAGAAGGCCACGCGCGCGAGCGAGCCGAGCAGCAGGCCGACGCGCTCCGCCTTGGAAACCTTGGGGCGCGCGCGCAGCACGTCGTAGTTTTGCCGTTCGATCTTCTCCAGGACGCGCAGACCGCCGCGGCTGAAGAGGTCGAGATCGATCGCCAGGCGCCGGTCCACCATGCCGGCCAGCGGCAGACCTTCGAGGAAAAGCTGGCGCGCGCGGGCGACGATTTCGCGCATCACGGCGGCGAAGGCGGGAGTGAATCGCCGCGCAAATAGCTCCTCCAGCGTATAGCCGTGCCGTTCCATGACATCGAGCGGAATGTACACCCGATCCTTGAGCAGATCCACGGTCACGTCCTGCCAGAAATTGGCCAGTTGCAGGGCGGTGCAGGTGGCATCGCTCAGGCTCTGGCGGGCGGGGTCGCGGTACCCGCAGAGATAGAGCACCAGGCTTCCCACCGGGTTGGCGGAATTGCGGCAGTAGGCGAACAACTCGTCCCAATTGCGATAGCGGGTGACGGTCTGATCCTGCACGAAGGCGTCGATCAGGTGGGAGAACGGGTCGCGCGGGATGCCGTATTGGGCGACGGTGGAGGCGAGCGCCGCGAAGACGGGGTGAGTGGCGCGGCCCTGGTACATGGCATCGAGTTCGCCGCGCCACCAGGCGAGGAGGCGGAGGCTCTCGGCGGGATCGCCGATCTCATCGGCCAGATCGTCGGCCCAACGGCAATAGGCGTACACGTTGTAGAAATCCTGGTGGAGCCGCTTAGGGAGCAGGAAGCTCGCGACGTGGAAGTTTTCGTAGTGGTGGGTGGCCAGCCAGCGGGTGTAGGCGCGGCCATCCGCGGGCGACCAGGAGCGGCCGAGCGCCGCGGGCGTTCGGACGAAACTCGCCGGGGGCAAAAACGCCGCTGAGCCCACGCCGGACATCTACGGGACGATCGCCGTTTTCAGGTGGCCGTTGTGGCTCATCAGGTGGCGCATCACTTCCAGCAGGTTGGCGAGCGGTTCTTCCCGGTTGACGAAAACGGAGGCGGTAATGTGGCCCGCGCAGACCAATGCGAGCGCCTTGCGGATGTAAGCCGGGGTGTGATGGAAGCTGGCCTTGCAGGTGATTTCGGAGTAGTGCAGCAGGGCGGTATCCAGGTTCACCTTGCTGTCGTTGGGGCAGCCGCCGAAGAAGTTGACGGTGCCGCCGCGGCGGACCATGTTGACGGCCCACTGCCAGGTCTGCGGCCTGCCGACGGCTTCGATGGCGACATCCACGCCGCGCCCGTGGGTCATTTCGCGGATGGATTTCACCGGGTCGCTGTGTTCCCCGGCAGCGATCAGGTCATCGGCGCCGAGAGCCGTGGCGCGATCCAACTGGGTCTGTCTGCGGCCCACCGCGATCACGCGGCAGCCGTACAGTTTGGCCAGCTTGACGAACATCAGCCCGATGGGACCCAGACCGACAATGGCGACGGTATCGCCCGCGCGGGGAGCGGATTCCTCAAAACCGCGCACGACACATGCCAGGGGTTCGACGAGGGCCGCATCCTGATAGCCGACCTTGTCGGGAATCGGGTAGGTATTGCGCTGCACGATGCGGGCCGGGATGCGGATGTATTGGGCGTAGGCGCCGTTGTTGAAGAGCAGGTCCTCGCAGAGATTCTCCAGGCCCCGCCGGCAGAAGAAACACTCCCCGCAGGGCGCCGAATTCGCCGCCACCACGCGCTGCCCGACGGTGAAATTGGTGACATCCTGGCCAATGGCGACGACATCCCCGGCCAGTTCGTGCCCGAACACCGCTGGGGGCACGATCATCCGAGCGTGGTACCCGCGACGGAAGACCTTGACATCGGTGCCGCACGTGAGCGCCACCTTCACCCGTACGAGGATATCACCGCGATCAATTGTGGGAACGGCTACCGGCTCTACCTGCAAATGCTCCTTGCCGTAAAGCACGGCAGCCATCATGTGGTTATTCACTATGACCACCTCTGTGGCTGAACGATTATTTTCAACGATTTAGGTCCTGGATGCAATGCCAAATCAATTCCTGAACGGATTTTAACCAAGGGCAGGCGATGAGAGATCAGTGCTTCCACGGGTATCTCACCGCCGAAAACAAGGTTCGCCGATTCTTTCTGTAAGTCTAATGATGCACTATAACACCCTGAAAGGGTACGTTCACCTACACAAAGATCGGCGCCGGTAGTTTCGATGCGCTCGGTGGCCGAAGTTTGGGCAAAAAGCAAAATTCGCGAGCCGGGCCGCGAGCAGGCCATGGCTTGGCCGACGATGCCGGGAACGGAGGTGGCCACGATCACCAGATCGGCGCCCCGGCCGCCGGTAAGCCGGCGGGCCTCGGAAGGGGCATCCACCTGGCTCGGGTCCCAGGCGAATTCGGCGCCGCATTGCGACGCCAGCTCCAGCCGGGCGCCGATGGTGTCGGTGACGGCGACGCGCGCCCCCGTGCGGCGGGTCAGCATGGTGAACATGAGCCCGATCGGACCCTGCCCCAGGATGACCACGAAATCTTCGGGCCGCGGGTCGCATTGCACCACGGCTTTGAGGCAGGTATTGAGCGGCTCCACCAAGGTAGCGCGCTCGAAGGAGATACCGTCGGGGATCTTCTCGACCCCGTTTTCGACGATCCAGTCCATCACGCGCACGTATTGGGCGAAGCCGCCGCCGGCGGGCTCGAAACCGGCGGTGATGCCCACTTTCTTGTACACCGGACACTGCGCGTAGATCTTCCGCTGGCAGTAGAAGCACTGTTGGCACGGGATGTGATGGAAAGCGACCACGCGATCGCCCGGCCTGAACCTGGTCACGCCGCTGCCCACGGCGGCCACGACGCCGGCGGTTTCGTGCCCGTAGACGCGGGGCGGGGCCAGCAGGTTGTATGCGATCTTCTTCAGATCGGTGTGGCAGATGCCGCAGGCCTCGACGCGGATCAGCATCTCGCCCGGGCCGATGGCGGGCGTAGGGATCTCGTCGACGCTGACGATGCTGCCGCCGCGGTAGACCGCCGCGTGCATGGTTTCCGGTATGACGAATCCGTCAGAATCGGCAGTCGGCAATAAAATCTCCCAGTACACGCGCCGCCAAGGCACAACGGTTACGCAGCCGGATCAACTCCGGCAAACGAACCAGCGGATTACGCAATGCACCTCTTAAAATACCTATTGTAGCGAAGTGGCCGTCGGGGCGCAGAGCCCGATTGAAGTCATTCGCCATGTCTTCGCGGGCAAGATCGGTCACGACGCGGATACAGTAGAATGGCAGCCCGCGCGTAGCGGCCTGCTGCGCCACCCCGGCAGCTTCCATCTCCACCACGCTGCCACCGCCGGAGTGCAGCCGCCGCTTCTCGCCGGAGGTCTGCGCGACGTGATCGATGGAACACACCACACCGGTGTGATACGGCCGTGAGCTAGCTGGTTGCAAAGCCGGGAAAGTACGCGATCCGGCCGAAATGGCGGTTCCCACGACTACTTCGGCGATCTCCAGTTCGGGCGCCAGAGCGCCGCAGAAACCGGTGCTGACGATGGTCTCCGCGGGAAAGCTTGCGAGGGCGGCGTCCACGGCGGAAGCGGCCCGCCGGGCGCCGGCTCCGTTGGCCGCCAGCACCACATCGTGGGTGCCGAGGCGGGCGGCGCGCGACCAATCGACCGCGAGAGCGGCCGGTTTCGCGCAGGTCGCGTGGTGCAGGATTCCGGGGAACTCCATGGGGTCTGCCGCTACCAGGAGAATCTTCATGACGAGGGCAGGTTGGCAGGCCCTAGGCCTGCCCCACCCAGTAGGACAGGCCGGAGGCCTGTCCTACTGAACCATGCGGCGGCGCGGGCGAGCGCCTGTTCGGCCGGGGCGGGGCTGAAGCCGAGTTCGCGCGCCGCCTTGGCGTGGGTCACCCACATTTTCTTCCGGGCCATGCGAACCGCGTCCAGCGGGACGCGCGGCGGCTTACCGGAAACACCGGCCCAGGCGGTGCTGCACGCGCCGGCGCACCAGGCCACCATGTAGGGAAGGCGGATGGTGGGCGCTTTTCTTCCCGTGATGCGCGCCAGGGTTTGCAGAATTTGCGCCAGGGTGAGATTTTCCGAGCCCAGGATGTAGCGCTCGCCGGGGCGGCCGCGCTCGCAGGCCTGCCAGTGGCCCAGCGCCGTATCGCGGACGTCCACAATATTGAGCCCGGTGTCGATGAAGGCCGGCATATCGCCCTGGAGGAAGTCGAGGACGATCTTGCCGGTGGGGGTGGGTTTCACGTCGTGATCGCCCACCGGGGCCGTGGGGTTCACGATCACGACGGGCAGTCCGCCGCGCGCAAATTCCAGCGCCACCTGTTCGGCGAGGAATTTGGAACGCTTGTAATGTCCGGCCATGTCGTGAAGCGTGACGGGCGACAGCTCGTCGCCCACGCCGCCGGGCGGTATACCGATGCAGCCTACCGTGCTGGTATAAACGACGCGCTCCACGCCGGCATCTTTGGCCGCCTGCAATAAGTTTCTGGTGCCGTCCACGTTGGAGCGGTAGAGTTCGCCGGGGTCCTTGGCCCACAGGCGGTAATCGGCAGCCACGTGGAAGAGCAGCCCGCAGCCCGCCACGGCGCGTTGGAGCGACGCGGCGTCGCGCAGGTCGCCGGTGACGCACTCCACATCGAGAGCGGCATCGAAAGTGTCCACGCGGCTGCCGGGGCGGACCAGGGCGCGCACACGAACCCCTCGTTCCAGCAAAACGCGCGCGACGTGCCAACCGAGGAACCCGGAGGCTCCGGTGACGAGTGCAGGTTTCATCTATCCGTTCGACGTGGCACGGGCCTTGACGAAGGCAGACAAGGCGAGCAGCGGGAAATAATCCTTGTAGAGATGGTAGTTGAGGTAGAAAACCCGCGGGAAGCCGGTGCCGGTGGCGAGGTCCTCATCCCAACTTCCGTCGCCGCGCTGCGTTTCCAGCAGATATTCGATGCCGTGCTGCACGCTGAGGCTGTTGGGATCGCCGCCGGCGATCAGCCCCATAAGGGCCCACGCGGTTTGCGAGGGCGTGCTGGGCCCGGCGGTGAAGACGCGGTTGTGGTAGCTCTGGCAGCTTTCGCCCCAGCCGCCGTCGGCGTTCTGAATGGAGCGCAGCCACTCGCCGGCGCGCAGGATGTGCGCCTCGCGATCGTTCTCGCCGGCGGCGGCGAGCCCGCGCAGGGCGAAGCAGGTTCCGTAGATGCAAGCCACGCCCCAGCGGCCGTACCAACTGCCGTCGGGTTCCTGGTGCTTCACCAGCCAGTCCATGCCGCGCCGCACGGCCTTGTGATTGGCATCCAACCCGTGGGCCGCGAGAGCTTCGAGGGCGCGGCCGGTGATATCGGCGCAGGTCGGGTCGAGCATGGCGTTGTGATCGGAAAACGGCACCTGGCTGAGAAACTCCCAGTTGTTGTCGGCGTCGAAGGCAGCCCACCCGCCGTCTTTGGATTGCATGGCCAGGAGCCAGGCGAGACCGCGCTGGGACGCGGCCTGCTGCGCCGCATGATCGGAGGCCCGCAACTGGCTCAGCGACAGCATGACCATGGCGGTATCGTCGATATCGGGGTAGAATTCGTTGGAATATTCGAAAGCCCAGCCGGAAGGCTCGGTATGGGGACGCTTGACGCTCCAATCGCCCTTGCGGCGGATTTCCTTGCGGAGCAGCCAATTGGCGGCGGGAGTGAGCGACTCGTGCCGGGGATCGGCGAGCGCCAGCGCGTAGGCCCCGATGGCGGTATCCCATACCGGCGAGAAGCATGGCTGGAAGAAGAAGCGGTCGCCATCGTCGACCATGAGGTTGTTGAAGTGGCGGAGGGCTTCCACGCGCAGGGGATCGTCCTCGGGGTAACCCAGAACATCGAGCGCCATCACCGAGTACATCATGGGCGGGTAGATGGCGCCGAGTCCATCGGAGTGGTGGAGGCGCTCGACCATCCAGTTTTTGGCCTTGTCCACGGCGCGGCGGCGGATGGCCTGGCTTCCGTAGCGCTCCCACCACTTGAGAAGGCGATCGACGCTGAGGAAGAAATTGTGCCAGGTGAAGAGGGAGGAATCGTAGTGAAAGGCGGGGCTGACTCCGGGCAGCCAGAGTTCATCCAGGGTCAGGCCGGCGGGCACGGGCCGCCGCGGATTGGCGGTGTGGACGATGGACAGCGACACCACGATGGCGCGCGTCCAGGCCGACATCTGGTAGAGCAGATCGAAGGGCAGCAACACGGCCTCGGGAGGAATGCTCGGGCAGTAATCCCGCGGATAGAGATCGAAGAGGCTGAGGTTGACCTTGACGTAGCTGTTGGCCGCCTGTATGCCGCCGAGCTCCAGGATGCGCTCGCGCAGAAGCCGCATAGGCTCGCCATCGATGGGCAGGCCCGCCAGTTTCAGCGCGAAATAGGCTTTGACGGAGGCGCTGACTTCGGAGGGGCCGCCAGAGTAGATATTGAAGCCGCCATCGGGCAGTTGACGCTCCAGGATGGAGGCCACGGCCTTATCGACGAGCGGGCGCGTCTCCGGCGACCATTGGCCGTTCACCGGCGGGTAGAGCCAGAGCTGAAAGAGGATGTAATCGGATTCCAGGGTGGTGTCGGCGGTGAGTTCCGCGCACCAGTGGCCGTCGCGTTCCTGCAGGCAAGTGAGGTAATCCGCCGCCTTACGCATGGCCTTTTCGGCCGCGATCTCCAGCGTGTTGGCGACTTGGAACGGCGCGCTCATTGGATGGAGATAGTTAACTCCGAGGGGAGAGAGAAGCGGACATCTTCGTCCACCAGTTCGATCTCTTCCAGTTGTCGGAAGCCGCGCTCGCGCAGAAACTCGATCAGCTCTTGCACGAGGTGCTCCGGGGCCGACGCCCCGGCCGTAACGCCGACGGTTTTCACGCCATCGAGCCAGGCGGAATCCACGTCCCGGCGATCGTTGACCAGGTGCGAATTCACGCCAAAATTATCTCCCACCTCCACCAGGCGCTTGGAGTTGGAACTGTTCTGCGAACCGACCACCAGCAGCAGGTCCACACTTGCCGAGATGGCCTTCACCGCCATCTGGCGGTTTTCGGTGGCGTAGCAGATGTCCTGCGAATGCGGCCCTTCGACCAGGGGGAAGCGTTGTTTGAGGCGGTTGACGAGATGGGTTGTCTCATCCAGGGAGAGGGTGGTCTGGGTGAGGTAGCGGACACGCGTGGGGTCGGGGAGTTCCAGGTTGTCCACATCTTCCAGAGTCTCCACCAGGTAGCTGCGGTCGGGCACTTCGCCGAGGGTGCCGATGACTTCATCGTGATCCCTGTGCCCGATGAGCACGATACTGAAGCCGTCGCGGGCGAAACGCACGGCCTCCAGGTGCACCTTGGTCACCAGCGGACAAGTGGCGTCGATGATGTCCAACCGGCGTTCCCTTGCCTGGAGGCGCACCGACGGCGCCACGCCGTGCGCGCTGAAAATGGCGCGCGCGCCCGATGGGACTTCATCCAGTTCCTCGACAAACACCGCGCCGGCGGCCCGCAACTCCTCTACGACGTGCTTGTTGTGCACGATCTCCTTGCGGACATAGACCGGCGGACCGTAAAGATCCAGCGCAATCTTGACCACATCGATAGCCCTGACGACGCCGGCACAGAAACCACGGGGTTTGAGCAAAAAGATCTTCTTTTCCGCGCCGTGATTAGGTGCGAAAGGCTTAAGAGGCATAGAGATGATAAGGTGCAATTATAACAGGTGCGTGACACCACCCGCTGGCAAAAACGCGGAAGAAAGTACCGGCGTGCCACCTGTGACAGACTGAATGCATGCTCGTTTGTACTGTGGTCACATTGGTAGATGGTTTGACCGTGCGCCTGGTTTCAAGCGATTCGGGGCTGCGCGCCATGGAATTCGAGCCTTTTTTTTCGGTGCAGGGCTGCCACCCGGGTACTCACCCCACGGCCGGCGAGGCGGTGCGCCAGTTGCGGGCTTATTTCGCCGGCCAATTGCGGCGCTTCGATTTGCCGCTGGATCTGCAGGGGACGCCGTTCCAACTGCGCGTGTGGCGGGAACTGGAGCGCATCCCGTACGGGGAAACGCGGAGCTACAGCCAGATCGCGGCGGCCATTGGCGCGCCGCGGGCGGTGCGCGCGGTGGGCGCCGCCAACGGGGCGAACCCGGTCCCGATTGTGGTGCCCTGCCACCGCGTGATCGGCGCCGGCGGGAAATTGGTCGGCTACGGGGGCGGACTGCCGCTCAAAAAGCGGCTGCTGGAATTGGAGGGCGCGCGGGCGCTGCCGCTGGGGTACTGAGCGGAGCGTGCAGGAAAACATAATCAGCCGCCGATGAACGCCGATGAACGCGGATAAAAGGCACTATTGTGTTATCGGCGTTCATCGGCGTTCATCGGGTGCGCCAGGCCAAGCCTGGCTGATCTTGTGAGATGAAAGGAACTCACCATGTAAATTGCCCATTCGACATGTAGCCAATCGGGCGTGAAGCGGG
>JBEKDV010000186.1:0-14543 GCA_050014175.1 Candidatus Solibacter sp. | reverse complement strand
AGAGCCTGCCGGGGATTCCGCTCCTGATTTAACTTGTCCAATAGCAGCCCGCGCGCGCGGTGCAACCGCGAGCGAACCGTGCCGATGGGGCAGCCCAATGCCACCGCCGCGTCGGCGTAATCCACTTCCTCGAGGTCGCACAGCACCACCACCTCGCGATACCGCCGCGGTAAGGCATAAACCGCGCGCCGCAGGGCGTCGATCCCCTCGCGCCGCGTCAGATCCACCATCGGGTCGTCCAGTACCGCCAGTTCCGGCTGCGCGTAATCGTCGGAATCGGTATCCAGCGGCACATCCGCCCGCCCGCGCTCCAGGTGCCGGAGAACCAGTTTCCGGGCGATCCCATACAGGTAACCCGACAGCGTCCCGCGCTCCGGATTGTAGCCGCAATCCTCGCGCAACAAAGCCAAAAACACCTCCTGCGTCACGTCCTCCGCCACCGCCATGGAGCCGCCCATGTGCAGGGCAAAGCGGAACAATCCCGCCTGCCGGCGGCGGTAGAGCGTCAAAAACCCCTCTTCGTCGCCACTCTGCGTGCGCAGCAGAAGTTCCTCGTCCGTCTCCACCGGGGCTGGCTTCATGGGCCTGTCAATCATTGATTCCGCTCACCACGCAATTGGTTCCACTTATGTTAACCTGAATCAGGGTTTTACCCTATAATGATTACTTTTGCCGCACAATAGTAAACCAATTTGGTACTTTACGGCTAGTAGTCACAACGCCTATCATTACTTTTTTGGACTGGAAAAAATAAATGGCCCCCGGACATCAAATCGACGAAGTGACTTTCCTCCGCCTCAAACTGGCTGAAGCGGAGGCCGATCTGGACTACCTCAGGCAAAAACAGGCGACCGGAGAACAGCGCTTCCGGGATCTCCTGGACGCCTCGCCGGTAATGGTTTGGATGTCGGGGACCGATGCCATGTGCACCTTCTTCAACCGGTCCTGGCTGCATTTCCGCGGCCGCGCCCTGCAAGAGGAGCTGGGCAACGGGTGGGCCGAGGGCCTCCATCCCGACGATCGCGATCTCTGCCTGGAAACTTATCTGAAGGCCTTCACGGCGCGCTCTCCATTCCGTGCGCAATACCGCGTGCAGTGCGCCGCCGGAGACTATGCCTGGATTGAGAACTCCGGCACGCCGCTGATCGAAGACAACGTTTTTGTGGGCTTCATGGGGACCGCCACGGATCTTACCGGCCAGCGGAGCCGCATGTTTACACCCGATCGCGATTCGATGCGGATGGTTTTCGCGCTGACCGAGCGCGAACGCCAGGTGCTGGTGCTGATCGCCAGTGGAAAATCCACCAAGCAAGCCGCCACCCAACTGGGCATCAGCTACAAAACGGCCGATTCGCATCGCAGCCGCATCCTGGAGAAACTGGGAGTCCACGAGACAGCCAGCATGGTGCGCTATGCCATCCGCGCCGGACTGATCGAAGCCTGACCGCCGGGCATGCTTTGGTGGGGCAGGCTTCAGCCTGTCAATCCGAGCGAAGCTCGGACTCCTCTTCCCCGCCGCCCGCCGCCGCTCGCAGATCGTGTAGGCTGGTGAGGGGGGGAGTGGCGCCCACCAATGCCGGACTCACTCATCAGACAAGCCATCGAGATGGCGGTGGCCAGCGTGCGGAGGGATGGCGGCCCGTTCGCCGCCCTGGTGGTCAAGGACGGAACCGTGATCGCCACCGGGACCAACCAGGTAACCCGCGGCAACGATCCCACCGCGCACGCCGAAATCGTCGCCATTCGCGAGGCCTGCCGCGTGCTGGGCGATTTTCAGCTCGCCGGATGCGACCTGTACGCCTCCTGCGAGCCTTGTCCCATGTGCCTCGGGGCCATCTACTGGGCTCGCCCTTCCCGGGTCTTCTTCGCGGCCACCCACCAGGAAGCCGCCGCCGCCGGCTTCGACGACGCCTTCATCTACCAGCAGATCGCCGTGCCCCACGCGCAAAGGAGCATCCCCATGATCCATCTGGAGGACGAGTGGCGCGCTCGCCCGTTCGAGGAGTGGGGCAATAAGCCGGATCGCCGGCGTTACTGAAAGGCTGGATGGTTTCCGCTACCGATCCAGTCCCATGCGCTTCTTGAGCGCGCGGAATGCGGGCGAGGACCGCACTACCCCTTGCTCCTTGCTTTCCCTCTCCGATGCTGGTATGGTCGGTCATCGAATCCTGCACCGGAGATGCTATGCGCCAAACAACCAATCTACGCACTGTTCTTCTGACCGTCGTACTGACCAGCCTGAGTTTCATCGGCGCCCGCTCCGCTTGGGCGGCGCCCGCGGCAACCGATCCCACCATCACAGCGGTGGTGGATTCGGCAACCTATAGCGCCAATCTTTGTCCGGGCATGCTGGCGGAGGTCTTCGGAACGAACTTCGGCAGTACGGCGGCGGGCGTGACCGTAACCGTTGGCGGCAAGCAGGCGTCCGTGCAAAACGTGACGCCGTCGCAGATGGCGGTGGAACTGCCGATGGACGCGCCCATCGGTTCAACCACTATGATCGTCACCGTGGCCGGAGCCTCCTCGGCGCCGTTCAGCCTGACGACGGCCACTTATGCGCCGGTGTTTTTGATACCAGGCGGCACGGGCTCCGGGGTCGCGGGCATCTACACGCAAAAGGGGGTGCTGGTCACGCCCGCGGCGCCGGCAAAGCCCGGCGACGTGCTCTTCGCCTACGCGCTGGGGCTGGGGCCGACGAATCCCGCCACACCCACCGGCGCCGCGCCCGCCACCGCGGCTACTGCCGCGACCGTGACCTTGACCGCGGGCGGCGTCGCCGCCACCGTACAGTTCGCCGGCATTCCGGCCACCTACGCCGGCATTTATCAGATCACGTTCACGGTTCCCCCGGGCCTGCAGGGCGATCAGCCGCTGGTGCTCACGGTCGGCGGTGTCAAAAGCAGCCCGGCTACGCTCTCGTTGTTCGGCATCACCGCCATCGTCAGCAACGCATCGTTCGCCTCGGCGGGCACGGTCTCCGCCGGCGGCATCGTTACCTTGTATGGCAATGGAATGGGTTCTTCTAACGTCACCACCGGCTTCCCCGGCACCAACTTTCAAGGTGTCTCGGTGAGCTTCAACGGACGCTCGGCGCCCCTGTTCCACTTGAACGGTTCGGTGAACAGCGCGGACCTGCTGGTTCCCGAAGAACTCGGCTCCAGCGGAACCGCCACCGTGCAACTCACTACGCCCACCGGAACCAGTCCGAACTACACGGTGAATCTGGCGGCGTCCACGCCCGGCCTCTACCGCATCGCCGACCCCTCCACCAAGGGGAGGTTCAACATCATCGCGCAATTCGCCAACACCGCGTGGCTGGCCATGCCCGCCTCCATGGCGACCGCATTGAACCTGCCGGGCAACTGCGGAGTCAGCGTGACCAACCCGCTGGCCGCGTGCGCACAACCGGCGGCGCCGGGCGACTATCTGGTGATCTACGTCACAGGCCTGGGGATCGCGACGCCGAACGGCAATCCCGCCGGCACGCCACTGGCCACGGGATTGGTTGCCCCGGCGGATGGCAGCGTGCTCTACGAGACGCCCACGCTGCCGGCGATCACCGTGGGCGGCATCGCTGCCAAAGCCCTGTACTCGGGCCTCGTGCCGGGTTACGCCGGACTCTTTCAAGTGGATATCCAGGTTCCCAGTGGAGTGGCGCAAGGGGACGACGTGCCCGTCGGCATTTCGATGTCCGGCGGCGCGCCGGATACCGCCACGGTGAGCGTGCATTCGAAATAGTTGGGTGAGCGGCCTTCGGAATCGGCAGGCCAAAGGGCCTGCCCCACTTTAGCCTTCGCGCCCCAGCGCCATCACGAAATACTGCGCGCGCTCCGGCCCCGGATTCTTCCACCCGTGCTCCTCATTGGAGTTGACGTACACCACGCTGCCCGCCGTGACGCGCGTGACCTTGCCCAGGATGGTCACATCCAGTTGTCCGGTCTGCAGCATGACAACCTCTTCGTGCACGTGGTGATGCGGAGCGTGCGGCGCCTGACCCGGACCGAGTTCGGTGATGTGAATGTCCACCGCAAACCCGGAGTGGTTCTTGCCGTTGAACACGTCGCGCGAGCGGTTCTCCCCGTTGACCTTCACGGGCAGATCCTGGAAGCGGTAGGCCTTGGACGCAAGCGTCGGCTTGTCCTGCTTTTGCGGCGCAGCCGTTTGAGCCGCGGCCAGCGCGGGCAGCAGGGCGGCCAAATCCCGGCGGGAGAGTTTCATGCTTCTACGTTAGCTCACCTTGGAACCGTCCGCGCTGAGGTACGCGCGGCGGTTGCCATGGAAGGCCACGTTCGCCAGATGCGGCGCGCTGACCGCGCTGGCGCCCACCTCCACCGGCGCGTTGGGCTGCTGGCGCGACTTCACGCAATCGAGGAAGTTCTGGATGTGCGGCTCAATGGGAATCGGCGCCGCCATCTCCTGCACCGGCGCGGGGTTCTTCAGCCACGGCTCCTTCCAGATCTTGTAGCCCGCCGTGTTGAGCAGCATCGTGCCCTGGTCGCCCTGGAACATCACGCTCCAATCGTTGTCGTAGGAGTTGCAGTAGTTGAGCGTCCAGGTGGCCATCAGGCCGGAGTATTCGAAGACGGCGGTAAACACGTCGGGCACTTCGCTGCCGGTGTTCTTGGCGAGCTGCCCGAAAGAGACCGCCGACTTGGCGAATCCCGCGCCGCTGAACCACTGCACAACGTCCATCAAATGCGTACCCTGGTCGGTCATATTGCCGCCCGAGTAGTCCCAGAAGTAGCGCCAGGAGCGGAACCGCATGGGCTCGAGGTCGCGGTCCTTGGCGTTGCCGAGGAATCGCCTCCAATCCAGCTTGCCGGGCAGGGGGGAATTGTTCAGCGGTTGGGACACGTTCCAGTTCCACATCGGCTTGGCCATGGTCACCTTGCCCAGGATGCCGCTGTCGAAGACGCGCTTGGCCTCGATCACCGCGGGAGCGCTGCGCCGCTGCATGCCGATCTGCACGATGCGGCCGGTCTTGCGCACCGCCTGAATGATCTGCTGGCTCTGCTCGATGGAGTGCGACATCGGCTTCTCCAGGTAAACGTCTTTTCTGGCGTCGAGGGCGGCGAACAGGCAGGGCGCGTGCTGATGATCGGGCGTGGCCACCACCACCGCGTCGATGCCGGATTGCGCCAGCAGATCGTGGTAATCCACGTACGGCTTGGCGTCCGGCGTGGTTTTCAGCGCGCTTTGCAGGTTGGGCTCGTACACCTCGGCAATGGCGACGCACTCGGCGCCCAGTTTCTGGAAATTGCCCTGCAGATAGCGTCCGCGGCCTCCCGATCCGATCAATCCATAGGCCAGGCGGTCATTGGCGCCCCACGCCGAGCGCGGCACAAAGAGCGGCGCGGCGGAGAGTGCGGAAGCAAGAAATTGTCGGCGGTCCTGCGGCATGGCGGTTAGTTACCTCTGGCGATCAATGTAATCCCTGGCGACGCCGGACGCAACGCCCAATAGCGCGCGTCAATCCTGGCGTCGCGCAGGGAACCAGATCCGGAATACGGCTGGCGACCGCCTTGACGTGTAAACTTGCCGCCACCGGCCGCGCGGGACGTGTGCGGCGGGAGTATACTGACTCGACCGGAACTCCAAGCGGGAGATTTCGGAGGAAGAGGAGGGCTTTCCGTGCCTAGTTACCTGTACCAGATTTCTTACAGCTCCGAAGCTTGGGCGGCGATGATCAAACGCCCGCAGGACCGCGTCGCGGCGGTCAGCACAGTGGTCGAGAAGCTGGGCGGAAAAGTGACCGCGTTCTGGTTCACGTTCGGGGACTACGACCTGGTTGGAGTCGTGGAGATGCCGGACAATATCAGCGCCGCGGCATTTTCCGTGGCCATCGCAGCGGGCGGTGCCTGCCCGGATGTGAAAACCACTCCGCTATTGAGCATCGCAGAGGGACTGGAGGCGATGAAGAAGGCGGGGAGTTCGGGCTACAAACCGGTCACCGCGAGCAAGTAGACGTCCGGCAGCGCTAATCGGCGGCGGATACGCGTTCATTCGCCCAGGGCAGTATCCGCCGCTTGAGTTCGCCGAAGAAGTGGCTTACTTCTTCAGCTCCACGAGGATCACCTCGAACCTCTTGTCACCCACATTCTGTGGGAGGTGGTTGCCGGCGGGCGTCCAGGTGGCTGCCCCAGCCTTGGCCGGAGTGTCTTCCGATTTCCCATCGGGCGTGGTCATACGAGTCTTGCCGTCGGTAAGGAAGACTGCCACTGAGGCGGGGTGGTAGTGCATCACCGACTTCTCTCCAGGTGCATAAGAGATGCGTAGAACGCGCACGCTCTCATTCTCGAATTCCACCTTGTAATGCTTGGCATCCACCTTCACCGGATCCGCTTTACCAGCGCCGGTTGGCTGCGCGTGGGCCGCCACGCCATATGCGATGACGCCGGCCAGAATCAGAGTTACTGCAATCGTTAAGGTCTTCATTTGTCCCTCCCTTTCAGTTCGGAATTCCTATTCCGGGCCTCCCGGGTAGGTGACGTCCCCTCGCATCTCCGTTTTAGAACCCAGGGTCCAATGATTGTACCCCTGATGGCCGGGCTGCGCAAACTGAAGGCGCCCGGATCCCGTCGTATCGATGCCGCCAGGAGAATCCAGCGCCGTTGGTGCGGCGGCTCCCGGTGCGCGCATAGGCGTTCAAACAGGCGCTCGGCGGGACTTCGCTGCTGCATGCCGGTGCGATGGGCTGTTGCTCGCCGGGAATCGGCAAATACTTCGCGAGAAGGCGTATCTGGGGAGTATGCCGTCGGGATGGCAGATCAACGAGTCGACTACACGTCCGGGTGGCTATGCCGTCGCCCGTCCGCCTCGATGGCGTACCATTAGGCTGATGCCGATGAAGGTACGCGAGGTGATTCGTTTGCTTGAGAAGCACGGATGGGTGGAGATGCGATCAAGGGGCAGCCATCGGCACTTTAAACATCCCGACGAAGCATTCGTGATCACGGTGCCCGGTAGCGACGGCAAGGAACTCGCGCCGGGCACGTTAAACGTTATACTCAAAAAGGCAGGGCTGAAATGATCGCGAGACGGTATCCCGTAGTCATCGAACAAACAGGGACTGGCTACTCCGCCTATTCGCCGGATGTTTTGGGATGCGTGGCCGTTGGTGACAGCGAGGAAGAGACGCGCCGGAACTTTCAGGATGCTCTGACTGCGCACTTCGAGGCCATGCGTGAAGTGGGAGAGCCGATACCGGAGCCGCATACTTTTGTTGATTACGTGGAAGTGGCCGCGTAGCCCCAAATTCTCCAAGTCCAGGGCTCGAACCCAGCGTCTCTAACCGCGGTGGACGCAATTTGGTGATTTGGTGAGTCGGGGACGATACGCCAGATGACTTTCCATTCCCGAGGATACTGCCCCGTGTGCGAGCTCTTCAGTTTTTGATGTATGGCGGCAAGGGTAGCCCCGTAAGGCTGGACACTGCCCGAATCGCACAACTGAGCGCGTACCCGCCGAGCTCCAACCGATAGTAGTCTGCCTTCGCGCTGCGCTTCAGAACCAACATTCGACTGAGCTGGACATCGATGTACGTTAGAAGATTTCGATAGATACGGTCGTGCCTTTTATCGGCAGAAAGGGCAGCGTTTTTCACGTCGGAATCGTCTCGTAGTATCCTCCCTGGGGTTCCCTCTGAGGACGACGCCCTGTCGGCCTGTCGCGGTGACGCAAGCGCCGGATTCTTTGTGCGGAGAGCGGGTCCGGGGGACCTGGCCCAGAGGGCACCCCGACCTGGGGGTCCGCCCCACTAATTCGGCAGCACCCGGGGCGAGGCGGCCGCGCTACCAGCCGCGCTGGAGGACTACTTCCCTGGCCAGATGGACGACCTCGGGCTGGACGAGGCGGCGATAGTCTTCCTGGCGGAGATGGACCACGTCGCGGTGGGTGCCGGCATTGAAGACGATCTTCTCGTCGGCCAGGAGATTGGCGTCCATCAGCACTTTCATTTGGTAGAGGTTGCCGAAGGGGGGCATGGCGCCGAGATCGCAATCGGGGAAGAGGCGCGACAGCTCGGTCTCGGTGGCGAGGCGCGCCGTATTGCAGCCCAAGGCGTCGCGCACTTCCTGGAAATCCACCACCTTGCTGGCGGGCAGCACCAGCATCTTGTACTCTCCGCTGGCAAGCACGACGACTACCTTGGCTACCTCCTGGGGCGGCACGTGCTCGGCGCAGGCCACTTCGCGCGCTGTGTAGGCCAAGGGATGGACCGTGTGCGTGTAGGCTACACCGCTCAGGTCCAGGAATTCTTGCAATTTACCTAGGATGGGCATGCAGAACCTCCGGGGATATTGTGCGCCCGGCGGGCGGCGAAGTCCAGGGGCTAATCGGGCTAATCGGGCTATTCGGGCCAGAACTGGCGCACGGAGAGCTCCCACTCGCCGGCCATCAACTGGTGACCGGAGTAGGTGGGATGGATGCCGTCCCAGATCCAGTACTCGGCGGGGGCGCGTTGGCAGGCGTCGTCGAAGACCGGCTGGAAACGGACCACAGCGGCATGATATTTGGCGGCGAGGCGGGCGACGGCTTGCCGGCGCTTTTGGACGGCGGCGGACCATTCGTCGAAGTTCTCCTGATGCTTGCCGGTGGGGAGGGTAAAGGGTTCGCAGGGGACGAGGCGGAGGCGCGGGTTGGCGGCCACGGCAGCGGCGAGGAGCCGGTCGTAGGCCTGCTCGAATTCATCGAGCGGCACCTGGCGGCTGGCGTCGTCGATGCCGATGACGATGCTGAGTTGCCGCTGATGCCGCGATTGAGGAAGGTGAGGTTGCGTTCCGGGAGCATGGCGCCGAACCTGGCGGCGATGAGGAAGGCGTAGCCGTGGCCGAGGATGTGATTGGGGTCGAGGGAGCGGCCGCGGTTGCCGTCGGTGATGGAATCGCCTTGAAAGAGGATGCGGGTTCCGGGGCGGAAGGCAGGCATGGGGTCGGCGGCGCGGGCGAGCAGGGCTCAGGCGAAGGCGAGGAGGAGCCGGCGAGGCATATACAGATGAGGATAGTACGCGCGCGGGGTGGGGAGAGTCCGAGCTGCGAAGAATGCCCCCAGGAATGGGGTCATGGCAGCCCTGGAGGGCTACTCTACTTGAGGCGGCGCGATACCTGCTCGACTTCGCGCATGACGCGCAGGGTGTTGCCGCCGAGAATCTTGAGGATATCCTCATCGGAGAAGCCGCGCTCCATGAGGCCGCGAACCAGGTTGGGAGTTTTGGAGATGTCCTCCATGCCTTCGGGAAACTCGTCGTCCGCGCCGTCGAAATCGGAGCCCAACCCGACGTGGTCGACGCCGGCCACCTGGACGATGTGCTCGAAATGGTCGAGCAGGCGGGCGAGCGGCAGGCGGCCGAGTTTGGCGATGCGCTGGGCGTTGATCTTGCGGACGGCGGGGCCGTTCTGGCTGCGGTCGCCGAATTTGGGCGTGCGTTCGTCGATGGCGTTCTGCTCGGCCTGCTCCGCCTGCAGCGCCTTTTCGCGCTCCGCAAAACCGTTGTCGAGGAAGCCTTCATAGTAGTTGACGTGCACCACGCCGCCGTTTTTGGCGATGGCGCGCAGCATGTCGTCGGTCATATTGCGCGGCACATTGGCCAGCGCGCGGCTGGAAGAATGCGACGCGATCACCGGCGCGGCGGAGGCATCGAGGGCGTCCAGAAAGGTCTTGTCGCTGACGTGGGAGATATCCACCATCATGCCGAGGCGGTTCATTTCGCGCACCACCTGGCGGCCGAAATCGGTCAGCCCGTTGTGGACGCCGGGAAGGCTCACGGAATCCGCCCACGGTGTGTGGTTGGTGTGGGTGAGCGTGAGGTATCGCACACCCAGCCCGGCGTAGGAGCGCAGCACGGAGAGGTCGCTATCGATGGCGTCTCCGCCCTCCGCGCCCATGAGGATGGCGATGTGGCCGCGCTTGCGGGCGGCCAGGATATCGGCGGAGGTAGTGGCCAATTCCAGGTCGGCGGGGTGGCGGGCGACTTCGCGGCGCACGGCGTCAATCTGCTGCAAGGTGCGGCGGATGGCTTCCACGGGCGTGTAGCGGTCGGAATCGGTCCAGAGGGAGAGGAAGAGGCCGCCGACGTGGCCGGCGCGCATGCGGGGGATGTCGACCTGGCCGTAGTCGTGCTTTTCGCCGAGGTTGTAGGCTTCGTCGAGGATCATCTGGGTGGTGTCGTCGTGCAGGTCGATGACGATGGCGCGTTCGAGCAGGCGATCGACGCGGGCGGGGCCGGCTTTGGTCTGGGCGGAGGCCGAAAATGCCAATAGGAGGAAGAGAGCAAAGCGGTGCATGAAGCTGGATTATACCGTGAGATTCCGTGCGCGGCGTTGGAGAGGGAGATTGCCTTTCGGGGCGTGCCACCTTATGCTAGGAGAAGCAATTGTCATGATGGCAATCATATTCAACCAAGGAAGGCGGCGACATGTGGAATAAAAAGCGGGAAGAAGAATCGCTTCGGCCTTCTTACACGCCTACGCCGCCGGCGCCGCCGGCAAGTCCGGTTTCGGTAAACAATCCCGTCGAAGTACGGAAGGAGACATCAACCGTGTCCAGCATGCCCCCAGCCCGATTTGAGGCGGAGCCTCGCGGAGGCGCGGCCACCGTAGGGAAGGCCGTGAAAGTAGTCGGCCAGATTTTCAGCCGCGAAGATCTATACGTCGATGGCGAAGTGGAAGGCACCGTGGAAGCCCTGGAGCACAAGCTGACCATCGGGCCAAACGGGACCGTTCGCGCCACGATTAAGGCGCGCGAAGTGGTGGCGCTCGGAGCCATCCACGGAAACGTGGAGGCCACGGATAAGATTGAAATCCGCAAGGACGCCAAACTGACCGGGGATATCCGCACGGCGCGCATCATTATCGAAGATGGCGCCTATTTCAAGGGCAGCATCGATATCGTCAAGCCGGAACCGGTGAAAGTGGCGGCCAAGGCGCCGGCGCCCGCTGTGGCGGCGCAGGCAGTTCCCGCGGCCAACGCTCCGGTGGCGGCCGGCTCAGCGGATAACAAGCGTTAGGCTGAAGGCGTTTTTAGCATGCTGGAGCCGCTGAAGGGATTTTTTCGCGGATCTCGCGGAGGACAGGCCGGGGGCGGTCCTCCAGGGGCCTCCGGCGGCGGCAGGACGCCCATGAATGGACGCGGCGGCGCCATGGAACCGACTCTCTCCTCGCGCCCGAGCCGCGGGCTGGAGGAGTTTTTCACGCAAATTCGCGACACCAGCGGGTTGACCCTTCTCGACCTGGGTGGCGCCACGCAGAAGAACATCAGCTTCATCACGGACCTGGGCCACCGCATCTACACGGAAGATTTTCTGCGTATCCTGAACGAGGCGTTTGGGGCGGACGACACGGTGGATCAATCCAACCCGGGGCGGATCGAATACTTCCTGAAGCAGACGCTGGATTATCCCCAGGGGCACTTCGACGGCGTGCTGATTTGGGACGTGCTGGAGTACCTGAATCCGGTGCTGTTGAACGCGGTGGTGGAGCGGTTGCACCACATCGTGCGGCCCAAGGCGTACATGCTGGCGTTTTTCCACAGCGACGATAAGCTGGAAGAGGTGCCCTCCTACGCGTTCCGCATCGCCCAGTTGAACTCGCTGGAAATCCTGACGCAGGGCATGCGGCGGCCGGCGCAGTTGTATAACAACCGGAGCCTGGAGAAGCTGTTTGCGCGATTCGAGAGCGTCAAGTTTTTCCTGACGCGGGAGCGGCTGAGGGAAGTGATCATCAAGGTGTGAGGGCGCGACCGGTGGTCCGAGCTGCCCCGCGGATGCACAAGGCGGAGCCTTATGCCACTACCTTGTATTTGCCCTGGAGGGCGTTGCGGCGGACTTTCAACAGGTCGAGGAACGCCGCGAAGCCCAGCAGCAAGCTGACCTTGGTGCCTTCCACGTTATCCCATCGCACGGAGACTTCCACCGACCGGAGCCCGAGGCGCTTGGCGATGAACAGGACTTCGACGTCGAAGCCGAAGCCGTCGAGCTGCTGGAGGGAGAAGACTTCACGGGCGGCGCTGGTCCGGAAGAGCTTGAAACCGCACTGCGTATCCTTGTATGGAAGTCCGGTGACCAGGCGCATGGCGGCGTTGAAGACGCGGCCGACGGCTTCGCGGAGGACGGGTTGGTGCACGCCGACCAGAGAGCGGTCCACGGCGCGCGAACCGACCGCGATCTGAGCGCTGGCGCGCTCCGCGGCGGTCCAGAGCTTCTCGACTTCGCCGATGGGGGAAGACAGATCGGCATCGGTGAAGAGCGCCCATTCGCCTTTGGCGGCGAGCATGCCGTGCTTGACGCTGTAGCCTTTGCCGCGATTCCCGGGGTTCTGGAGCACGCGCACGCCGGCGTCGCGAGCCACTTGAACGGTGTCGTCGGCGGAGCCATCGTCCACCACCACGATCTCGGCGAATTCCCAATGGGAGGCGCCGAGGTATTCCCGCACTTTCACGAGGGAGGCGGGTAATCGTTTGGCTTCGTTGTACGCAGGAATGATAATGGAAAGGGAGCGTCTCAAGCGAAGATTTATAATAGCTTATTCTCACTGGTTGGCGCTTTCCCCCTTTCTTGTTTTGGTTCATTCCTGCCGTGTAGTATAATCGCAAATTATCTGCTGTAGCAAGGTTCCCGACTTATGCCGCGAGTCGAGCCAGAACAGCTCGTGCTGTTCGATGTGGGGCCAAATATGAGCAAAATTCGCGAAGCTTCCGCCGCTCTGAAGCGGCGCACCCGCGCTCCTCAAACGCATGTGGCGTATGAGTGCGATTGGCGCGCGTTCTCTGCTTGGTGCACGTCCACCGGCCGGCCGGCTTTGCCGGCGTCGGCCGAAACTCTGGCGTTGTATGCGGCCGCGCGGCTGCAACCGGTGGCTGGTGTGCGGCGGTTGCGGGCGTCGACGGTTGAGCGGCACGTCGCGGCGATCGCGTTTCGGCATCGGGCCGAGGGCGCGCCGGTTCCCGATCGTGCGGAGGCGCGGGCGATCATCGAAGGCGCGCGCCGGCAGCGGCTTGAGCAGCCTCGGCAGCGGCTCGCGCTGACAGTGGCGATGGTGCGCAAGATCGCGGCGCGGCTGGTGCGCGCCGGCACGGCGGAAGCTGCGCGCACGCGGGCCCTGCTGGCGCTTGGCATCGGCACGGGGCTTCGGCGGAGCAACCTGGTGGCTCTCGACCTGGCCGACGTGTCATTTGCGTCGCGCAAGGGCGTGCTGGTGCGGGTGCGGCAGTCGAAGACCGATCAGACGGGTCGCGGCCGCGTGATTGGCGTCTTCCGTGGCGCGCGTGAGGAGACGTGTCCGGTTCGGTGCGTGCGCGCCTGGCTGGCGTTCCGCGGTCTGGAGCCGGGGCCTCTGTTCACGCGGATCCGCGAGCATGGGCCGACGCTCGGACGGCTGGGCGCGGAGTGGGTCAACCAGGAGGTCAAGGCCGCGGTGCGGTTGATTGGCGTGGCGCCGGCGGGCTACGGCGCGCACAGTATGCGGGCGGGCTTCGTCACGGCGGCCCACAATTGCGGCACGGATGTGCTCGGCATCATGGAGGTGACTGGGCACAAGTCGGCGGAGATGGTGCGCCGGTATCTGCGCAACGCCGATCCGTTCGGCGCGCCGAATCCGCTGGCGCGTGCGCTGTGATGCCGGGCTTGGCGATCCTGCGATGATGGTGTCAGGTGTTCGTTGGGGGCGCGCCGCGTGTCCGGCTGCTGGGGTGTTGGCCTGGCGGGCCGGGCGGCACACCGGCGCGCTCTCCGGGACATTCTCTTTGCCGGCGCGGGTCCTTCCGGAGTGCCGCGCCGGCTTCCTCTCTCCACGTGCTACCAATTGAGCGATGAGCGTTGAGACGCGAAAGCCGGGCGGTAAATTCGTGAAGGGTCAGTCGGGCAACCCCGCGGGGCGGCCTCGCGGCTCGCGCAACAAGATCACGGAGCTTTGCTCGGATCTGTTGGGCGAGGATGCGGACGAGATCATGCGGGAGTGCATCAAGCGCGCCAAGAAGGGCGACGCGGTCGCGCTGCACCTGTGTGTGGAGCGCCTGGTGCCGATCCGGGCGGCGCGAGACCGGAGCGTGTGTGTGGAGCTGCCGGACGTGCGCACGGCTACCGACCTGGTAGCGGCCGCGGCGACGGTGATTGAGCGTGCGGCGGCCGGCGACATGTCGCTCAGCGAGGCGCGCGAGTTCATGCAGTTGCTTGAGGTCGAGCGGCGGGTGATCGAGACGAGCGAGCTTGCGGTGCGTATCGAGGTATTGGAGCGCGACGCGGCGGCGGGCTCGGAGGTCGGGCCGGCGGCGGCCGAGCTGGCGCGGCGGGTGCGGCGAATCGTGTTGGAGGGCGACGAAAAGCGATGAGGCTCATATCGAGCATTCGGCGGCTGGAGGCGGGCGCGGCGCTGGCGCGCGAGCGGGTGCCGGCGTCGGTGGGGCTGAGTTGGTCCCGGAATGAGGTAACGATCGATCCGGAGGAGCTCGGCCCGGGCGAGTACATTGCGTGCGATATCCGCGTGCAGGCGGGCGTCGCGGGAGGGGACCGCGCGGCGCCGGATGCGATGGCGGATCAGCCGTACTGGTGGACG
>JBEKDV010000185.1:0-14644 GCA_050014175.1 Candidatus Solibacter sp. | reverse complement strand
GCGCGAAATCAAAAATTCTCGGTTGCCGGTACGCAGGCAGCTGTTTGGATTCACGCTGAGCATGTGACCTTCTCGGAAATGAACACCCGGATGTCGATTGGGCCAACAGAATGGTCCAGAGCGGAAGCCGCGGCACTACGCTGCGCATCGAAGTAGAGACGGGATGTCACTAGACTAGGAACCTCTGCGGTTGCCCGGGTGGAAGCGAAGCGGCGCGCCCTCGACGAGATTGCCGCAGGCCAGCGCGCGGCCGACCAGACGCAAGAAGGAAGCCGAGCGGCAGCAGCAGGCCGCGATGGTCTCTCAATCAGCGGTGCTGCAGCAATCGCCACGTGCCGGACTCGGGGATTGCGCCCCCCTAAGGGACGGCGGAGCCCGGCAAGCTTTCCAGAGACGCTGTTTAACGCACGCTGGAAAAGACGATGAACAGTGCGTTTTGAGGATTCCGCTCAGCGGAACACGGCTTGAACGCCGTCAGATCTTCCGGAATCGAGCAGGAGTGCAAACCGTGTCGATCCATCCCAGCACATCGCCACCGCAGCATTTCCTGATCACACCAGGCTCCGGATAGTCAACGGAGATTCGCAAGAGATTCGAGGCTTCGGGCTTATGTCCTCGCCTGTTTAAATAACAGCGCAGGATCTCACTAGCTTCCATTCTCGCGTGCGCGACTACCAAGGCCCGCAACATTTCCACGGTGGAATCCTCGCTAGCCCGATGCTCCGGAACATGCTCATGGAACAGCTCCGTGAATGGTTCTCCGTGGCCGGCGTTGTACCTAATGATTCGGATGCACCTGAGTTTTGGTCGAAGCGTGGGACAGATTTGGACTCCAGAACATGTTTGCTCGGTGATAGCCATAGCCAGACGATAGCCACTAGCGGGGAGAAATGGAAGCCAGTCGGAACCGAATTTTACGGGTAGGCGGATCACGAGCGGTTACGTCGCCAGCGACGGTCGGACCGACCTGCGAGACCGTTCATGGTCGGAACGTTCGGCATCTTGGCGGTCGTCATTGGCGAGCGGGCGGATGATGGCCGTGGGCGTGCCACATAAAACCACGCCTTATACGTGCCCGAACCCGCCAGCATGTCCTGGCCGAAGTCGCCTGTGTTTTTCGCGATTGCACTGTCCGTGTGGTCGGCCACTCAGAGAGAGAGCAGCATTCCGGCGGCTCCGTTCTCGAAAACCTCATCGGCGCGGCGGCGTGTGACCGAAGGCGGCTTCCTGGGCGTGTCGACGTCCACTCCTGCGGCATGGACGTTTATCCGGACGTGTTGCGGGCGAGTACCAAAGCCTGTCGCCTTCGGGGACAATAGGAGTATAGCCACCGCAGGTCCGAAGAACGTATGGAGACGCCGGAAGCACTCGAACGACAAATCCACCGCATTCACGAGCTACTAGAACGCTCCCATGGCGACGTGACGTGGAATGATCATGTTCCTGATCCGGACAATCCCTCCCAACTGCGGCAAATCGACGTGACGATCCGTCGGGACGGTACGCTTACCATTATCGAATGCCGACTGTCACGAAAACGACAAGACGTCAAGTGGATCGAGGAACTCATTGGTCGGCGCCAGTCGCTTGGCGCAAATACGATTGTTGCGGTCGCGTCCGCAGGATTCACGGCCGGTGCACAAAGAAAGGCTGCTCGCTATGGGGTACTCTTGCGTGACCTGCGACGGCTCAGCGATGGGGAGATTGCGAGTTGGGGTGGTAAGGTAACGCTGACACTGTACTACTATCAGTATTCAGACGTGACGCTTGCGGTCGGGTTCGCGCCGGAGGGCGTCCCGAGTATTGGTCCCACGGTGCTCTGGCAAGAACTCCGGTCACGTGGCGTCCAGCAATCCGCTTTTAACGCTGCGGCAGCACAACTGGACACGCTGAAGCTGCGCGCCAATAACGACGCCCGGACCTTTCGCTTTCGCGTTCTCATCCGCCCGGAGATGGTTGACTTGTGCGGCAAGCTGGTCTTAGAGATCGGACTGGAAGGCAAGGCTCGCCTTGTCGCGCAGCCCATCACATCGCCGGGAGTCTTTGGGTACGGCAAACCAACACAGGCCCCTACACAGCGCGAGGCCACGGTGGAGCGGTTCGAGCTAGGCGAGACCAGCGTCGTCCACAGTGATGATCGGATCGCAGTAGACATCGACCTGTCAGCGATAGAGCTGCCGCCGCTATCCCAAATTCGTTACTTCCGCACCACATCAACGGACGAACTGTACCATGAGAGCTTCGCGATCACGAATCCAGACAGGTTCGGAGTGTCCGGCCCTCTCAATGTCATCCTGTACGAGATCCCCGCGTGAGTCCGCATTGAGCCGTTGAGCGCGAGTCTGGACAGTCCCAGGGCGAGTGGCCGCCATCCGGTAACAATTCACATGAGCGGAGAGCCGACGCCGCTTAACTGCCCGTTCGTCTCCAAACCCCCTCGGAAACGGCCTTCGAGGAGATCACTCCCGTGAGTCAACCGGTAATATGCCAGCGTGGCGAACTGGCAGATCGGCACCGGGCCCGTCGGGCGCGCGGATGAGAAGGCGTCACGCGCCCGCTCCGTGTCGCCGCCGCACTTGCGCCGGATGGGTGAGAAGCGCGCGGGCGGCGGCGCAGACCACGAGCAGCGCCGCGCACCTTTGCGCGTGATCGGGAGTCCAGCGGACGTGGGCATCTGGCATGACTTAGTGGGCTTCTGCTTTTTGCCAGCCCTTGGTCCTCATGAACTCCGAAATTCCGTAGGCTGCTCCATAGAATGTAGCGGTGGTAAGATGGCGTGCCATGGTACGAGCAACTCTAATGGCAGCGTTGCTGCCGTTTCTTTTGGGAGCCGCCGATTTCACGGTTGGCTCCGTGACCGCGCGCAGCGGGCAGAAGGCCACCGGCTATATCGGTGTGCAGGCGGGCGTAGATGCGGCCGCGAGCATCCCGGTGATCGTAGTCAACGGCACCAGACCTGGGCCTGTGCTCGCGCTGGTAGCCGGATCTCACGGCACCGAGTACGCCTCCATCCTGGCGCTGCAGAAACTGGCCAACGCAGCCGATCCGGCGGAGCTTTCGGGAACACTGATCATCGTGCCGCTGATCAACATGCCATCGTTTGCGCAAAAGGTTCCGCACTTGAATCCGGTGGATGGCAAGAATATGAACCGCTTCTATCCGGGCAGGCCGGACGGCACGCAGACCGAACGCGTATCGTGGGCCATCGCCAAGCAGGTGGTGGAGAGGTGCGATTACCTGATCGACCTGCATGGCGGCGATCTGGATGAGAACCTGCGACACTACGCCTACTGGGCCACCACCGGGAAAGAGGCGCAGGACGCGGCGTCACGCGCCTTGGTGCTGGCCTTCGGGTTCGATCACATCATCCTGCAGGACTTCCGGACGCCGGTTGCGCCGGGCGGCGCCGTGACCATCACACGCTTCGCGGCGGGGCTCGGCAAGCCTTGTGTCACAGCGGAAGCCGGCCATGCCGGCATCAGTGATGCGGAGGAAGTCGATTCATTGATTCAGGGCTGCTGGAACGTGGCGCGGCACCTGAAGATGCTGTCCGGTCCGGTATCGCCGGTGGAGCACCCGCTGTGGCTCTCGCGCGTTTCCATTGTGACCAGCGAACTGGATGGCGTCTTCTATCCGCTAGTGGGCCCGGAGGCGTACGTGTCGCAGGGCATGAAGATCGGCTACGTCACTGACTATTTCGGCAAGAAGGCGTGGGATGCGACGTCTCCGATCGCAGGCGTCGTGCTTTACATTGGCGCAGTGCCGTCGCTGAAGAAGGGCGACACGATCGCGCACATTGGGGAAATTGGGAAGTAGGAGAACAGCTTCCTCGCGCGCCGACGGCGCGAGGCATTGAACGACTGACTCGGTGGGGATAGTTTACTGAAAACAAACGAGCTGCTCGCAGAGTCCGTGGAGAACCCGTCCCCACCAGAAACGAGGCAAACGCCTCAGAAACAGCCGTCGAGGAAGCCTGACGGATTGCTCCCTGCAAGCCGGGTCGTGGCCCGACACGTTGGAAGTGCTCAGCGAACGAAGCCCCCTACACCGCGATCCTCAGCTTGATCCCGTCGTTCGGCGCGTGAACCAGATCCTGCTTGGTGCCCAGGTACCGCTCGGTGGTCTGTACTGACGCATGGCCCAGGAGCAGTTGAATCTGCTCAAGTTCTCCGCCAGCCGCCCGGCACAACTTCGCGCAGGTCCTTCTCTTATGCCGCATGCGGCATAATCGTCGCTATGCCGAATGCCGGATTATGCCGAATGGTTCACGTTGCGGCCCACCCTGTAGGGCGTTGGACGCTGCGCGATGCGGCATAATCTTGACCCTGCCCGAGCGTACTACACGGGAGCGACGATCGATCCGACAAGGCTCGCTCTTCCAGACACGCTCGAAGACCTTAACGCCAAACGCCGGCGGGTAGCCAGCTCCGGACGATGTGGGCAGAACTACGCCGACAGCGGTGTCCGATGTACCTGTACGCCCTGGGGCTGTACAGGGTCCCGGCTACCGTCAGACTATGCCGCATCAGCGCGCCAACCAACCTTGCTGTGCGGCCATTTGACAGGCCCCGAACTACGTCATCGCGTTCTGATTCGGCATAATCCGGGATTCGGCATAGCGACGACAGTCGTGCGGGGCGATCCCGGGCACGCCGGCGGCCAGCGCGTATGGCTGGAGCAACTGCCAGACTACCTTCTCGCTCAGACCAAGACCTTGCGCCTGGCCGGCGCGGTTCACAGGTCGGAACACGTATCCGTCAGCGATGCCGGCGGCGGACGTCCACGCATCGGTCGCCACCTTTACCCACGTCGGCGCCGGGATCGTCCGCACACGGCCATGCTTTCCAACAAGATCGACAATGCACCACCGGCCATCGCGCTGCTGGACGTGATCCACTGTGAGAGGCGCCACTTCGGACCGCCGGAGGCCGCAGCCCAGGAGCACCGCCAGGATCGCACGGTCGCGGAGCCCCTTGGTAGTTGAAGCGGCCGGCGTATTCAGCAGCGCCTGGGCCTGCTTCACGGAAAGCCAATTCCCCAGGCGCACGCCTTTGGACGCGACGCCCTTCACGCGCATGATACCGCTGGCCAGCTCGGGCGCCAGCAGCCCGTTGTCTGCCGCTTCAACCGCCAGCTTGCGCACCGGCGTGATCCGCACGTTGATGGAAACGGCGCCAAGCCCGCGGGCCGCCAAGGCAGCGCGCCACGCGCTCACCGCAGAATTGGTGAATCCGGGCCGGGGCTCTCGGCCGTACCACTCGAAGAATTCGTCGAGCCCCAGGTTGTACACGCGACGCGTGATCGGGGAGGAAACGCTGTCGAGCACCAGTCGCTTCAATCGTTGCCAATGGGCAGCCTGCGGAACAACAATCAAATCAGTCATTTAGGTCCTCTTAATGGGCAATATCGGTAGCCATGTGGACCTTACCTCTTGGCGGCGGGGACATCAAGCCAAACCAGCGTCAGTGGTGGCATTCCGTCATGCTTCCGCGCGATCTGGCGGCCCGTCAAGGGTCGGGCATCTCAGGTTTGCTGGTGCTAAGGGGATTTCGCGACAGTAATCGACCGGGCGGTTTCAGCGGTCGACCGAAACACAGATTTTATCTGTATACCGATATACGATAAAGCGCAAGAGAGAGCTGTAAGCACTAGTTGCAGGCTACCCGCAGGGATCTCAATCCTTCGAGTTACTGCTTCTGCATTCATGGAGGACCACCGTATCGTACAAGGGCGTTGCCGACGGAGAGATTAGAATATTTCTTGCCTCGATTGGCGCCAGGCCGAGTTCCCGAGCAAACCGTTCCAGGTCGGAGCGCGGGTCGTTGTGGACCAGGTAGCTGCCTTCTTTCAGCATGCCGCGTAAATTGGTCAAGGCCAGGAGGAGTTCGGTCGGGTCGAAGTACACGAAGATGTTTGTGGCCACCACGAGGTCGTATTGCGGTGAAGGGTCGTATCGTTCCGTGATGATGTTCAGCCGGTCCGCCGTGATACGGGCCGCGATATTCTGGCGCACGGAAATGGACTTGTTCAGGTGGGCTCTGTATTGGGGCGGCAGACCCGCCAGCGGATACTCCTGGCCAATGTTCCGCCCGAATTTCCGGAAATAGGCCTTGAACCCGGCAACGAGGGGATGAGCCGGCGTGTCAGCAAGCCCGGAGATGAGCTGCAGGCGTCGCGCCGGGCGCTCGAAATAACGGACTACGCGGCTGTTTATGTCGATACAGTGGATGCGCAACCGCGCGGGGTCGGCCAAGCCCAGTTCGATGAGGGCATCGGCGACCGCATAAGGTTGGTAGCTCTGCGGACCGAATGCGTCCATCAGGTCGGTACGCGGCGCGAAGTCCAGGCCGGGACCAACAACCAGAACGTTTTCCAGCGCGGCCTCCGGTTTCATCGACTTCAGCACGGACAGGCCGATATAAACGGCATAATTCGCTTCGAACTGGCTGTCGGTGCTGTGGCCGCGCTCCTGATAAAGTGCCGCGCCCCCCGCTCCGAACTCCTTCTGATACAGAAAGTCCATGGCACGCCGGTACTCGCGCTCGAGTAGCGGCAGGTCCGCATTCATCGTCTGGAAATATGCCATGCGGGCATCAATCGCGGGCTGGCGCAACGCCGCCAGAAAATCCTGCATGCGGAGGCGCACCGTCTCCGGGATGACTCTACCTCCGTCTACCCACTCGCGAGCGGCGAGCGCCGGCTCGATGGGTGACCTGGCGGTGAAGGCCCGCGACTGCAGCAGGTAGTGGATCAGGTGGTCATACTCGCCGGCTTGCTCGCGCACAGCCGTTCTGGCCTTGAGCGCGTCAAGCAACCGGGGAAAGTCCTGCCTCGGGAGGAACTCCCGGAGCCGCACGGGCACATCGGATAAAACCACCTCGCGCCGAATCGGCCCGTCGGGCCGTGCCAAGCCGGCGAACAGGAAAGTAGCACAGATCCCGACGCTTGCGCGACGCTGGAACGCCGATACCTTCAAACCGAGCCTGCTTCCTTGCCGGCTCGCCGGCAGCCTTGGTCAAACCAGTTTATAGATTCCGGGAACGGGCAGCGGCGGCACGTCCATCTTCAATTTGTAATCAAAAGCTTTGGGCATGAGGTCCAGTTCGGACTTCATGATTCTGTCCCACGTGACCTCCTCCCCCGAGTACGCCGACTCGCGGGCCATGATGCCCGTCATCGTGCTCTCGGCGACCGCCATGCCGCGGTTCATGTAGGGACCTTCGCCGCGAATGCTCTTGACCATATCGACATGCTCCTGTACGTAAGCACGAGGGCCGCCGGACCAGATGTTGGTCATGCCGGCGGGGCTCATGTCGTGACAGTTGCTTTTGCCTTTGGTGCCCACGACCAAGTCATCGATCCTCTCGTAGCGTCCCCGGGGATACTGGCGGCACTGGCTGGAGAACACGACACCGTTGGGGTACACGAACTGGCTGCTCATGTGGTCGTAAATATTGCCGTATAACTCTTGCCGCGGGCGCCAGGCGGCGCCGCCGGAAGCCACCACTTTGATGGGATGTGCGCCCATCACCCAGTTCATCGTATCCAGATTATGGAAGTGTTGTTCGACTACCTGGTCGCCGCAGATCCACACGAAGGAATACCACTGGCGGTGTTGCCATTCCATGTCGCCCCAGTTGGGGTTGCGCTCCCTGACCTCAAATACCGGCGTGGCCAGGTACGAAGCGCTGACCGACACAATTTCTCCGATCGCCCCATCCTGAATTTTCCGCACCGTATCCACGAACTCGGGCGACGACCGTCGTTGGGCACCCGCCATTACGGTGAGCTTCCACTCCTCGGATCTCTTGACCGCCGCCATGAACCGGCGCACGCCGACCGGATCGGTGCCGACGGGCTTTTCGGTAAAGATGTGCTTTCTCGCTTCCACGGCAGCCTCAAAATGCATGGGGCGGTATCCAGGCGGCGTGCAAAGCATCACGATATCGACGCCGGATGCAATCACTTTGCGGTAGGCGTCGAAACCCGTGAATCGATGTTCCGGGTCCACCTTGATCCTGCTCTGGAGCGCGGCTAACCTTGGGTCGGTCTGAAGGCGCTTGTAAGATGCCTCCAGTTTGTCTTCGAACACGTCTCCCATTGCCACTAGGACCGTATTCTCATTCCCGGTGAGATGATCGGCCACGGCCTGGGTGCCGCGGCTGCCGCAACCCACGAGGCCTATCTTGAGTTCCTCCTTGCCGGCGCCCCGGACCAGCTCCGGCCTGAGGATGGTGATCGTCGAGGCGCTTGCCCCGGCGATCGTCCCGGAACAAAGAAACCTTCTTCGCGACAGACTATTTGTTTCCATCGTCTTCTCCTTATACAGTAGGTATATCTACGTTGCTGAGCCGCGCAGAAAAGCGGTCCTCAGGCTTTTCGCCGTCTGCCCGGGCAGGCCCGGGCAGACGAACCATCCGCTTCACCAGATGAACTTTAGCGCCAACTGCACGTAGCGAGGCTGGTTGGTGCTTTGGGTATTCGTAGTCGCCGGCGCCATACTGCCGAAGGAGGTGCTTTCTGGATTGTTGTTGAACTGCGCGCCGTAAAACAAGAACGAATTGAATACGTTGAACGCCTCCGCCCGAAACTGCACGCTGGTTCTCTCGGTGATGTGCGTGGTCTTGTTCAGCGAGACGTCGGCCGTTGCCTTGGCATTCATCCGGAGCTTGCTGTCGTAGTTCGGCGTAAATCGCGGCGCGTACTGCGGGGTCTCCAGGAAGTTGGCGCTCGTACAGCCGGCGGCGACGCTGAACGGCTGCATCGTGATCGTGCCGTTACTGTTCCATTTCTCGACGCACGGACTCACCCCCTGCACGATAGGCGCGGACCAGTTAATGTTCGACACCTCGGCCGGTTTGAGGTACACCACGTTGCTGGGTAAAGCCCACGGCAGCCCCGACTGCCACTGCACGATCCAGTTCGTCTCCCACCCCGACGCGAGCCTACTCCCTACGCCATGTGACGTGTTCAGCCAGTGTCGGCCCTTCCCTATCGGAAGCTGGTAGACAGCGGCGACAGTGATGCGATGTGTCCGGTCAGTATTCGTGACCCCCTCCTGCAGCACGAGTCGCTGCACGTCATTGTATCCCGATCGATAGATATTCTTGGATAGGGTGTAGGTCGTCAACAGGTTCAGGCCGGCCCACCGCCGTGTTTGGGCAGTTATCTGCATGGAGTTGTACCAGGAGGCGGCGTCGTTGAGCATCGTCTCCGTCAACGAGCCAAACTCCGGATAGGGTACGTTTTGAGAAGCCCGGCTGACCGTGGGACTCGAAAACAGGCTGGTTCCGGCAAATTGCTGTAGGCCGTAGAATGGGTTCGGCAACAGTTGCAGGCAGTACGAGGGCGTGCCGCCCTCCATGAGGTCGCACTGTTGACGAAGCGCCAAGTTGTAGGTGTTGACCGCGCGGGTGTCTTGCTGATCCTTGCTCCGGTTTCCGACGTAGCTAGCTTCGAGCTTCACCCCGTTTGTGATCTCATATTGAAAACCGGCCGAAAACTGGTTCACGTAAGGAACTTTGAAGTTCGGATTCACGAAGGTGAGGGAGCTTCCGAGCAAACTCTCAAGCCCTAAAGAACTACCTGGCGGGACTTGCACTCCACTGGGGAACGGGTTGCTGATCAGGTTTGGAATTGCCGTCTCGCCACCGTCCAGACTGCTGACGAGCGAGGTGGTCTTGCTGTACCCGGACGTCAGCTGCGCGGCGTTGGTCGGATTGAAATAGTAACGACCCCAGCCGCCTCGAAACACCAGCTTCCGGGTGATTTGAAAAGCGCCGCCGATCCGCGGCTGAGGGGTATTCTTATCCAGGTTCGTCGCATCCCGCGGAAGACCGCCGACACCCGCGAAGAGCAGTCCTCCCGTGACAGTCGGGAAACCAGGAAACTGGGCGCGGTTAATCAGGCTGTCCACCGGGTTCGTGTCAGTTAAATCAAAGCCCCGATTCAGGTGGTTGTAGCGTTCGTTGGGCTGAACGTTGAAGTCAAAGCGGAGTCCGAGATTCAAGGTAAGTCGCCGCGTCACCTTCCAGTCGTCCTGAATATAGGGGGCATAGTATTTATAGAGAAACACGGGGAACACGTTGTAATCCACGCGTCCGGTACTGGGAGTGCCGAGTAGCCAACTCGCGAACGCATCTCCGCTCAGGCCATCGGCGAGGGAGTAATTCTTTTGTGTAAAGCCGGTGTCGGCGGCCAAGTCGAACGGCTCCCCGGGACTCTGTGGCAGGTACTGGACCCAGCGCATGTCCACTCCGGCATGAATCGTATGCGGCCCCCGGATAGAGGTCGCCGTCGGCAGGAGCGCGACGGTGTTCGTGAAATTCGCGTTCTGGATTTGGCCGAGCTCGTAACCCGACAGGTTCGGGAGGCTGATGTAGTTGGCGAATTCGTAGCGGCCGAACCACCCCGCTTGGGGAAGTTGGTTCACCAGCGAGGCGGGAAAACCAAGCGTCGTCAGGTCGAAGCCCTGGTTGCCGGGGAAAGGCTGTTTGGCAACAAAGCGGGAAAAAGAACCGCGTAGGTTGAAGAGGAGGTGCGGCGATATGGTTGCCACCCAATCGAGCGCGTAGGCATCGTTCAACCGCCAGGTGCGTCCGCCATCCTCTCCGAGCTGCCCGAAGGGGATGCCGTTGCGGCTATCAAACTCATGTCGGTCGTTATTGGCCGAACGGAAAAAGAAACGGTGCTTGGTACCGAGGTACAGGTCAAACTTAGCCGCGAAGTTGTAAAAGCTGTCTCCGAAGAGCATGGCTCCGCCGGATTCGAAGAGGTCGTTGACCGAATAGTTGAACCCTGGCGTAGTGGTGTTCGGCAGGGGAAGATAGCCTAGGATCTTCTGGGCAATCGGATTTATTCTAGCCGAGGGAATCACGTTGCCCGGGAAAGGATTGCGTGTCCACGTACCGTTCACGTTGCTGCCGGTGGTAGGGTCGTAGATGGTAATCGGCTGGCCCAGCGAGTTTACCAATTTGCTGAAGTCGCCGGTTCGCATCTCCGGCTCTGGCTCAGACAGGTAATAGGGGGTCGGAGTGCGCTCGCGGTAACGCTCGTAGTTCGACATGAAGAAAGTCTTGTTGCGGCCATCCCACAGCTTGGGGATCCAGATCGGGCCCGCCGCCTGTACCCCATACTGATCCAGGCGATGTCCGGTTTTCAGCGCCCCGGCCGCGTTGTTCTGGAAGGAATTCGCGTCCCACGCGTTACGCCGCGCGAACTCGTAGACGCTGCCGTGAAACGCGTTGGTGCCGCTCTTAAGCGTTACGTTGACGATGCCGCCGCCTGTGTGGCCGTACTGCGCGTCGTATGAGTTCGTCTGAATCTTGAACTCTTGTACCGCATCGACCGGCGGCACCAAGCCGATGTTGTTCGAGCCGGCCTGGGAATCGTTCGTCACGCCGTCGAGCAGGTATTCAGAGTTCGTCCCCAAGCTGCCGTTCATGCCCCAAGTGGCGATCGCTCCATTGTCGAATGGCCGCTGGTAAATCAGGTTTCCGTTGTAATCGACCCCCGCAGTCAACATCGAGAGCATGAAGGGATTGCGCGCATTCAGCGGGAATTCCGTCACCTGCAGGTTGTCGATCACGGCGCCGCGGTCGGAACTCCCCGTTTCCAGCAGCGGCGCGTCGCCTGTGACGACGACCGCCTCGGTGATAGCGCCCACTTCCAGGACGAGGTTAACAGTCACTGTCTGACCCACATTGAGCACAACCCCGGAGCGAGTGAACGCCTTGAACCCGGCGATTTGCGTCGAAATCGAGTACGTGCCAGGGGAGAGGAGTGGCGCCGTGTAGCCACCCTCGCCGTTGGTGACGCTCACCACGATCTCGTTCGTGCCAAGATTCTTGACTTGGACGTTCGCATTCGGAACCGCGGCCTTGGAACTGTCGGTAACGAGACCGGTAATCGTGCCCCGGAATTCCTGGGCCATTAGCCCGCTTACCAGTAAGAAACTGACGCAGATTGTGCGAAGCATAAACGAGACTCCCTTTTCTCTTTTTGACAACGTCCTCACCTGCCCGGCTGCAGATGTGTGCCGATTCCGCGCACACACGCCCGCAGTGAGACTCCAGATTGCATACTGCCTCGACATTGGCAAGGTCCCCTACGGGAACCCTGCCCGGTCCGCCGACCACGCCGCCGCTCGTGCGGAACCAAGCAAGACTACGAAACCACCCTCCGCTTATCCCGATATCGATCCCTTCAACGCGATCGGCTACAGCACCGTTTCGACCACCAAGTGCCTGGGGTTCTGGCGGGCAAGTGGGATCGCGGCTTTGGCGATCTCCACTCTCATGACAAATACTTTCGAACCGCACGATAACAGCGTTCGGCGACCGTCCTGGGATCGCCCTGATGGAACTCGGCCCCGAAGAGCTCGATGCTGAGGGCGCCCCGATAGCCGATGCGCCGTAGCGCGGCGGTAATCAGATTCAGTGGGAAGCAGCCTTCCCCCGGCGGCAACCGGTCCGCATCGGTCAATCTCTCGCGTGGCACCCGGCGAGGCGCATCATGAAAGTGCACGTGCGCGATTTCGCCGGGCTTCAGTTCATCCAAGTCTTCCGTCTTGCTGGACCCGACGAAGAAGTGAAATGTGTCCAGACAGACGCCGGCGTTGGCGTGTCCCGAGGCCCGTATCACCGAGAGGGTGGTGGGCAGGCAGCCGAGTAGTTTGGCCGACGCAATGAACTCCAGCGCAACGCGGACCTTGTATAGCGACGCCAGCTCCGCAACCCTGGCCAGCCGTTCCGCGGCCAATTTGTAGTCGTCCGGATGGATGGCAGCGCCGGTCGAAGATGTGATCACGAAACGCGGCAGCCCGAATGACTGTGCCCACTCCAGATTCGCCTTCAGTTCGGGCAAATGCTGGTCAAACTCTTCCTGCGGGCGGGTCAGCCTGACATCGCAGGAGCAGGCACAGACTGGGGTGAGCCCCGCATCTTGCAGCCTGCCCGCAACCACGGCCGGCGTCAAGTCGAGCTTCTTGAGCTTGGGAAACCATAGCTCCACATGGCGGAATCCTGCTGCCGCGTATGCTTCGAACTCGGCCTGGAGGGGAGCGTCCAGCGTGGTCTGCTCGTTCATGCATGGGAGGAGGACGAGTTCGCCCTCTCTCGGCTGGGCCGAAGCAGGCGGCCTCGCTGTTGCGGATAGCAGTGTTGCCAAAAACCACTCACGTCTGTCCATTTGTGGAATAATTGTGATGCACAACCGGTTAACCCGCAAGTGAGTTAACGTAAAAATTCTAAGTAAACGCGTGTGCAGTGCGTTGACGATGAATGGATTAACCGAACATCCGGACGAACGACTCGAAGCGGACCCGCGGTGGAGACTCGTGCAGAGGGTCGCTTCCAGCCAGCGCTTCCACAGAGCAGCACAACTCCGCGCCTTCTTGGTTTACGTTTCAAAGCGGGCCCTGTACGAAAACGTTACCAGCATCTCGGAAGACGAAATTGCTATTGACGTCCTAGGTAGGCGGAAAGATTTCAATCTTCACGAGGACAACATTGTCCGCGTGCAGGCCAGACAACTTCGGAAAAGGCTCGATGAATATTTCGACGCTGAGGGCAAAGACGAAGACTGGACCGTTAACATTCCCAAGGGTTCATACGTTCCCGAGTTCAGGCTGCGAACCGGGGCCCAGGGCGCGGCGGAGCCGATGCCGCCCACGCGGCCCGGAATCTCTACACGCCTCGCCGTTCCGATTTTGGGAGGATTGCTGATCCTGTCGGTCGCCGTTTCCGCGGTGCTCTGGAAACGGCTCGTTGAGTCTAAATCGGCGCTCCAAAGCCCGCCGCCGGTCAACCCCTTGTGGGCCAGGGTATTCGGCAATGGTCAACAGACAAATATCGTGGTGGGAGATATCAGCCTGGTTGTGCTGCAGCGCACACTGAGAAGCGACATTTCCCTGGAGCAGTATCTGAGCCACGACTACCCCAAAAACGTATTGGGAGCCGGGACTTCGAAAGACGTGGTCAGAATCCTCGCCGGACTCTCGGCCCGGCAGTATACAGGGTTCGGGGACCTGAATGCCGCACTCAATATCCTCAACCTGAGCAGGCGGTATCGGGCTCCGGCGGTGATTCGCTTTGCCCGCAACCTGAATATTCGGGAGATGACAACCGAGAACTTCGTGATGATCGGCAGCCGCCGGGCCATTCCGTGGAATGAACTCTTTGAACGGCAGCTCAGATACGTGCTCAACTCTGACCCAGTGTCCGGAAACCTCTCGATCAGTGATAAGCTTGCGGGTCGGGGAGGGCCGGTCTACGGGACATCCGGCGATCAGAATAGTGCTGGCGAGACCTACGCCGTGGCCGCGCTCGTCCCCAACCTGGGCGGCAACGGATGTGTGCTCCTACTCCTCGGCGTGACCATGTCAGGTGCGGAAGGCGCCGCTGAACTCCTGTCCAGCGGCGATTTCCCCGCCACGATCCGCAATACCGCCGGCTGTCGTACGCTTGACCTGGCATCCCAGTCGTTTGAAATCCTGATCCGCACCAAGTTGGTGGCAGGCATACCGCAAGGTTCGGAAGTCCTGACATGTCGGCCGGTGTTCATCCCCATCGCTGCGCAGAAGTGATTGACCAATACGCGGCTTCGACTGCAATTCTGAAGCCCGTTCCAGATGGAGGATGCGGGC